>DATKLL010000064.1:0-3661 GCA_035542475.1 Syntrophales bacterium
CTACGAACCGCGGCCTTCTTGAAATATTTGGTTATACAGCCGAAGATGTAGAAAGAGGCATAAATTGGCTGGCCAATTTCCTTCCCGAAGAGCAGGAAAGGGCCAAAACAAATCTTCGCAAAGTCTTGGAGGGCGAAGCAACCCGAGGGAACGAATACACTATAGTGAGAAAAGATGGCAGAACTTTTCATGTCCTTGCCTTTAGCGACCCTATTAATCAGGATGGTAAAATCGTGGGATTGAGAGGAGCCTTTATAGATATTTCCCAGCTTAGGCAGGCGGAAGAACTTTATAGAATTTTAGCGGAAAGCTCTCTTGCCGCCATTTATATCTTACAAGATGGTAAATTCCGTTTCATTAATACCAGCGCTATTGAGTACGCCGGTTATACCGCGGAGGATGCTGTAGGCCAGGATTCCGATTTCTTTATTTACCGGGAAGACAGAGATATGGTGAAGAGGATGGCTCGAGAGATGCTGAGCGGATCACGTAAAGCGGCATTCGAGTATAGAGTTGTAACCAAGGAAAATCAGATCAGGTGGATGTCACAGACACTAACCTCTATCAAATATGAGGGGAGATCGGCTATTTTAGGCAACGCCATCGATGTCACTGAACTTAAGAATTCGATGGAAGAACTGAAAGAATTAAAGGCTCTGGAGTCTTCTATTCTGGCTTCTATTCCGCACGTTGTCCTGGGTTTGCAAAATGATAAGATACTATTTGTCAACAATGCCGTGGAATCTGTCTTTGGCTGGAAACCGGATGAACTCATCGGAAAGAGTGTCAGAGCTCTTTACAGCAGTGAAAAAGAATATGAGAATTTCACCAAACGCATATTTAACGATCGTGAGGCTAAGCCAACATACAGTAAAGAACTCGAACTCTCGTGCCGACGCAAGAACGGCGAAAGCATTATCTGCAAGGTTACGACCGGCGTAACGGGGGATAGTTCAGACGTCAGTAAAATTGTCGCCACTTACGAAGATATTACGGACAAGAAGAAAGCGTCATTCCAGCTTCTGCAGTCAGAGAAGATGGCCTCCATCGGGCGGCTTGCGGCGGGCGTGGCTCATGAGATCAATAATCCGACCGCTTTTGTGAGCAGTAATCTAAAAACTCTATCGGATTATATGAATGACGTTATCAAGCTGATTAACCAATACCGGACATTGACGGGAGATTTGAAAAAGGAAGCATCTGGAGGGGAATTGCGTGAGACAGTGGGAGAGAGCCTGAAGCTGATTGAAGACCTTGAAACTAAAACGAACATCGATTTTATTATCAAGGATGGTGTTGCATTGATCGGGGAGTCCAAAGAAGGAACAGAAAGGATTGGCAGGATCGTTCAGGATCTGAAGAATTTCGCTCATCCCGGGGACGAGAAGATCAAAGCGGTTAATATTAAAAATAGCATTGAATCGACCTTAAACATTGTATGGAACGAACTGAAGTACAAGGCTGTCGTTCATAAAGAATATGGGGATATTCCCGATATAATGGGTTACCCCCAGCAGCTTAACCAGGTCTTTATGAATATACTGGTTAATGCGGCGCACGCAATTAAAGAAAAAGGCGAGATCCGCATTGCCACAAGAACTGACAATGGACATGTTGAGATAAAATTTACGGATACGGGGGTAGGAATACCGAAGGAAAACTTGTTGAAGATTTTTGATCCCTTTTTCACCACCAAGGACGTAGGAAAAGGTACGGGGCTTGGTCTTCATGTCGCATATAATATTATTGAGAAGCACAATGGTACAATTGAGGTAGACAGTATAGTCAATAATGGTACAACATTTACTATTAAGATTCCCCTCAAGAATGAATAATAAATAAGGAGAGGGTTATTATGACTCTCAGATTTAATCATAAAATATTGATAGTTGATGATGAAGAGTCCGTTACGAATTCGATGCTTCGGCTCTTTCGTAGGGAGCATTATATGATTAATACGGCAACGAGCGGCCTTGAAGGCCTCAAACAGATCAGGGAGGCGGAGAAGCCGTTCTCTCTGATTATATCCGATCAACAGATGCCAGAAATGACGGGTGTCCAGTTTCTTGCCGAAGCGCGGAAAATTTTTCCAGATACCATGCGGATACTTCTCACTGGTCACTCTGATATTGATGCCATTATCGGGGCCATTAATAATGGTGGTATTCACCGTTATCTGACGAAACCGTGGAATGACGAAAATATGCTGTGTGATGTCCGCCAGATCCTTGAGCAGTATGAGCTTGTCCTCGATAACCGCCGGCTGTTGGAGCTGACTAAAAGGCAGAGTAAGGTGCTTTTGTCATTAAATAAGAATCTGGAAGAAAGGGTCAGAGAAAAAACAGGAGAAATAATAAAAGGAGAGAAGGTGCTTCAGGAGAGTTTCCTGAAGCTACAAGAAGCCTTTGCGAGCGCTATTGAAGCAATTTCAACTATAGTTGAGGTGAAAGATACTTATACCTACGGTCATCAACAGAATGTCGCGAAAATTGCCTGTAACATATCGGAAGAAATGAAACTAACGGAAGATCAACAATGTGCGATTCGAATGTCCGCCATTGTCCACGACATAGGCAAGATTGCAATACCTGCGGAGATTCTCAACAAGCCCGGAAGATTGAGTGAGATGGAAATGGGCATGATTAGGACGCATCCGGAAATCGGATCCCGCATATTGGAGAAAATTGCTTTTCCTTATCCCGTTGCACGGATTGTGTTTCAACATCATGAAAGGATAAACGGTTCCGGATATCCCCTTGGTATTTCAAATAATGATATTCTTCTGGAGGCGCGGATATTAGGTGTTGCTGACGTTGTCGATGCCATTGCCTCTCATCGACCTTACCGGCCGGCCTTAGGCCTCAAAGAGGCATTAAAGGAATTAACAAAGAATAAGGGAATACTCTATGATCCTGAAGTAGTGAATGCCTGCATTGTACTTTTCATCAAAAGGGACTATGGGCTCGTAAAGGAGTAGGTATGCCGCTCAAAAGTAAACACACATTATTGATTATTGATGATGAAGAATCGATACTAAAGTCACTGTCACGTCTTTTTCGAAACGAGGAATTTGAGATCCTCACTGCAATGAACGGACTCGAAGGTCTAGACCTGATCAGGGATACAGGAAGAAATTTCTCCTTGATTATCTCCGATCAACGGATGCCGGAAATGACAGGCTCCCAGTTTCTTGCTGAAGCGAGGAAGATTCTTCCGGATACCATGAGGGTCCTTCTGACCGGTTATTCTGACATGGATGCCATTGTCGAGGCTATTAATGAGGGTGGTGTTCACCGCTATCTGACCAAACCATGGAAAGATGAGGATTTGTTACTTCAGGTTCGCCAGATACTTGAGCAGTACGAGCTAATTCTGGAAAATCGCCGACTGTTGGAGCTCACAAAAAAGCAAAATGAGGAACTGGTATCGTTGAACAGCAGTCTGGAACAAAAAGTAAATGAAAAAAGTGCAGAGATTATTAAAAAAAACGAGACGTTGACCAGATTAAACCATGAGCTCGAAGCCAATCTCTATAATACGGTTAAGGCTTTCGGCTCTTTAGTGGAAAAACACAATCCATTGCTCGCAGGTCATAACAGGCGCGTAGGTTATCTGACGCGTGAGATTGTTCAACTCATGGATTTGCCTGAAAACGAAGCCA
>DATKLL010000065.1:0-26350 GCA_035542475.1 Syntrophales bacterium
ACTAATATTTTAAAGAATTCAATTAATTTAGATGAATTTTGATGTGAGTAACATCAAAAAGAAACACTGCTGTCATTAAAATAGGGACAGCGCCCATTTATTAAGAATGAAACGAAGTGGAATAGGAACGAATGGCGAGAATAGCGAGAGCAGTAGCGGTGGGGATATCGCACCATATAACGTAGCGTGGCAATTATCATCAGGTGATCTTTGGGCGGGATGATGATGCCACTTTACCGAGACATGTTTACAATATTACTTCCAATATGATAATGTATGAGTAAACATCGAGGTATTGTATGGTCGACTTCTCCGGCTTTGGCAAGATTCTTATTATTATCGGCCTGGTAATCGCAGGCATAGGCGGTCTTATACTGCTGGGAGGGAAAATACCATGGATCGGAAGGCTTCCCGGCGATTTCTATTACAAAGGAAAAAACTTTACCTTCTATTTCCCCCTGGCCACAAGCATCATCATCAGTATCATCCTCACGATAATCCTGATGTTCATCAGCCGCAAATAATCCCCGCAATTTTTTGATACACATCCGGAAATCACGCCCAGAGGACGAGCCCGGTATCCTGCTTGGCCGCGAGATTCTTATGGTACGGCAGTACCCGGATGCCATAATAATGTGGGCCGTTATGCTTGACGATATATTCCGCGGAATACGTGAGAATTCCATTTGACGCCTTGTTGGCTAACTTTAAAGGTACACAATCAGGGTCTTCGGCAAATTCGTAACCGTCCTTCTTTCCGATTATAAGTTCGACTAGGATTTCTTCGGGCTCCATCTTCCCCGGGTCAATCCTCGCGTTTACGATCAGCGGCTGATCAACAAAGACGGTATCACCGTGGATTCCCTCGATGCTGGCGTCCAGTAGTCTGAGTGAGGAAAAACGCATGGGAATTTTACGTTTCCAGTCGGCAAGCTCCCGGGCCAGTTTATGTGCATACATGTAAAGTTCGTGTTCTCTGCTGGCCGTCGGCAGATACATATTATGGTAGTATTCAAAAAGCATTCTGTATGTGTTGAATCTGGGCATAAGGGTCTGCAAGGATCTTTTGATCATGCTTATCCACTTTTCCGGCAGTCCCGATATCTCCCTGCTGTAGAATGTGGGTATCACTGAATTCTCGAGCAATGTAAATAGCGACTGGCTGTCTTCTTCATCAGCGTTCGGTCTTTCCTGGTTATATCCTTTGCAGGCAGGCCCTATGGTCCAGCCGTTGGTTCCGTCAAAGCCTTCGCACCACCATCCATCGGCTATACTGAGATTAAGCACTCCGTTTGCAACAACCTTCTCGCCGCTTGTACCACTCGCCTCGTAAGGTCTTCGCGGTGTGTTCAACCACACATCGACACCCTGAAAAAGACGTCGAGCGACATTGATGTCATAATCTTCTATAAAAAAGATCTTGCCTCTGAATCTCTCATCACGGCAGACGTCTATCACTTTCTTAATTATGCTCTTTCCCATCCCGTCGTTTGGATGGGCTTTCCCTGCAATAATGATATGAACGGGGCGTGTCGGATGATTTAAAATTCTGTCCAGGCGATCCAGGTCAGACATGAGCATATCGGCACGCTTGTAAGGCGCGAATCTTCTCGCGAACCCTATCATCAGGGCCGCGGGATTAATCTTGGAAAAGAACTCTTCACGCCATGTCTTGGAATAACCGTACTTCAACCAGTGTTTGGACAGATATTCCCTCAGAAAGTTAATAATCCTTTGCTTGAGTTCATATCTGGTGTCCCACAGCAATGAGTCGGGGATGTCTTGAATCTTCTCCCAGGTTTCAGAAGATGTGATGTTATTCAGCCAGTCTCCCAGATATGTGTCGAAGAGTGCATGCATTCTCGGTGAAATATAGGACAGGGTATGGGCGCCGTTTGTGATATGGCCGATCGGGATGTCCGAGATGTTAAACCCCTTCCATACATCACGCCACATGCGCCTTGACACCTCTTCATGGACATGGCTTACGGCATTACTCATATGCGCCATCTTTAAGGCAAAGGTCGCCATATAAAATGTCTTGTCTTCGCTTCCCTCCTTTCGTCCCAAATCCCAGAATTGTGACCAGGGCATACCCGTTCTTTTGATAAAGCTGGAAAAGTAATATTCCATCAAATCCTTGGGGAACCTTTCAATCCCAGCTTCCACGGGAGTATGGGTTGTAAAGACGGTGCTGCCGCGGACGATCTCGGTCGCCTCATCGAGGGAAAGGCCTTCCTCCGTCATCAGGTCCGCAATGCGCTCAAAGATGAGAAATGCGGAGTGTCCCTCATTGATGTGGTAAACCCGCGGCCTGATGCCCAACTTTTTGATCAGCCTTACTCCGCCCATGCCTAAAAGGATCTCCTGTTCAATGCGTATCCTCTGGTCTGCGTGATACAGCCGCTCTGTTATTTTTCTATCCTGAACGGTATTTCCCGGAACGTCGGTGTTTAAAAGATATAATGAAATGCGTCCCACCTTTACTTCCCAGATATTTGCGTAGAGCGTCCTGCCAGGCAGCTCAAGGGATATCTGGACTTCATTTCCGGTGTCATCCCGGACATTCTGAACAGGCAGGACGGAGAAGTCGTTTTCAGGATATTCCTCTGTCTGTAAGCCGTTTTTGTCAATAATCTGCTTAAAATAGCCGTTTTTATAGAGGAGACCAATTCCAATAAGCGGTATATTAAGGTCACTTGCTGTTTTTAAGTGATCGCCGGAGAGTGTGCCCAGACCGCCTGAATAAATGGGAATACTTTCATGAAGGCCATACTCGGTTGAGAAATAGGCAATCGGCGATGACCATTTGATTGCCGGGGAGATCTTAATTCTTTCATCGGGAGTCCTATCGTTCATATAATCATCGAACTGCTGGACAATTTGTGTGTACATCAACATGTAGCTTGGGTTTTCCGATGCTTCCAACAGTTTTTCCGTCGATACTGTCTCCAGCATTTTAACGGGGTTATTGTACATCTCCGGCCACACTTTAGGATCGAGGGAAATATACAGGCTGCGGGCTTTAGGGTGCCATGTCCACCATAGATTATAGGCAAGCTCCCTCAGCCGGTCGATTTTGGACGGAAGATTCACAACGGCTGTAAACGCGCGAAAGTGGGGCTGAGAAGATACAGTACCGGCAAAGACATATTTCTTCTCCATCCTGTAATCTATGGAGACCAGCTTTTCAGTACGTTCATCGGCCACGGCGACAGCCCTGTCATAGGCCTTGAGGTACAGCTTGTAGAAATCTTTCCAGTTGGCCTGAAGGGCCACATTCCGGGCGCTCTTGCGCCTCTCTTCGATTTCGAAGTCATTCCAGGACAGAAAATCTTTAAAGATATTATATAAACTTTCTTCAATTAAATTGATTTTCACTCCCTTACGCTTCAAGACGATAACCCCGCCATTTTCCGGAGCCGTTAATTGAACCCATGTTCCGAAACCGGCCTGGTCAGTCGTTATCGTCGGTACGGCGTGGGCGGCACTTTCCAGGGGTGTATATCCCCAGGGCTCATAGTACGACGGGAAAACGCCTAGATCACATCCCGCAAGTGCCTCGTAATAGGTCATGTTGATCAGACCGTCATGACCGTTCAGGTATGCCGGATCAAAGATTACATAAACTTTATTTTGTGATGTGTTCATTAGTCCCAATCTGTTACATGCTTGCAGAATGGGATCATGCGACTCATTATGGAGTCTGTGGGTCGCAATGGGAGGGCTGCCCGGTTCGGGTCTTGTATAATCGCTCTGAAGGGCGGGGATCAAATCCGTGTGACCGGCAGGAATGAAGAGATAAACGAGCATCGTCTCATCTTTTGTCATTTCCTTATCTAGCCGGCTGAAGGCATTCAGGGAAATATCGATACCTTTATTATGGAATTCGTAGCGCCCTGATATAATCACAATTTTTGTATTAGAGGGGAGATCTTTTCTCAGAAACCGTGAGGCAGCGCTAAGAAGCTTTTCCCTCGACTTCAAAGCGGACGCTCTATCAACCGTGAAATCGGGGATATGATCTATGTCGAGCCCGTTTGATGTAATAACATCAGGATACCTGCCGAGAAAATTTTTCGCTTCGGAAGCAGTTATTTCGCTGACTGTCGTAAAGCAGTCTGCTTCCCTGGCAGAGGTTACCTCCATGGAATATTTGGCCTTAATGTTATGGGCGCCTGCCTCTACCTGCGGCGAGAGGTGATCCATCATTGTATAGATATCCACTCCTGATCCGGCGAGAGTTCTCCCCAGAATTGTGGCGTGAGTAGTGAAGACAGTGCTCATTTCGGGAACCTTTTTTTTCAAAAACAAAAGCCCCGCACCGCACATCCATTCGTGAAACTGGGCAACGGCCTGCATACTGTGCGGCCTGATCATCAAATTATAGATCGTTTCGATGACCTCGCCGCAGGCATAACTGAACATTACCGGTTCTACATAGTCCCATCCGCCGGCTATAGAATCAACGCCATAATCCTCCCAAAGTCTATACAGCAGCTGTTCTTTGTCATATTTTTTTCCAAAATTGACCAGGATGACTTTAGGTTCACCGGGGATTTTCCATCTGCCGAACCGGCACGGGATTTCTTTGATGGCGGTACTTTCCCTGATTTTTACCCAGCAGTCTTCATCAGTTTCTTCGAAATCGGGATTGGTTTTGAGATCGGGTCCCAGCAGGAAGTAGCGTTCCCCGTAATTATTAATGGCTTCTCTCATCTTGCTGGTAACAACGGTATATATGCCTCCTACCTTATTACAGACCTCCCAGCTGACCTCAAAAAGATAGCCTCTACTTTGTTTTTCCATTAATTACACTCCTCTTTTTTTTACCTATGAAACCGGAAAAATCGTCGATAATATTCATATAGTTGATATACGCGTCATAGGGTGACCCATAGGGATTGAAATCTTTGTGTCCATCTCCGTCAGCAGGCGATCCGGTATGCATATAATAGAAATGATCGGATGCTTGGAGCATGCGCCATGTATTTAGTAACCTGCCATCCTTCCTGCTTCTGACTTTCGATTCCATGCCGTACAGCGTATTAATGGCATCTTTCTGCAATGTATTTCCCAACCAGGCGCTCAAATCCCTTTCCATATCTGCCTGTGAGATAAGATTTGTTAAATCAAGTTGTGCGGCAGGCTCATATTCATCGACTATTTCCGAAGGGGTCTGAAACTTGAAGTCGGCATGTTTCAGAATTTCACGGGGAAGCTCTCGGATAAATGCAAAGATCCCTGTTTCCTTTTTTTGATGTTCACCAAGTGTTTCATAGTCCACAAAAAGGTTGACAACGTTATCCCCTGTATCGTTAGTATGGTGTATCCAGTGGGCGTATTTATCGGCTGTGAGGGGATATTCAGACCACTTTGAGTCCGAGAAACGCACGGCAATATCATCAGACAAACGGTGATTTCTAAAGAGCAGTCTCAGTTTCTTACACCCTGCCTGTTGATAGACACGGCCGGGAGACCGCCGCCCTAAGATTTTGTCTGCACCCCTGGCCAGAATTACATTATACCCCATTTTTTCTATGATCCTTGTGAGATTACCGTTATACATTAGTTCAGCATGACGAAACGCCTTCGGTGTTTGACCGAACAAGGCTTTTATCTTCTTCTTATGCAACATGACCTGCTCCTTGAATTCCCGGGCAGAAAACAAAAAAGCAAGTGAGTGGTAATATGTCTCATTAACAAACTCTGCACATCCCGTATCCGCAATCCGCTTAAAGCCGTCAAGGACATCAGAGCGAAGTTTTTCGAATTGATCAAGGAGCATGCCTGTGACCGAGATGGCAATCCGGAAATCTCCCTTATACTTTTTTATTAATTTTAGCATTATATTATTTGCCGGAATATAACATTTTTCGGATAATTTGTTCAGGATATGAAGATTTCTTTCTGCATCCTCATAAACGTGGTCATGGTTAATATCAAAAAAGGTGTAATGCCTCAACCAGCGAGGCTGATGAACATGGAAATGCAGGCATACACTTGGCATTTTTCACCCCTTTAGTGCAAGACACGCCTGTAGACTTCGACAATTTTTTCCGCGGCATATTCCCAACGGATGCTGCGCAGCTCATCACGTGTCTTCTCGACAATTTCCCCTACCAGAACCGGATATCTTAAAATTGCTATGATCTTGTTGGCAATGTCATCCACGTCCCAGAAATCCACCTTCAATGCATGGTTAAGTATTTCTGCTACCCCGGACTGCCTGGAAATGATAACCGGTGTATCATATATCATTGCCTCGAGCGGTGAAATACCGAAAGGTTCAGATACACTCGGCATGACATAAAGGTCGCTCATGGTAAATATCTGTTCTACTTCGGTTCCGTGCAGAAAGCCGGTAAAGTGAAAATTTTTCCCTATCCCGAGCTCGGCAACCCGTTCTATCATACGGGGCATCATGTCTCCCGCACCCGCCATAACAAAAGTCACTTCCGGAAGTTTCTTTAAAACCTTAGCCGCTGCTTCAACGAAGTAGTCAGGGCCCTTCTGAAAGGTGATCCTGCCGAGGAAAAGAACAATCTTTTTGTCGGTGCTTCTTCCCACATGATAAATATTCGAGGCTTCTGTGCGGGAAACAGCATTATGAACAACAGATATCTTATCAGGATCGACACCGTACCGGTTCACAATCATATTTTTTGTATAATGGCTTACGGCAATAATATGATCCGCCGAAACTATGCCGTACCGCTCGATAAAAAAAATGTCCCGGTTGACATGTTCTCCGCTTCGATCGAATTCCAGCGAATGAATGTGAAGAACAAGCGGCTTTTTGCTGACTTCCCTGGCATAAAGACCGGCGAGGATCGTCATCCAGTCATGGGCATGGATTACATCGAATGACTGACTTTCCGCGATAGCTCCGGCTACTTTTGCATATCTTACGACTTCTGCAACCAGATTTGGACCGTAGTGCTCGGAGATTTCCAGAACCACGGACTCCCACGTTTCCTCCCTCATCTCGCTCCTGACCTTTTCGTGCGCGGGCAGCTTCACAACACGCCCCCGCAGCAAAGACTCATACTGACTTTTACTCAGATATGGTTTCAGATATGAATCTATGAGCCTGATATCGAGGCCTTTAAAGACCCTGAACTCTTTATGGTGCTTCTTTTTGACGGGAACTTCCGATGCTGAAATAAATTCCACGTGTGATTGTCCAGTGTCACCCAATACTTTCGGGATTACAAAAATAATCTTGTGACCGAGGCCGGCCAGGGCCTTTGTGATACCGAAGCACGCAGTCCCGAGGCCACCGCTGACATGGGGCGGAAATTCCCACCCAAACATGAGTATTCTCACGGCTAATGGCCTCCTTAAATATCAAAAATCTGTATCGGAATATTATTACAGGGGTGACTCTTGCACGAAATCACTCAAATAAACCGGAAAGATAATGACATAACAGACTTATAAAGTAAACGGGAAAAATGGGGCTGTTGACCGGGGGCGCATTCCCGCAAGGGAGGCGCAATCATGAATAATATTTCCTTGCCGGAAAAAGCCGAAGGCTTTACAAAACCTTGATACCCGCCTGCGCGGGGACGGCATCTGCTGCGTTGCTCTGCAAACCGAAATGCTCAACCCTTCGGCAAGCTCAGGGCAGGCTTAATGCAGCCACTTGTGTCATGGTGAGCTTGTCGAACCATGAGCGCCTTGCATCTAAGCGTTTTTGAACAACCCCATAATAATGAGGTTTTTCAACAATCCCAAAATCCTTTAACGCAGGTTTTGATGTGAATGAAATGCCCGGTTATGAGTCCGGGATTTCATTAAGAAATGAATAAAGTCGAAGCAGGCCGGCTACACTCCAGGCCTGCGAAATGCAGCCATTGGGGCGATGTGGAGGATCACCGTCAAATATCTCAGATATGCATCCCACGCCGGCCTCCGGCATATGCTGACGGACAAATGAGCGCACATATTCCAAGAGAAATGTTTTTGCTGCGGCTCTGTTTACAGCAACCTTGATATATGCCTCACCAAAATGTGCCATCAACCATGGCCATACGGCGCCTTGGTGGTAAGCCAAGTCTCTGGCAGGTCCATCGCCTTCGTACCTCCCCTTGTAGTTTTCGTCTTCCGGCGTGAGGGTTCTTAATCCCACAGGTGTCAGCAGGTGCTGCATGACTTTATGCACTACGCCGGCCTGTTGGGCAAAGTCCAACGGTGAATGTGGGAGGGAGACGGCCAGGATTTGATTCGGCCTTACTGTCCGATCCAGAGAGCCTTCACAAAAAACATCGCCGAGATATGCCCCATCTTCGATCCAGAATGCATCAACGAAGGATTTTTTTATCTCGGGAATCAGGACATGTAAGAAAGATTTATTATCATCAAAAGCCTGCGCGAGCTCATGGGCAAAACAGATGGCATTGTACCAGAGGGCATTGATCTCCACGGGATATCCCCATCTCGGGGTGACAGGTTTGCCTTCAACGGATGCATCCATCCATGTCAGTTGTGTATCTTTGTCGCCCGCATGCAGTAGGCCATTCTTGCTCATACCGATATTATATGCAGTGCCATCCATATATGCTTGCAGGATCTTCTTCATGACCGGCCACATTTGGTTCCTGACAATCTCGATATCCCCGGTGCGCTTCAGCATCTGCTGCACGCCCCAGAAATACCATAGTGAGGTGTCCACCGTGTTATAGGCATTCTCCGCCTCACCGTCAGAGAAATAATTAGGAAGAAGGCCTTTTTTTTCATGTGCCCCCAGTGAAGCGAGGATGGCAGTCCCTTCCTGGATGCGGCCATTGCAGAATGTCAGACCCGGCAGGGAAATGAGTGTGTCCCGTCCCCAATCACCGAACCAGTGGTATCCGGCGATGATTGCCGGCCGGCCTGTCGGTGTCTTGATTAGAAACTGCCGACCTGCTGCAGCCAGGTTTCGGACATTAATCCTGTCCTCTTCATTATGAAACTTTTCCACGGCTTTTTCATCTGTTGCAGACTCACCGGCCCTCCTCGTCATCTCAGCTTTCCATGCCTCTTCCAGTCCTCTTCGACAAATTTCCGGCGATGCGGAAATGATAATGGTGCTCCCTTCTTTTACGGGAACCTCAAAAATACCGGGACGAAAAAGATCCTCGT
Organism: Syntrophales bacterium; assembly: GCA_035542475.1. GTDB lineage: Bacteria > Desulfobacterota > Syntrophia > Syntrophales > UBA2185 > DATKLL01. Next base: position 9,127 of record DATKLL010000065.1, read on the forward strand.
GCCATTCAAACCCCCTTTCTTTTTCTACTCGATATTCAAAATTGTTGTACCAGACGGGAGAGGGATGAAATTCAGATTTCATGTCAGTTTGAATAAACATGGGCGGCATGCCGTCATAAGGCCTCATCCTGAATCCGTTATCTATTCTGTGAGTGTCTGTACGAAGGTAAACATTTTGTTTTGCCAGTGCGTGAAATCCCCGGTATGCGAGAAATGGCTTCAGACGCAGGATTCCGGGGAATCGGCAATGTTCGACATCATACCGGATCAGTATGCGATCCTCGCCGTGCACCATCATAATTGCCTTGTGGATGTGAAACCCTTCTGCTTCGTAGATAAACCGCGGTGAATAATCCAGTCGATATTCCTTCAGAAAATGTTTCTCCCCGGGATGGAAGACGCCGGGGTACTGACAGCATGAGAGGAAGAACTCTTTTCCTTTCATGACAAGGGAGTCTTCAAGCCAGGAAAGGAGTGAGTGTCTGCCCTGGGGTTTTTTGAGGTTTGCCACGAGGAGGCCATGGTACTTCCTAGTGTTGCAGCTCAGTATCGTACTTGAAGCGTAACTCCCCAACCCGTTGGTTTCCAGCCACTCCAGGCTCAATGCCTTTTCAAGATTCAAGCAGGTGGTCTCATCAAATTTGTATCTTATCATTTGCCGCTCTCCACAATAGACAACAATCCATAAAAAACATATGGAATGCTTATCGCTAAAAGCCAAGTAAAAAGGCTGTTCAAAAATGTCCAGATGCAAGGCGCGCAAGACCTGAGTCGTGAGGCGTACATAGACGTACGTCGAATGACTCAGGGCGCGGCGCAACGCAGCAGATGGGCGGGTTTCAACAGCCTGTAAAAGGTCTCACGGCATATTAAACACTTCCACCCCAGACGGGGGCTTGAAGTTAAACAGCTTGTCGTCAAGATTGTTGTTGATTTTTATATCGGTAAGTCGGATACGGGTGGTATTTCCATACAGGTCTGTAAAACTGCACTGAATGATCTGGAAAGCGTCTTTATCAACCGTTAAATGCAGCTTATCAACGCCTGCTTCAGGCGCTTTAGGACTGAGGGTGAGAAGATAATTCCCATTCCTGTCCACCGGCTCGGGCCGGGAAAATTCTATATGAAAATCTTCACTCAACTTACCAATGCCTGAAAGAAATTTTACTCCCAGCTTCGACTTATAGATATTTTCGGAATCCTGAAGGTAGACCGCATGGTCATCTGGGATATATAACCACGCCTTTTTAGGGTTGATAATTAATTTCTTCGCTGTTGGTTTCGAATAGCTCCATAACATCCGCCTCGGGTTTTTTACATACAGCGTCCCTTCTTCCCTTTCCGTTTTATTCATAGATTTGATGGTTACTTCCTGAATGAATTGCGCTTTGAGGTCTTTAGTTTTTTCATATCTCTCCTGGGTCTTTGCAATCAATTCATTGAGAGACAGAAGATCTCCCAAAGCCGGTGAGGAAGAAAAAAATAGCAGGCACATCGCAATGCCTGTGATTGTTTTTAAATGCCTGTAACTGCGGCCAAAATTTTTTTTAATTTTTTTTATGTTAAAAAGAAGGAAAAGTGGCATATTTTTTTCCGGAAGTTTATATCCTATGAAAAGAAATCAATAAGTAATACACATCAGAGGATGGTTATTTATCATATTGTAATTATTAAAAATATTTACCGCCTAAATCATATGCAATGAGGTATAAAATTGTCACTATTGAAGACTTACGATTGTTATCAACATGTTTATCAACAATCTTTTCCACATGTCTGTGGATTTCAATTCCAAGTAATTGTATCAAGAGGCATATCTTTCATAATAGGAAGTTTTTATTCTGATACAAGCATCCTCCAGCCAAACGGGTCATCTTTTTCTCCGTATTGAATCTGTAGGATCTCGTTATATAGTTTTTCCGTCAACGAGCCCGTCTTCCCATCAGCGATAGTTATAGCCTTTCCCTTATAAGAAATCATCCCAATAGGAGATACAATCGCCGCCGTACCCGAGGCGAATGCTTCCTTCAACTTACCACTGGCGGACGCATCGACAACTTCGTTTATTGAGATCGGCCTTTCCGAAACATGAATATTCCAGGCTTTGGCAATATGAATGACTGAATCACGGGTTACTCCGGGGAGGATGCTTCCTCCTAGGGGCGGCGTAATCAGCTCATCCCCGATAAGGAAAAAGACATTGCTCGTTCCCACTTCTTCTATATACTTTTTCTCGATCGCATCCAGCCAGAGCACCTGCGTAAATCCCTTTTCCATGGCAATCTTGCTCGCCATGAGACTGGCGGCGTAATTAGCGGCGGCTTTGATGTTTCCTATGCCTCCGCGCACAGCTCGGACATACTCATCAGTCACATACATGCTGGTCGGGCTAAATCCTTGTGAATAGTAAACACCCACCGGGCCCACAACAATGAAAAAAAGGTATTCATTCGCATCATGCACGCCCAGGGCCGCTTCCGTCGCAACCATCGTCGGCCTGATATATAGAGATGCCCCGCGTGTCCTGGGGATCCAGTCCTTTTCGAGAAGGATGAGTTTTTTCATAGCAGTCATGAATAATTCCGGATCAAGCTTGGGCATGCAGAGCCTTTCCGCCGATGCATTCATGCGATCAATATTTTTATACGGCCTGAAGAGGTAGATTTGATCGTCTTTTCCCCTGTACGCTTTCAGCCCTTCGAATATTTCCTGGGCGTAATGAAGACACATGGCCGTGGGATCCAGGGATATAAGACGGTATGGTTCTATCATGGCATCGTACCAACCGCGGTCCGCGTGGTACTTCATCGTAAAGAAGTGGTCGGTGAATATCTTCCCGAATCCAAGTTTTGACTCATCGGCAGGTTTCGGTTTCAATTTTTTAGGTTTGGCTTTGACAATTTTAATTTCCATCTGTTTAACTCCCTTTGTGCATTAAACATCCGTTCAGTTTGGTTCATTATCACTAAATCATTTTTCTATCAAGGTTTCTGTACTGGATGGCCTCGGCTACATGGCTGGACAGTATCTTATCTTCATTTTCGAGATCGGCAATGGTCCTGGCAACTTTTAATATCTTGGTATAGGCCCGGGCAGAAAGTCCAAGTTTTTCTATGGCCATTTCCAAGAGTTTCTGAGAGTCATCATCAATAGAGCAGTACGTTTTTATCTGCTTGTCGGTCATGCGTGCATTGAACTGTGTGTTCTTGCCCGAAAATCTATTTTGTTGTTTGGACCTTGCCCGTTCTATTCGTTCCTTTATGGAATCGGATGATTCGCCGGTGGCTTTCCCCGCAAGGTCTTTATACCTGACAGAGGGGACCTCGATGTGAATATCGATTCTATCTAAGAGAGGCCCCGATATTCTTGCCTGATACTGGCGTATTTGTTGCGGGGTGCACCGGCACACCCTAATCTGGTCGCTGTAATAACCACAGGGACATAGATGCGGCTATCTTTACCCAATTTTTCCTCAGCCTTACCATACCTCGTGTATATGATCAACAAAATGGATATACTGAATCTCCAAAAAATATTGGCGAGCACATCCGTAAACGGAGAATGGATCTCAAACTTCGACAAAGGGATGTCGCTGGGATTATCGGTGTTACAGAATGCACAGTTTTTGGCTGGGAAAAGGGCGTGAGGGAACCTTCTCCGAGGCATATACCAAGGATTATCGATTTTTTAGGGTATACACCCTTTGAATGCCCTGGAGATATAGTGGGGAGGCTTTCTTATTTTAAAAGAATCAAGGGATTGACCTTTCGTGGGTTGGGAGAATTGATGGGCAGAGACCACGAACAATTGGCGGACTGGCTGAACTCTCAGAAGAAACCTTATCCTCGGAATCTTGAGAGCATAAATCAGTTTCTTTTAAAGCATGGTTTGCATGTCGTTGAAGTGCAGCAGTCATAATTCTCTTGATGGAATTTGAGTAATATATTGGAGCTCTTTAGAAATGAGTACAAAAGTGATGAAAAAAATTAATAGCAGGAAGAACCAGATCATCGATCGTTATCTATTGAAATCATCAAGCGTGACCGATTCGTTTATGTGGCACCTTTCACCCGGTAATCATTAAACGTGATCCAGTAAAATTCGAGTTGGGCTGGAAAATGCTTCACCTGCGAGTCCTCAACCTCATGGCATAGATAACATTGATGATTATTGATTGAAAGATATCAAGCGCTCCGGTTCAGAGGCTGTACACGAGTGTCGAGAAAACCCAATGCTACCGAAAACATTTTTCAAGGCTTTAAAAAATATGGTGCCGGCGCAGGCGCAGTCGTTCTTGTAGGGGGAGGCGGTTGCGGAGGTAGCTCTAAAAAAATGCCAACCATAATAACGATAATAATAAACACAAGGACGAATAAGGAGAGATAAATCCAGGGTGTGTCGTCAGGACTTCTGAAACCTTTGGTTCGCCCCAACTTTGTCCTGCACCTCCAACAACGCATAGCATTCTGGTCATTGCCAGGAGGCAGCTGATTCTTCGCCCCGCACTTTGGGCACTCAATGATAACGGGTATCTCAGTTAATGCCTGTTGCAATTGCTGAATGTTCTCAAACCGATCTGAAGCATTGAGTGCCAAACCCCGCATGAGTGCCCGCTCGCCGCTCAACGGAATATCTATTCCAAGTTGTATCGGAGATTTGATGGTGTCTACCTGAATCCGATCCATGGCATCGGGCGGATCAAACCCGGTGACACAACGATAAATGGTTGCGCATACGGCATAGACATCCGACCACGGGCCCTGTCTCCCTTTTGCGCTGTACTGCTCGGGTGGTGCATAGCCGTTCTTGAGAACAGTGGTCATACTTTTGGAATGCTTACCGATTGCGTATCGGGCTGAGCCGAAGTCGAGCAACTTTACCTGCTTTTGGTAGGTTAGAAAGATGTTGTCAGGACTTATGTCGCGATGAACGAATCCTGCATTGTGCACCCCTCGCAGGGCATCCATGATGGGGGTCATTACCTCTACAGCCTTAGTGAAGGCAATCTTCTCACCTGGCTTGCCCTTGAGGTATTCTTTCAGTGTCATGCCATCCAAGTACTGCATGACCATATAGGCCGTGTTGTTGGCGCGAAAAGATTCGTGGACGGTGACAATTCCGGGATGATCCTGGAAGTGTGCCAGTGCCTTTGCTTCTTCCAGAAATTTCTCAACGCTGAGGGACAAATCTTCATGGGTACTGCCGGTGCACGGAATGATGCTGACATGATCGGAAGAGCGGGCGGCATATTCCTTTGGCAGAAACTCCTTTACCGCAACTTTGATATCCAGATTGTTATCCCATGCAATGTAGACAATGCCAAAGCCGCCCACCCCGATAACCTTGCCGATGGTGTAGCGATTATTCAGGACATAATCCGCGGGCAGGGATAAGGCGTTGTCCATTTTCGCGCCGTTTTCTACAACCATCCTTACTTGAACTCTGCACCTCTATGAACATACACCATCATCGTAGTCAGCGGGCAACCAGAACGGGGCAACTCGCGCCACGTACGACCTTCTCCGTTACACTGCCTATCAGGTTCTTCATGATCCCTGTGCGCCCGTGCGAGGCGATAACAACCAGATCGGCCTTTTTCTCTCTCTGTTCCTTGAGGATCTCCTCGTAGGAGACCCCTGCCTTGATATCACACGTTACATCAAGCTTTCTTGACTGCACGATCTTCTGAACTTCCTCGCGCAGCTTCTTGGCCGCTTCTTTGATGCTCCCAGATTCGATCTTCTGTATCTCATCGGCAGGAAAACAATAGTCCATCACGCACTGCTGAAGTTTGTCAACGACGTGAAGGAGATGGATCTTTGCATTCGTGCCCTCCGCGATTTCTATTGCGAGTCCTATGGCCCTCTCAGAAAACTCGGAAAAATCAGTTGGGACAAGAATATTTTTCGGTGCAAACATTTCTAAACCCCTCCTTCATTTATTTTAAATTTTAGTTTAATTAAACAAATCTTCCGCATCGCGACAGACCGGTCCCATCTCGTTGTAACAAAGGTGGGCAGGTCTGCGCACGATTACTCAATCTTGACCTTTACTTCTTTGCTTTTAGCTTCCTCGCTCTTCGGCATTATTATCTCGAGAACTCCATCCTTGAACGTTGATTTCACCTTGTCAGCCTTCACTTCCGCGGGCAAGCTGAATGTTCGGCAGAATGAGCCGTAGGAACGCTCCATCTTGTAATAGTCTTTCCTCTTGGTTTCCTCTTCTTTCTTCTTCTCACCGGAAATCGTGATGGCACCGTCTGTCAATGTTACCTCAATGTCCTCCTTTTTCATGCCGGGGAGTTCCGCCTTCACTACTACATTCCCACCAGATTCAAATATGTCCACATCGGGCATGATATCTTCTGTTATGGCGGTTCTTAACCTCGGAAAGGTAAACGGAGCAAATGATCGTCCGAATAAATCATCAAACCACCTGTCGATGGACCTTGCCCCTTCTGATTTTACCAGTTCTTTTCCTTTTTCTGCCATGATACACCTCCTATTAAGGTTAAAATTTAATTTCGTTGACATACCCTTTCGCTGAATCCTGCTGTTTCCACCTATGCTCTGGAAACATCTCCAACAGGCAGATTGCCCCTGGGACTTATATTCAATTCAGTGCAACTCCTCTCCGGGACATTTGCCGGATAGTTTCTCGGTGTCAGCCTTTAACTTTTGCCATTCTTGATCAATTGCATTGTTATTCACTTATCCCACTCCGATTCGGTTTTTCGCTCACTGACACCTCTAAACTTATATTAAGATATTGAAATGCATAGCGCCTTGCAATCGGGAATATCCCACTTTTGTACTTCAAAAAACATGATTATTGACTTCGAAAAAACTGATTGGCAATAGGAGATAGGTATACAATAATGATCGGGCTGAAGGACAAAGCGACTCATTTATTTTTGTGCCTTTTCTTAAATAGAAAGTAAGGTTTTTGATATGACAATTTCCGCTTTTTCCCTATTGTTGAGAAGAGGAAATTTAATTAGAAAATACATTAACACTGTGGATAGGTATGAAATAAAGTTTGGAGTAATCCTCGCGTGTGACGAGAACAAGAAAGTATATCGATGTCCCCAATTATTTAATGATGCAGAAAGGAGATAGTCATGGCTATATCGGACAAATACGGCAGGGTGAATATCCCCAAGGTCGGCGCAGATGAACCTGTCTTCATCCTGCGGGCTCAGGACCAGCTGGCTGAAGCCACGATACAAATATACCAGGTGCTCGCGGCTTCTCACGGCAGTGCGCTTGCCAAGGATCTTGATAAGCAGATTCAGTCTTTTAAAAAATGGTCGGGAAAGAAGAAAATGCCGGATTGAAGCAGAAAACCTTTACGAATTCATGTGCAGCTTGAATATCCTTATTGTTGAGGGTTTACAATCGAGTTGTCAAGCAAATTCATGCCGCTGACGCCTCGGTCGGATTCTGGAGAGCATTGGTGAACAATGTGAAGGAGGGAAAAAATGAAAGACCTGCTGAAAAAATTTGTCGGCAAGACTCTAAGAATCTATACCGTCTCCGGGGTTGAGTCCTATCTGGACATTCTGGAGGAGGTAAAAACTGACTATATTGTGTTGAAGGGCTATTTTAAGGGAGACCGGACCTACCTTGCCATAGATTGTATCGAGAGTTTCAAGGAAGAACCGAAGAGGGATTGATTGAGATAATCAAGTAATGACGATGCCCAAGATACTGCGGCGAATTTCAGATACTCTCTGGGAGCTTTCGCAGTCCTATAGAGAAGGTATGCATGTGCCCGCCAGGATCTACGGTACGGAGAAGCTGATCCGTGAAATGGATGATGCCGTCTTTGAACAGATCGCCAATGTAGCCACACTGCCCGGCATCGTCAAACATGCCCTCTGCATGCCTGACGGTCATTCCGGATACGGATTCCCCATCGGCGGCGTAGCAGCCATGGACGTCCAGGAAGGGGGCGTCATTTCTCCGGGAGGAATAGGCTTTGATATCAATTGCGGCATGCGCCTCGTCGTCACCAATCTCAGTTATCAGGAAGTCAAACCCCACCTCCAAACGCTTGTGGACAGGCTGTTCAAGCGTGTGCCTTCCGGGGTAGGGAGCACAGGTTTTGTCAATATTTCCCGAAGGGAATTCCGCAAGGTTGTTGAAGAAGGGTCACGGTGGTGCCTGCAGCAGGGCTATGGCTGGAGCGAAGACCTTGAACTGACTGAGGCATGCGGCCGCATAGAGGGAGCCGATAGCTCCCTGATCAGCGAAAAGGCGATCGACCGTGGTTTCAATCAGATCGGCACCCTTGGTTCAGGAAATCATTATCTGGAGGTCCAGGTTGTCCGCAGGGAAAATATCATGGAAGAAGAAACGGCACGGTATCTCGGCATCCGCATCCCCGACCAGGTGGTTGTCATGTTTCACTGCGGCAGCCGCGGTTTCGGCCACCAGGTGGCCACGGATTATCTCATGGTGTTTCTCAAAGTCATGGAAAAAAAGTACGGCATCAGGATCATTGACCGGGAGCTTGCCTGTGCCCCGTTTAATTCTCCCGAAGGGAAGGACTATTTTGCCGCTATGAAGTGTGCCATCAATATGTCCTACGCCAACCGCCAGGTGATCCTGCACAGGATCAGGGAGGTCTTTGCGGAGATCTTCGGCAGGTCCGCCGAGGATTTGGGCATGCACATGGTTTATGATGTGGCTCACAACACAGCGCGCCTTGAAGACCATGACGTCGGAGGCAGGAAAAAAAATCTGCTTGTGCATCGCAAAGGAGCCACAAGAGCCTTCGGGCCAGGGGCGGAAGAATTGCCTTCAAGATACCGGGAAATAGGCCAGCCGGTAATCATCGGGGGCAGCATGGAGACCGGTTCTTATCTTCTTCTGGGTGTTCCCGGCGGAGCCGAGACCTTCTACAGCACGGCCCACGGGAGCGGCAGGACAATGAGCAGAACCAGGGCGAGGAAGCTCTGGTCGGGCAAGACCATCCAGCACGAGATGGAAGAACGGGGAATTTATGTGCGGAGCGCTTCCTGGAAAGGTCTTGCCGAAGAGGCCGGCGCCGCGTATAAAAATATTGACGAGGTAATCAGGGCCACAGCGCTGGCTGGGATCAGCAAGCCCGTTGTCCGCTTCACACCCATAGGGAACATCAAGGGATAGAGGGCATTGACATATGCCTTATGAATACCTGGAGGAAATGGCTGTCGCTGATATTGCTTTTCATGCCTGGGGAAGGGACGTTGAAGAAGTCTTCACGTCCTCTGTTGAAGCGACGATGAACGTCATGGTGGAAGACCTCGGGTCCATAAGGCCGGTGGAGATGAGGGAGGTTCATCTGGAGCAGGAGGGGCTTGATCTTCTCCTTTTTGAGTTTCTCCAGGAGTTCATTTATTACAAGGATTCGGAGAAGTTGATGATGCTGGTCGATAAGATCAGCGTCATCAAGAACTATGATCGATTTGCCCTCAAAGCCGTATTGAAAGGCGAGAGGATCGATCCGCAACGCCACCACACGAGAGCTGATGTTAAGGCGGTCACCCTCCACAGATTTCATCTCGTTGAAACAGATAAGGGATGGGACGCCATGGTTATACTTGACATTTAAGAATGACAAAGGAGAATGACGTGAAGATTTTTATGACTGGAGGAACAGGCTTTATAGGCCCCCGCAAAATGATTGGCAGTGCAGATGCCCTCGATCGGTTCATGGCGTGGAGAGCCCCTGATGAACGATAATCTACACCACCTATGCTTGTGATGTTCCCGGATTTTCTGCAATCTCATCAACCTTATTCCCGTGAACCATCTGAGATGTTTTTTCCCCGAGCAGCCACTTAGAGTTTTCGCCTGCGGGTAAAGCCCATAATCCATCAGATTACGGACGCCAGGGACCTCCGGGCACCCATTCCTTTTCAAAGCGCCTCTGGTTCTCGCTTGCTTCAGCGACAGGATGCAGGAATTCCCTGATGCTCTCCATGATCATCGGGAAATCTTCGAATATGCCTGGAATATGAGTCTTCTGAAGAAATGTCTTCCATTGGACATGTTTGCCGGACCTGTCGGCAAATTCTTTGGAAAAGATAAGGGCTTTAGAACTCAAAGGTGTTGACCTTCTTTGACAGGTGGCCATAATAGCGTCCTGGAGCGTCGATCCGTGAAACGGATATTTGCGGCTCAATATCCAGATGTCATAGAAATCCTTCATGCGGCTGTTGAGTTCTGCCAGATCCAAGGAAGCCTCGAACTTTTCCGCCACAATGGTTTCGATGCTGTAGGCCTTGACGATGGGCGGTTCCATATCGAGCAGTGTCGGAAACGTCATCTCCAGGGCGTCGGGAACGATGGCATCACCGAACCCGATATCGATCTGTATCGGGATTCTCGCCTTGCCGAGCCATGCGTCGAATTTGAGCCTTATCCCGGGATATTCCGCATCCTCTGCCATCGACTCGATGCTCAAATAGTCGAATTCGTAGACGAGACCGTCATCGAGACCGTCATCGAGCGCCACCTTTCCAATCTCGCGGATCGACGTGCCAACAGCATCGATATCTCTCGGGCCGAGACCCAAAAAATCGATGTCCCGCGTTGTCCTTGCCGAGGGAAGACCCATGCCCATCAACAGAAGGCCTCCCTTCAGAATGAACTTTTCTTTCAGTGGCGACCGGGACAACCGGAAGAGAAAGCGCTCCAGACCATAGTAGATCAAAAGGGATTGAAATGGCTTTCCGCTTTTACGGGCCGCGGCCAGAAGCCGGGTTTTTACGGAAGCCGCCATATTCTTGACCTGCTCGGCACTCATGGCACCATGGCCTCCAGGTAAGGGGTGACGAGTTTTTCCACCTTGCAGAGCTTGGCGTATTCCATCAGCTTGGCCGGACTCGCCCCACGTCTTTTCAGGTATGAACGAGCCCCTTCCAGGGCTACGTCGAGCCCCACGCTGTTTCGCCAGCGGAAACAATCGATCACCGTCTTGGGGGCATTGTAGATACGGACATCCTGCTCCATGATGCGATGGACCTCAACGCCCTCGTGAAAACAGGGACCGGTAAAGAAAATGGACCGGACAGGTGGATAGGTCACTTTGGGTTTGCGGGCCTTCCTCTCCACAGCGAGCCAGATTTCATGCGGGATCTGGGTGGTCAGTTCGTGAAAAGAAAGGGCTGAAATGAGGCATATGACGCCGTGGGGGACGAGCTTGGCCACGTTGACCAGATCGATTTCCGTGGGGAAGCTCTCCATCTCGGCAAGTTGGTAGAGGCCCCGAGAGACGGAAACCAGCACACCCTCATCGCGGAGGCCGTACAGGGTTCTTCGGTGAATCCCGTGGCGAAAGGCCTCGCTGGTGCGGATGATTCCTCCGTGCTTCCTGATCGTATCGATGGCTTTTTCTTTAGCGGTATCCATGGGAAGGCATGGTACAATAACGTCGGCTAGATGTCAAGCATGCCGACGTTATTTGACCATAGCGACGTCACCCCATGATAATTATCGCAAGTGTTTGTTTGGCATAACACTAGAGAATTATTTCTTTAAAACTATTTAGTATCAAGTGAAATAATCGAATTTGCAACCATGATATGAGGCACGGTCTTACATCAAATCATCTTCCTATCAAGGTTTCGGTACTGGATGGCCTCAGCGATGTGGCTGGAGAGTATTTTCTCTTCTTGTTCCAGATCCGCTATGGTTCTGGCGACCTTTAATACCTTGGTATAGGCCCGTGCGGAGAGTCCCAGCTTTTCTATGGCCATTTCAATGAGTTTCTGAGAATCATCGTCTATACTGCAATACGTCTTGATCTGCTTATCGGACATACGAGCATTAAACCGGTTGTTTTGACCTTTGAATCTCCTCTCCTGCGTGCTTCTTGCTCTGTCGACACGCTCTTTTATTTTTGCAGATGGTTCGCCTGCCGACTTCCCCGTGAGATCTCTGTATTTGACGGACGGGACTTCTATATGAATATCGATCCTGTCCATTAATGGCCCCGATATCCTTGCCTGATATTGGCGTATCTGTTGCGGCGTGCATCGGCAGACTCTATTCGAGTCGCCATAGAATCCGCAGTTGCAGGGGTTCATTGCCGCCACGAGCATAAAGCTTGCCGGGTATGTGGCAGTGACAGAAGACCGCGTGATTGTAACGTGCCCGTCCTCCAGCGGCTGCCTCAATGCCTCGAGGACATTTCTCTTGAATTCCGGAAGTTCATCGAGGAACAACACCCCATTATGAGCGAGACTGATCTCCCCCGGCCTGGGAATGTGTCCTCCTCCCACAAGTCCCGCGTCTGAAATAGTATGATGGGGAGAGCGAAAGGGCCTTGTTCCCAAAATAGCGTCCTTTTTATTGAGCAGGCCAGCCACGGAAAATATTTTTGTAACATCTATGGCTTCAGTAAAAGTTAGATCGGGAAGTATGGTAGAGAGCCGCTGAGCAAGCATTGTCTTCCCCGAACCCGGAGGGCCGATCATAATGACATTATGGCCTCCGGCTGCGGCAACTTCCAATGCCCTTTTTGCGTGTTCTTGTCCGCGGATTTCATAGAAATCAAAAGGATAGGTGAGACTTTTATTAAATATATCACCTATGTCCAGTGTTAGTGGTTCTATCTCTTTTCTGCCGTTTAGAAATTCCACAACATCGGAGAGGGTATCAACGGGTAAAACGTTGATAGATTCCACCATAGCGGCTTCACCGGCATTTTCTCTTGCTACAATGATGCCCTTTTTCCCCATTTCATTCGCCAGAAGGGCGGCTGAGAGGACGCCATCAACGCCTTTGACACTCCCGTCTAAAGACAATTCTCCAATAAAGGCGTAATCTGTGAGGTCTTTTGTCTCAATACATCCTTCCCCCGTCAAAATACCTACAGCAATGGGGAGATCGAAACCTGTCCCCTCCTTTTTAATGTCCGCAGGCGCAAGATTTACAGTGACGTGGTTTCTGGGAAATCTGTAGCCGGAATTTTTTATCGCCGCCTTGATCCTGTCCTTGCTTTCCTTGACTGCTGCATCCGGAAGGCCTACGGTAAAAAATTGAGGGAGACCGGGGGATATATCCACTTCAACATCAACCGGATATGCGTCTATGCCGACGACGGTGCTACTGATGACCTTTACAATCAATATGCACTCCCCAATTCTTTATTTTGGATAGCGGAAATGGTTTGTTTTTTCGTGAGTGGGTGAAAATGTTATAAAAGAAGTCTTTTTATAGCAAGAAATTTCTTTGAGAAAATTTTATTTAACCTTCTTGACTTAAGGAAATTGGCTATGCTAGCTTTCATGTAATTTCTCTCGATCCGGTTCAGGAACGGTCATGACCAAATTTTCCCATATTGATCAAAAGGGCAGGGCCAGGATGGTTGATGTCACGATAAAGAAGGCATCAGCAAGGGAGGCTGTTGCTCGGGGTAAGGTTCTGATGAGCCGGGATACGCTGTATCTCATCGAGAAAGGAAAAATACCCAAGGGTGATGTTTTCGGCGTAGCGAAAATTGCAGGAATCATGGCAGCCAAGAAAACAAGCGATATGATTCCTATGTGCCATCCTTTGGAACTGACAGGTGTTGACATTGCATTTACCAGTGATGCTGATCTGGGTGAAATTACCATTGAAGCAAGAGTAAAAAATGTGGGCAGGACAGGTGTGGAGATGGAGGCTATGACGGCCGTAAGTGTTGCGGCGTTGACAATTTACGACATGTGCAAATCTGCCGATAAAAAAATTGTGCTTACCGACATCAAACTAATTTCGAAGCACGGCGGCAAAAGCGGGTCCTTTGTCAGAGATGTGTAAACGTGAGGCTGCCGGCTAATCTTTAATTTAGTATATGTATAAAAACGTTTATAAGATCAGAAGATTGTTTGTGGTTTCATTTTCCGTTGATTTCTTTCTTCTATTATTTCTTCTGGCCATTTCTTTCTACCAGGGAGGCTCCCATTTAGAAAAAACCGCTCTTGTCGTTATTTTTTTACCTGTTTTTTGCGTTTTTTTTGAATCCCTGTCCCGGAAGGTACTGACGGGAGATCAGGGCATTATGATCAGGAAATTCCTGCGAAATAAAGAACTCCACTGGGAAGAAATCACTCACGCCGGTGCTTTAATCCTCCGAAAAAGAGTATATCTCTTGTTGACTACAGTAAAGGGATTCTATATCCTTTCTAATGCGTATGACAGATTCTCCGCCCTGGCAAGTGATGTTGCCGATCATATGGATAAGGAAAAAGTGGAAGAAGAAGTAAGGAAGCAGATTGACCATCCTTTAAGAAATATCTCGGATATCGTCATGACATGGTTTACGGCATTGATCCTCATAGGAATTATAGCTGTTAAGTTTTTTACCTCTTAAACACTCTTCACCATAAGTATCAAGAAAGGCCCCGGTTGTTATGAAACGCAAAAATCTTAAATCTATTGTTGAAGATGAACGAATCCAGGCGAAGCCGTCTTCCATTGTTGAAGAGACTATAGAAAAAAAGCTCAGAGACATTGCAACGCTTCTCTGTTCGGCCGGTGAAGGGAAAAAAAGAAAAAGCAGATTATATGAAGACGTATTAGCCGTGATTGAAAGGTGTCTTTTCAGGATCGCCCTCGAGCGTAACGGTAATGTGAAAAGTGCAGCAGCCAATTACCTAGGAATCAACAGAAATACATTCCAGAAAAAAATGGCTAAACTGGGCATCAGATGTGAAAACAAAAAATAATTTGTCAGAAAAAGTATTTGAACTGAAAAAAAAAGGGGTTGATATTCCCAACCCCTTTTCTATAGACATCGGAGATGAAATAAACCTCGATAGAATTTCCAGTGATGGTGTAAAAATTTATCCTGGAACCAGGATTTATGGGGCAAATACCCTGATTTCTCAGGGGACAAAACTGGGATATGAGGCCCCGGTCACCATCGTTGATTGTCAGACTGGACCGAATGTCGAACTGAAGGGGGGATTTTTCAAGGCATCGGTCTTTCTTGAAAAAGCAAATGTGGCATGTGGTGCGCAGGTAAGAGAAGGGTGCATATTAGAAGAAGAGGCCAACGCTAATCATACAGTCGGACTTAAGCAAACCATCCTTTTTCCGTTTGTGACGCTCGGCAGCCTGATTAATTTTTGTGACTGTTTAATGGCAGGCGGAACAAGCAGGAAAAATCACAGCGAAGTCGGCAGTTCGTATATACATTTCAATTATACACCGCATCAGGATAAAGCAACGCCCTCTCTCATCGGTGATGTTCCAAGAGGCGTCATGCTCAAACAGCCGCCTATTTTTCTGGGAGGTCAGGGAGGTCTGGTCGGTCCGGTAAGGATCGACTACGGTACCGTGATTGCTGCGGGGACAATCTGTCGTAGCGATCGTCTGGAAGGGAATGAATTAATAACTGAAAGGGAAATTACTGTTAGAGACGAAGCCTTTCGCGCAGGTTATTACGGAAGCGTTAGGCGCCGTGTTTATAACAACATCCGCTATCTGGCCAATCTACTGGCCCTCAGGCAGTGGTATTTCCATGTCCGGCAGCCATTCTTCCAGACGCATAATCTAGGTTCCGAACTGTACGCCGCGGCAATGGATAAGCTCGAAATGGCCGTTGAAGAGAGATTGAAAAGATTCAAAGACCTTTCTGAAAAAATGGAAATGTCCGTTGACCTGGGCAGCAATTTTTTTAAGAGGGGAGCGAAGGAAGGTCTTTTCAAGCAAAAGAAGGAATTCAGAGAAAATTGGCAAAGGCTTGAGGCGACATTTACCGAAGGCGGGGAAAAGACCGTTGATCTTAAGAACCGTGATGAATTTCTCAGGATAGTTCACGGCGGTCTCAAGGCTAATAACGGTTACATAAAAGCCATACAGGGCCTGAACAGAGACACATCAACCATGGGGACGGCCTGGCTGCAAAATATTGTGGACCATATCACCGGTGCAGCATTAGACAATCTGCCATCTTTCAATAATAACAGCATGAGGGATTGAAAGGAACTATAAACCGTATATGAGTTTGTTTAAAAATTGGTACTCAAGACCAATCGGATATTTGAAGAAATGGAAGATATATATTGGGGTCGCTGTATCCAGGGTTCCACCTTACTCAATTGTCTTCTTCCCTCTGATGCCTGATGTTATCTGCTGCGGGTTTGCCGGTATCCTGACCATAAAGGGTGGTGAAAAAAAAGAGGGGAGAGATCTTGTCGAGAAGTTTATAGGGCTCTTTGGGGAAATCAAGAACAAGGGAATGAGAGCACTGCTTTCCGGCGCCATCACACCGGCCCAGAGTCTTGGTGGCAATCAGTATCTGAGGGATATGGAGAAAGCCATTCTTGAGTTAAAGACGGATACTGCCTTTCAAGACATTTTCTTCAATCACCGCAATACCGGGCTGCTTTCTGACCTTACCAAAGAGATGAAAGTATTTTTTGGTGACGAGGAAAAGTGCCTTGAAGAAAATGCCGGCAACTTTTCCACGGGCGACATGGAAACAATAAACAGCAGGCATATCCTGATGAAGGATATTATATGGGGTCTTGAGAAAGATATCCTCGATAACATAGGCAGAATTATAAAGCTGACGGGAGCAGGCGGGGTTAATGAAATATCTCCGGAGATGTTCAAAAAATATAAAAAGATAAATTTTCTTCTGAATTGTATCGACAGGCTGGAGGTAAGGGGAAGAGATTCAGCCGGGATACAGATATCCCTCGCATTTCCTGATGGCGCGATATTCGAGCGTGTCCTGAAGGTTCTCAAAGAGAAAGGCCTGTATGAAGATTTTTCAAAAAGAATCCGGGCGTGTGATTTGCAGAACGGTTCTATCTGTCTATCCTATGGAACGCAGCCATCGGATAAGTTGCAGGGTAAAGGAACCGCCCTGTCATTCGTGTATAAAACGTCTTCCATCATCGGGGAACTCGGGCAAAATGTCCGGGACCTGAGGAAATTTATATCCGCTGATCGTATATTTCACGAGTTTGCCGGACAGGAAACGGATTTCGAGACGTTTATTTCCCATACAAGATGGGCTTCTGTAGGTTCCATCACGGACGATAACTGTCACCCGGTCAACAATTTTACCCTTGACAGAAATACTGCCCTTCAGGGCGCCACGTGGCCGGAAATAAAAAAAACCTATCCTTTTTACGGCGAGGGTAACTGGTTCATCAGTGTAGTTCTTAATGGGGACATAGACAATTATCAGTCTCTTCGAATGAACCTGGAAAAAGTGGAAGACCTTATTGCACCGC
>DATKLL010000066.1:0-4804 GCA_035542475.1 Syntrophales bacterium
TGCCGCAATTGCAACAATAGGCCAAGCCACGGGCTACCTTTTCAGTAAACAGGGCATGTACTTTTGCGATTTTATTACGGCGACTCAAATCCGGTTGACTGTGGCTATTGCCGGATTCGGTATAATAGTTCTTCTCAGTAATAGCTTAGGTAAGGTTCTGAATGCACTGCACAGTAGGTATGTAATGCCTCGTCTTTTATTAGCATCAACATCAGCCACTTTTATAGGTGTTATCCTTTCTATGTTCGCACTCCAGACTGCGAAGGTTGGTATTGCATCAACGATTATGTCAACTGTGCCAATTCTTCTTATAGCGCCGGCCGTCTTTATTTTCAAAGAACGCATTACAGCGTATGAAATATTTGGTACAATAGCAGCAGTAGCCGGGGTCGCGTTGTTTTTTTTATGAAGGGTTATTGCATAATCTGAGTGTTTGCTGATTTCAAGGCAACACTCAATGCTTTTCTCGCATCCTTTCAGAGGACTTGTAAGTTTAACAGTCATTTTTAAATAACCATTTTTTATGGAATGGCTTAACCTACCGCCCCTTGTGCGGACTACTTCCTGTACTGTTGA
This sequence comes from Syntrophales bacterium, assembly GCA_035542475.1. Taxonomy (GTDB): domain Bacteria; phylum Desulfobacterota; class Syntrophia; order Syntrophales; family UBA2185; genus DATKLL01. The sequence goes on from DATKLL010000066.1 coordinate 577, forward strand.
TTTTTCGATTTTGCCAATCTATACAACATTTCAACTCATTATCATGGCAAAATAAAATACAACGTCAATAGACCCTATCTTCTCAAATTGTTTCCATTTTCTTATCTACTACAAGCTTGAATGCTTCAACAACTCGAGGGTCAAACTGCTTGCCGGAATTGACAATGATTTGTTCTCGGGCCTGCCAGGGCGGCATGCCCTTGCGGTATGGACGGTCGCTTGTCATGGCATCGAATGAGTCGGCAACGGCAAGGATCCTAGCACCCAATGGTATTTCTACATCTTTCGAGTTTTTTTGCCCGTTGTCATTATTAGAAAAGTATTCATGGTGGGCCATGACGATAGGAACAACATCCTTGAGAACCGATCCCACAGATGAAAGAATGCGAGCTCCCTTCTCTGTATGTTTGTTTATCTGCTCCCGTTCTTCGGTTGTCAGATCGGCTGCCTTTCGAAGAATTTGCCCGCTTACCTCTATTTTCCCGATGTCGTGGAGAAGTCCTGCCACCCGGATATTATCAACATCAGTGCGATGCAGATCCAAAGCGATTGCCATATCCATGGCGAGCTCTGATACGCGGACGGAATGCCCTTTGGTGTACCTGTCAGTTGACTCGAGATATTTAGAAAGTATCTCTACAATTCCGACATAAGCATTTTTCAGGTCATGAAGCCGACGCTCATTCCTTTCATATAAGCTGCCAACTGTTACACTTGCCAGTATCAGGAAGCCGCCCCATGAGGAAAGCCTGCCGATATCCTGTAACAACATGTTTTGGCTAAAAAACCTTGAGGGGAAAAGCAAGGCACAGACAAGGACAAGTAAAATTGACATGATTGCGGTGAGGAGACCCATTCGACGCCCAAGAAAGTATGATGCTACAAGAACAGGAAGATAGTAAAAATTTAGGACAATTGAATGATCATCAAGGAAGTACGTTCCAAGGAAAGCCGATAACAGAATAGCAAATACGAGTATTGCCTCAAAGTTTTTAAAAGCAAATTGTTTGAATCGTTCCATTTTAGCCCCACACCGTTTATATTTTTTTACTTTGTCTATTTTAATATCGGACAAATCTAGCATTTACTTAAGAAACAACATCAAGAAGATTATAAGTGATAATCTAAAACATTTCCTCACTCTCAAGATCGAGGACTTGTAGGTATACTCAACAATTTTAAAAAGCCATCTTTCGATTAGGCTCCCTACTGCTTCTCGTGCGGACTACTTCCTGTAATGTTGTTTTTCTGATGTTGTTTTTACATGCAACATTACAATCTATAATCGCTATCGCTGAACTAAATGAGGCAGGATCATGATAGTCCTGCCTTGAAGGAAGGAGGCTAGACAAGAAAGCTTGGCGACTTTTACTCCATGTTATTAGTTTTCAAGAAAGATTGCATTTCTTAATCTCATAATCACATATCTCAATTAAATTTCTCAGAAATGATACTTCATGTTGCATCGGGTTTAATTTTTTATAATTAATTCCTTGCATACACAAAAAAATGATCATCTTTTTTAATTTGATCTTCTCACTGTTAGGCAATAAGGGAGATAGTCCATTCAGTTCTACTACCAAATCTCTCAACCTTCTGTAGTATGTATTACCCAAGCCAGCAATAACATCGATCCTCACTCGTGAATTTTTAAGACGGCCCTTAACCTGCAAGAAGGCATCATCAACATAGGCTTTTAATTGCTTATAGTAGTTTGTTGTCAAATCTAGAATTAAACTTAACCCGCGCTTTATAACTTCTTCTTTTTTATCTTCAGGAGAATAATTAATAGCCTTTATAAACCCCTCTGTAGTTTCACCAATTCTATTGTTTGCAATTGTTGAAAGCCAGCCTGCAGATAGACCTTTGCCTAAATGTGCTTCATAATTCTCTGGATCGAATTCCAACATTTCTGTAAAGTAATCATTAGCTTCTTGATAATTGCCATCATCAAATGCTGAATTAGCGAGTTCGAATAGATTTTTTATCTTTACTTTAGGGACAGCCATGATTGTTCTGTACTTGTAAAATTAAATTTCTAACGTACTTAGTTCATGACGCTTTATTATTTTTTGGTATTTATAGATCCCTGACATAACATACAATAAGACCTCCCAGTATTAAGGCTACCAGCATTAAATATCGATTTACAATTGGCGATAACCTTATTTGTGGCATGAATAATCCTTAAGACAAGCTTCGAAAATGCTTACTACTATCCTTTTTCACATCTTTCTTCCTGTAGTCCACAAACTGCTATCTTTTATTTTCATTGTAGACTTCAGATGGGAATCATGACAATCAAAGTCAGAGATTAAAATGCATAAACCCTTGGACCTTGCGTGAGGGTAATATGGACTAATTAGTGAACCCCGTTTCTCAACAAAGTGCGGGGTTTTGTGCTTTGAAATGAAGAAATATTATGAAAAGGATTCTATCAATAATCATTATAAGCCTTCTATTCGTTTCCCTGTCTTTCGCACAATCAACAGGAGAGATGCTTTCAGTTTGTAAAAGCTTAATGACAAACATTAAGACAAGTGAAGATGACATAACTTTCTCTAATACATTTGCTGAGGGGAAATGTTGGGGAGCATTTAGTGTTGTACATTCTGTTATCAATGTTGTTCATTTGCCCCCCTTTTTTTCCTGAATAACCAATTGATCTTACAAACGCCATTTTAACGATCACCGATCCGTATGGTTAATGTCAAAAACAAAAGAGGCACCACCAATATATTATATTTGAGTGCCTCTTCTTTACTACTGTGAACCTATAATGGCTTCACGTTTTCCGCTGCCGGGCCTTTCTTGCCCGCAGTAACATCAAAGCTCACACGCTGACCTTCAGACAATGTCTTGAAGCCCTCGCCTTGTATCGCGCTGTGATGAACAAACAAATCGCCGCCTTCATCATTTTCGATGAAACCAAAGCCTTTATGTTCATTAAACCACTTTACTTTACCTTCTGACATAGCTTTAATCCTCCTTTCTCAAAATTCTCTTAAGTCGGATTCTTACTATGACAGAAAGAAAAAGGCCACCTATACTCTAAAAAGCATGGTGGCCATCCTTTGCAATTCAAAATGTCGTAATCCAAACTTATTTAGTGTGTGTTTTATATGACATCAATTATCAAAAGTCAAGGATTTATCCTCAATTACTTCAATAATATTTTCTATTGATTTATCAAGTGATTTCAATTAAAAACTTTTCCTTCCTGTTGATTTTTCTATTCGGACAACTCGTACTGCCCTCACTCGATAATCACCTAAAAATCGCAGAACTCTGCCTCAAAATATGCTAAAAAGTAAAAAAAGGCAGTTCATTATACTAAGAAAGTGATGCATTATGGAAAGTACAATAATGTGGGAAACTGATATAAGTATAGCCTTATCACGAGCGCAGAATGAGAAAAAATTGATATTGCTCTATTTCTTCAGACCGGGCTGAATTTACTGTAAACAGATGGATGCGGATACGTATTCAGATAAAAATTTAACAGAATTCATCTTAGAGAATATCATACCCTTACGAATCATATTTGGCGCAATGCCATTATCTAAGAATTTTAATGCGAAATGGACTCCTACCCTCATAGTATTAGACACTAGTGGCAGGGAACATTATCGGATTGTTGGTTTCACAACAGCGGAAGAGCTAATTCCTGCATTGTTAATGGGTATTGCGAAAACATATTTTGAACTTGATCAGTTTGATCGGGCGATTCGAAATATGGATAAGATTATCTCTGAGTATCCTGTGAGTGATCAGGTGCCAGAAGCGACCTATCTCCGTGGTGTTTCCAGTTACAACAACACCCATGATCGGAGCCATCTTAAGCAAGCTTATAAGAAGCTTCGAGATGGATACCCACAAAATGGGCGGGCAAAGCGGCTATTACCATTGGTAAAGAGCATCCTAAGACTATTGGTTTCATATCTTCGTAAAAACTAATACCTCCATTATTTGTTCCTTCCTGAAGAGAAATCCTCACCGCATCTGAATTTTATCGATATAAGCCTTAATGAAGGCCATATGTAACAATGCATATTCATAGAAGAGAACGACTTACTTCTTACGATAGATAATCAATAGCAACTTAGTATCATCAACTTCATTGATAAGTAGATACCGTTCTTGTCAAGCTGAAATTGTTAGAAAGTTGGGATCGTACTTTTTCCCGGATTTCAGGACTCCAAAGATAACGTGAACCAGTTTTCTCATA
>DATKLL010000067.1:0-37569 GCA_035542475.1 Syntrophales bacterium
TCTAAATATTTTGCATTATAAGATAAAACTGTGCTCTTTGCTCAAACGATATAAGACGTCGGATATCATATCCATAAGCTCTCTCGTTATATCAGGACTAGCTTTGTGTTTTTCATATGTAGTTTACAAGGAATCAAGATCAATAGAATTTCAATGGGAAGTCAATTCTCGCATTAATGTTCCTATAAGATTGATACATGAAATACCTACCACTTATAAAGAGAAACAAGAAAATGATTTTGTTCTGCCCATTCCATGTGAGTTCAAAATTACTAACACAGGATCAAGGACTTTTACTGTTGACTCAGTTGATATTGTTTTAAAGACTTTAGGTAAGGAATCAGAAACTCGTACATTCCTAATTAACTTTCTCTGGTTCACAATGAACCTTAATCCATCAGAAGAAATCAACATAAACAAACGTACCTACTTCCCCCTAGTTGTTGAACCCGGCCACTCTAAGGTGTTTTTTCAGGAAATTCCTCTGCCTATAAATAAAGAGATATATAATAGATATAAAAAAGAGTTTCACGGTCAATCATTTAGCCTTGAACAGATCTATATACTGAACAAGGATGAGCTTCTTGTAAGCAACAATTTTGAAATTATTGCTATGGTAAAATTAGCTAGCGGTCAATACAGAAGCGCCTATGTCAATATTGATGCAGTTCGCCATCAATATAATTAGTTATCTGTCAATATTTTAGTTATTTCGAGATAGCCCGTGTTGAAGGTATCATTATGAAGGTTACTAAGCGCTCATTCTTCAGTACAAAAGCCTACCTTTGCAACAAAAAGAAAATTGAATCTATGGGAGAATTTATTTCGCATATTGAATATTTGAAACATGACTGGAATGAAGAATATTTATGGTATAGAGGCGTGTCGAAAGCCACACACAAATTAATACCTGGAATATATAGGCCAGATGTATGGCATTACCGTCCAGAGTTAGCAGAGGAGATGTTTTTTGAGTTCATGCGAAGGGCAAAGGCTTTTGTAAATCGGAAGTACGCTACGTGGGAATGGTATCATACTATGCAACACTACGGACTTCCAACTAGACTCTTAGATTGGACTGAGGGATCGTTAACTGCCCTATTTTTTTCGGTAAAAGACTTACGATCCGTAAAAGTACCGACCGTATGGGTGATTGACCCGTATCACATAAATGAATTATGTGTGGGGGATGCATCAGTATTCTATACGGATCCTGATGTAGATCTTGATGAAGATGAACGTCGCATTGTTAATCGGTATATTGAAGATCACAAAAAACTTCCCGAATACCCACTTTGCATATTGCCACCTTATATAGATGACAGAATTCGTGTCCAACGAAGCTGTTTTACTGTTCATGGTAAGTACAAAGATGGATTCTATCAAATGAAGCGCAAATTTAGTGAAGCACGAATTGCTAAATTATCGATAGATACGAAGTCAGCCCCAAATATAAGGTCAGAGCTTGCATCGTCTGGAATTAATGAGGCAACTTTATTTCCTGACTTAGAGGGTATTGCAAGAGAAATTAAGTATGAATATATTGAGAATGATTAATTGACCAGCATTTTATCATTTTACCAAATCGAATTTTTAATAAATCCGTTCGTCCAATTAGGTAGATTGAAGTCTACAATACTGATCATCTGAAACCATTTTTTCCGACCTCCGATTAAGCTTCTTAGAGTCACAACAGAGCAAGATACCCCGCAAACCAACTCCCAGCCTGCATCTTAAATGGTTCAACTTTTTTCCCCTCGACGCCTTGGCCCCTCGAATCCTCAAGATACTATCACAATTTTCTAATATCATATCACATTTATGCCCAGCTGAACGGCATTTTCTGCGCAAAGTCCGGTGCCAGTGCACGATCATCTACTTGCTGGGTGAAGATGGTTTCAAAGCCCATGTCGAGGGCGCAATTGACAACTAGTTCATACTCGTTGCGAGTGATTCTTCTTCCCAGTCGGGGATGATCATTAACGGAAGGCATGAGTGTATACTGGGACATGATGCTGATCGGCACGGAAACTGATATATGCTTTTTGATCAGTCTGAAAACTTCGAGGCTGTTTTCTATATGCCCCGGCAGAACTAAATGTCGAATGAGCAAACCTCTCTTTGCTATGCCTTCCTCCATCTCCAGGGTATCGCCGACCTGCCGCGCCATTTCCATGATTGATTCAAGGGCGTGCTGAGGATAGTCCCTCGCACCGGAGAGAACGAGGGCGTCATCTTCAAGGCCATACTTGAAGTCGGGCAGATAGATATCCACCATCCCTTCCATGATACTTAAGACTTCCGGATTTTCGTAACCGCCGCAATTATAAACAAGGGGCAGATGCAAGCCTTTCCGGCGGGCTATCAGTAGGGCCTCCATAATCTGAGGTGTCTGTGGGGTGGGAGTAACAGGCTCGATGTTGTGGCAGCCCTTTTCCTGCAGTGTCATCATGACGCCGGCAAGTCCTTCGCTGTTTAGCCGTTCACCTGATGCCTGATGGCTTATCTGATAGTTCTGGCAGTAGATGCACTTCAGGTTGCACGAAGAGAGGAATATTGTTCCCGCACCATGTGTGCCGGAGATTGGAGGCTCCTCGCCATGGTGGGCAAGGGCTTGGCTTAACGTGATGCCATCTGAGAGGCCGCAGAATCCTGCTTCTCCGGTGGTCCTGTTGACGCCGCATTTTCTGGGGCAGAGTGTGCAGTTTTTAAGGATTCGTTTCAGTTGATCAACATTTCGAAGCGATATCTCTTCAGCGCCCATTTCCTTTTCTACCCGGCTGAACTTCTATCCTTTCCACAACGTCCCTGATTTTTTTGCTTTCCACCAGCTCCAGAAATTCTTCTCCCAGGGGCTGCGCCTGTTCAACCGCCTGTCGCCAGTTTCTGATGCGCGCAGCTGGGTCGTCGATGAAAGTCCCAAAATCGCTCCTCTCAGGCACCTTCCCTCCCGGAAGTTGAGCTATAAAGCCGTACGATGGATAAATCATCAAAACATTATCCAGAACATCATCCTTAGGCCGGCGGTAGGAAAGCCGTTTATCCAGCCAGCCTCGTATGATCCTTTCCTGATGGTTGAAGAACAGCACGATGTCTTCCGTTGTCTGTGCATAGTTATGGGTCAGATGATAATCGATCAGGCCGCCATCGCGGTATACGCCCTTCGGCGCCCCGTAGATGTCCCTGACACCGGCAACAACCAGCGGTATCGCTCCGGAGGCAGCGACGGCATACTTAAAATTGATCTCATTCAGGGGGATATAGCGTCCCCGGAAGCCCGGCTTGAAACAAAATGGCGGCGGCTTGGGCCCGTTGTAGAACACAACCCGCTCGGCAAACTTATGAATGTATGTACGTTTAACGGCATTAAAGGCAAAGCAAATCCCCAGGCCCATCTTCTGCAGCCACGGCACTTCGGAAGCCACGATATTTTTAGCGCGGGCAGTAATAATGGCGAGACGGTAATTCTTGTTGGCCAGCGCAAAAGAAAGCGCATCGTTTTCAATATAGGCATTTACTGTATCCATCATGGATTCCAGAATCGTGGCGGGGGTATCGGTTCTTTTGTAGGTAATGCCAATGTAGGATTCCATGAGAGTGCGGTAGCTCTTTTCCGGCTCAGGCTGCAGCCAGGCGGCAAAGCGGAATGCCCCTGCTGAAGAACCGACAAGGTGTACCGCCCTGGAACGCCCCAGGAGTCCATTCTTCAACAGGGTTAAATCGAAACCGCTGGCGACGAGCCATCTGGGTCCTGTGGCCGGGCCGAAATATGTTGATACGCGATCGAAGTGGAAACCTCCATCATGAATCATTTCATATGCGCGCTTGCCTGCTTTGATACAAATACTGTTCATTTTTATACCGCTGGTTTCAAGCTCCGCAACTTCCGGTGAAATTTCCAGACAGACAGAGACTTGCCTGGTTACACAAATGACCTTGACACTGTCCCGGACGTTCGGTAAAGTAACACACTAAAAAAGGAATTCCCCTTTACTTTTCTGATTGCGGTTAATACATAATCATTACAAGTTTTGTCAATGTCTATTGTTGAAGTTGTTATAAAAAAAGGTTGTATATGGACATCAGGTCTCAGATAGTTGAGATAGCGAAGAAAGCGAGGAGCGCCGCCACTACGCTTGCCCGCATATCATCTGACGAAAAAAACAGGGCCCTCCTTGATATGGCGGAGGAACTCATCAGGCAGACCAACTCGCTGATAAAGGAAAACGCGAAGGACATCAAGAAGGCAAGGCAGATGGGCCTCTCCGAGGCCATGCTGGACAGGCTCACGCTGAAGAAAAGCACAATTGAGGGCATCGCCGGGGGCTTGAGGGAAGTTGCCGCCCTCCCCGACCCGGTCGGAAAAGTGACCTCCATGTGGCGCAGGCCGAACGGACTCCTCGTCGGGCGAATGAGGATCCCGCTGGGAGTTATCGGCATCATCTATGAATCCCGCCCCAACGTGACCGTGGATGCCGCCGCCCTCTGTCTGAAATCCGGAAACGCCGTTATTTTGAGAGGCGGATCAGAGGCGATAAACTCGAATGTCGCCATAGCACGCATCCTCCAGGGCGTCTTGAAGAAAGGGCCGATCCCTGGTGAGGCTATCCAGGTCATCCCGATGACCGAAAGGGAGGCCGTCCGGGAGATGCTGCAGCTCGAGGAATATATAGACCTGATCATCCCACGGGGCGGTGAAGACCTGATCAGGGCCGTTGTGAATGAATCGAAGATCCCGGTTATCAAGCATTACAAGGGCGTCTGCCATATATTCGTGGATGCCGGCGCCGACTTTGACATGGCCGTAAAGATCTGCATGAATGCGAAGACCCAGCGTCCGGGGGTCTGCAATGCTATGGAGACCTTGCTCGTTCATCAGGATATTGCAGGTCGTTTCCTACCGGTCGTGGCTCGTAGTTTGAAGGAAGCGGGCGTTGTCATTAAGGGCTGCGAACGGACACGGCGTGTTCTCAAGGATGTTGAGAAAGCTGTCGAGAAGGACTGGTATGAGGAATACCTCGACCTTGTTTTATCCATACGCGTCGTGACCAGCCTCGATGAGGCTATCGCCCATATTGAAAAATACGGCTCCCTTCATACGGAATCAATTATCACAACCGATTATCGGAACGCGCAGCGGTTTTTAAATGAAGTCAACTCCTCCACTGTTCTGGTCAATGCGTCTACCCGCTTCAGCGACGGCTTTGAGCTGGGCCTCGGTGCGGAAATAGGAATAAGTACGACGAAACTCCATGCCTTCGGCCCTATGGGACTGGAAGAGCTGACAACGACAAAATTTATCATTTATGGGAATGGACAGGTGAGAACATGAAATGGGGATTATTGGGAGGCACATTTGATCCGATACATATCGGCCACCTGAGATGTGCCGAGGAAATACTGGAGATTTTTAATCTGAACAGGATTTGTTTTATTCCGGCTTCTAAGCCGCCGCACAAGATAGACGCCGATATCACATCTTTTCATCATCGGGAGCAGATGATTACACTGGCAATCGAAGGCAACCCGGTATTCACATATTCCGATGTGGAAAAAAAGCGTGAGGATAAATCATATTCTGTGGAAACGGTGGATTACATCCTGAAAAAATATATGGAGAATCTGGAATTGTATTTCATCCTAGGCCAGGATGCCTTTCATGCCATCCATACGTGGAAGGATTGGGAACGTCTGCTGCTCTTGTGCAATTTTGTGGTGATGACCAGGCCCGGTTATGAGAATAGAGGCCTGAAAGGAATTCTCCCTTCCGATTTCGCCTCCCAATTCACCTATGATGATAAGGTGAAAGGCTTCAGAGGCCCAACAGGTTACGTCATTTATTTCCGGGGGGTCACATTTCTGGACATCTCCTCCAGCGATATCCGGCAACGGGTGAGCGATGGCAAGTCCATCAAATATCTGGTTCCTGAATCAGTCCGCCATTATATTATGAAGAACTCTCTGTATAAGAAACCTTTAAAATAACAGGTGCTCATACGTCTTATTCTAAGAATAGTCCGGTAAAAATTGTGTTTATAAAGGCAGGAAAACTCGCGCTGGCACTGGGTCTTATTTCAATTTTTTTCGGCACTGTCCCGGTACGAGCGGAAGATAAGTTTCCAAAACCGGTTGGTGCTGTAAATGATTTTGCCGGTGTTATTCCCTCGGACTACAAAACCCGGATGGAGAGTCTGGCGCGGGAGGTTCTGGAAAAAACCGGGACGGCAATTGTGGTTGCCACAGTGCAAAGCCTCGGGGATAACGAACTGAATGATTATGTCAACAGCTTATACAAGGCGTGGGGAATTGGAAAAAAAGGGGAAGATAAGGGTGTCCTGATTTTTCTTGCCTTGAAGGAGCGGAAATTCAGAATTGAAACGGGATATGGCGTCGAAGGTATCCTGCCTGATGGACTTGTGGGTGAAATTCGTGACAAGTACGCGATCCCGTATCTCAGACAGGGCGACTATGGCAAGGGCCTTTCCAATGCCATGACCGCTGTGGCCGCCGTTGTGGCTAAAGATGCCGGTGTTTCCCTGACAGGCGGCGCGCCTGTCACTCAGCCGAGAAAACAAGGAGTACGACAAGGCGGCAGTTTATGGCCGCTGATCATACTTGTTCTTGCCTTTATTGCGCTCCTCGGTACAAGACAGGGAAGGAGTATGCTCCCATGGCTGCTCCTCATGATGATGAGCGGGAGCCGCGGTGGCAGAGGAGGTTTTGGAAGTTTTGGCGGCGGCGGGTTCGGCAGTTTTGGCGGTGATTCTGGTGGTGGCTTTGGCGGTTTTGGGGGCGGTGAAAGCGGCGGCGGCGGGGCGAGCGGTGACTTCTGAAAGGGGGAGGAGATGACAAAAGTACCAAAAAATCCTGAGGAAACTTTTGGAGACATCACAGATGACTTCAAAAAGGTCTTTGGCAGCGATCTCGTTTCCATTATCCTCTATGGAAGCGGAGCGAGCGGCCATTATGTTCCGGGAAAATCAGATCTCAATTTTTTTGTTATTCTCTCGAAAGAAGGAATTGACAACCTGGGCAAAGCCATCGATAGCGTTGCCCGGTGGCGGAAACGGAAGGTGGCAATTCCTATTTTTATGACCAAAGAAGAGCTTTTATCTTCCCTCGATTGCTACCCCATAGAGTTTCTCAGTATGAAAAGGCATTACGTAGTAGTCTACGGCGAAGATGTCCTCGGCGGATTGTCTTTTGAGCCACGCAATCTCAGATTGCAGATTGAGAGGGAGCTGAAGGGAAAAATCCTCCACCTGCGGAGAGGCCTGCTGGAAGCGGAAGGAAGGGCAAAGCGGGTCCGCGAACTGATTCAATCCTCCTTCATCGCATTTATCTCTATATTCAAAGCCCTCTTACACTTTAAAGGAATAGACATCCCCCACAGCCGCCGGGATATTATCCGGGCTGTTGCCAAAACATATTCCATTAACGAGGATATCTTTCTGAAATGCACCGACATCAAAGAAGATACTGACCGTGTCCCGGCATCCGAAGTAATAACTGTCTTTAAGGATTATATGAAAGAAATAGAGAAACTATCCGAGGAGGTTGATCGCATGGCTGTTTGAAAACACCCTGCTGTTCATAGATAATGAAAATTATGTTTGAAGAGTTTGAAAATACATCAGGAGGTACGGCATGACCAGTGGAAAAAAAGCTCTCATCATTGCAGTTGTAATTATAATCGTAGTTATTTTTGCTCTCTACTCCTTCTTCAAAGGAACCTATAACACATTCGTTTCTTTAGATGAGGCGGTAAAAGGGTCCTGGGCGCAGGTGGAAAACCAGTTGCAGCGCCGGTACGACCTGATTCCCAACCTGGTGGAAACGGTTAAAGGGTACGCCAAGCAGGAAAAGAGCGTTCTTACCGAGGTAACGGAGGCCAGGGCGAAGGTAGGCGGCGCGACGAGTGTGCCGGACAAGATCAGCGCCAATAATGAATTGTCCGGTGCCCTGAGCAGGCTACTGGTCGTGGTCGAAAGATATCCTGACCTCAAGTCCAATCAGAACTTCATGCACCTGCAGGATGAGCTGGCGGGAACGGAGAACCGGATTGCTGTCGAAAGAAAGCGTTATAACGAAGCGGTAAAGACATACAATGTCGCGATCAGAAGCTTTCCGGCAAATTTACTGGCGGGCATGTTCGGCTTCCATAGTGCAACCTTTTTTGAGGCACCGGCACCAGCGAAGGCTGCTCCCCAGGTAAAGTTTTAATCGGTCGCCAATTGTGAGAAACAGTGTCCGGTTACACTCGGGTCGAATCTGTGACGGGCGTCTCTTCAGCCGCCCGCTGAGCATGCTCGGCGGCAAGAAGCATATACATCGCCGGCACCACGAACAGCGTGAAAAGCGTCCCGATGGCGATACCGGTCATGATGACCAGCCCCATGTTGAAACGACCGACCGCGCCCGCGCCGGAAGCAGTTACCAGCGGCATTACGCCCAGGACCATCGCCGCTGTAGTCATCAGTATCGGACGCAGGCGGATGGCCGCGGCCATTTCCACAGCCTCACGCTTGCCCTTCCCTTCACGCTGCAGATCATTGGCGAACTGGACAATCAGGATGCCGTGCTTGCTGATAAGGCCGATGAGCGTAACCAGGCCAACCTCGGTGTAGATGTTCAGGCTTGACTGACCGATGCCGAGGCTGATGAAGACCATCGCCCCGCAGATCGACATGGGCACGCTGACAAGTACGATGAAGGGATCGCGGAAGCTCTCGAACAAGGCGGCCAGGGAAAGGAAAATAATGATCAGCGCGAAAAAGAAGGTGACGATCAGGGCGCTCGACTCCTGCATGAACTGCCGCGACTGGCCGGCGTAATCGATACTGTAGCCCTGGGGGAGCACTTCTTTTGCCAAGCTTCTCATCGTATCTAATGCCTGGCCGAGGGTGATACCCGGGGACGGCACTGCCGAGATCGTCGCCGCGTTGAGCTGCTGGAAATGGTTTATTGATTCCGGCACAACCTCTGTCTTGAGACGTGTGATGGTAGACACGGGAACAGCCGCGCCGCTCGCGGTATTGATGTAATAGTCAGGCAGTTGTCCTGCATTAAGCCGGTCGCGCTGCATCACCTGGGGGATCACCTTATATGAACGACCGGCGAGGCTGAAATAATTGACATAGCCGCCCCCCAGCATCCATGCCAGGGAGCCGCCGACATCGCGCATTGTCAGGCCCAGGAGGGCCGTCTTATCTCTATTAATATCAACCGTCGTCTGCGGTTTATCGACTTTCAGATCGGTATCGACGAAGGCGAAGGCGCCGCTTGCCCATGCCTTTGCTACCATGGCCTGCGATACCTCGTCCAGCCGTTCATAAGATTCCGTAGTGCCGACAACAAACTGCACGGGCAGACCCCTTCCCGCCCCGGGCAAGGGCGGACGGAGGAAGGCAACTGCCTGCGCGCCGGATATCTCGCCGAGCTGCCTTTGTATGATGTGCTGCAGCTCCATGGACGTGCGCTTGCGTTCGTCCCACGGTTTCATGACCATGCCCGCGACGCCGCTGTTGAGGCCGCTGATGCCGTCGAGCTGGAACACGTGATCGGTCTCCGGGTAGCTGCTGATGATCTTGTAAATTTCCTTTGAATAGAGTTGAGTTTGTTCCAGTGTGGCGTTAGGCGCTGTGGTTAGCAGTGCGATGACGATTCCCTGATCTTCATTCGGCGCGAGCTCGCTCTTCGAGGTCGTGAACAAGAAGTAATTGCTGGCGAGGATGATCAACGCGAATACAGCGGTCACCGGCAGGTAATTGAGGGCGTTGCGCAACGCGCGTTCATAGACTCTGCGCAGCCGGTTAAATTGACGGTTGACAAAACCCATGAAGCGCCGCTGTTCACAAGCCTCCGCCGCTTCGAGGAGGCGCGAGCACATCATCGGTGAAAGCGTGAGGGCAATGATCGCCGACACGGCCACGGTGCCGGCCAGTGTGTAGGCAAATTCGGTAAACAGGGCGCCGGTCAGTCCCCCCATGAATCCGATCGGGACATACACCGCGATCAGAACGACGGAAATCGCGATGATAGGTGCGGCGAGCTCCCGCGTGCCCAGGATAGCCGCCTGCATCGGCTTCGCGCCGTCCTCGATGTGGCGGTGTGAGTTTTCCACGACGATTATCGCGTCATCCACAACAAGGCCGATGGCCAGCACCAGCGCGAGCAATGTCAGCAGGTTGATGGTATAGCCGAGGACCAGCATGATGAAAAACGCCCCGATGAGGGAAAGCGGCATCGCGATCGTGGGAATAATGACCGACCGAACCGAGCACAGGAAAAGAAAAATCACTATGGTCACGATTACGAAGGCCTGCACCAGGGTGCTGATAACTTCACGAATCGAACTGTTCACGTACTTGGTGGCGTCATAGACGATGCGCCCGTTGAGGCCTTCGGGCAACTGCTGCTCTATCGCGGGAAACGCCTTGCGCACGCCGGCGATCACCGTGAGCAGATTCGCCGTGGGCGCCACCTGAATACCGATATAGACGGCGCTTTCTCCATCGAAGGCGACTGCCGTATCGTAGTCCTCCGAACCGAGAGTGATGTTGGCCACATCGCCCAGGCGGACGATCGCGCCGTTAACCGATTTGACGACAAGATCGCGGAACTCATCAACTGAGTGCAGGGTCGTGTCGGCTATGAGATTTACGGTAACCATCTGCCCCTGGGTCCTTCCTACGGCAGAAATGAAGTCGTTGTTGGCGAGGGCGTTGCTGATATCCGTGCCGGTCACACTATAGGCGGCCATTTTCCTGGGATCGAGCCATGCCCTGAGCGCGAAAGTGCGTTTGCCGAGGACCTCGGCGGTCTGCACACCCTCAACGGCCTGGAGCTTCGGCTGCACCACGCGGATCAGATAGTCGGTGATCTTGTTTGTCGGCAGCACCTTGCTGTAGAAGCCGATATACATGGAATCGATGGTCTCGCCGATAGCCACGGACAGCACGGGCTGCTGAGAATCTTTCGGCAATTGATTAAGAACCGCGTTGACCTTGGTATTTATCTCAGTAAGCGCCTTGTTAGGGTCGTAGTTCAGACGAAGGCTTGCCTGAATTATGCTAACACTCTGCATGCTGTTAGAAGTCAGGTAATCGATGCCGTTGGCCTGGGCGATGGAATTTTCCAGCGGGGTAGTGATGAAGCCCGCGATGAGCGATGGGTCGGCGCCTGTATAAACAGTCTGGACGGTGACCACGGCGTTCTGCGTCATCGGATATTCCCGGACCTGAAGCAACCCTATGGAGCGCAGTCCCAGCACGAGGATCAGCAGGCTGACAACGGTTGCCAGGACTGGACGACGTATGAACAGATCTGTGAAACGCATCAGGCACCTTCCACGCTACTGGTCTACTGGCTTGGGGGCCGCCTCATTGGCGGGTTGCACCTGGTTGTTGATGACGACGGGGCTTCCCGGTTTAAGCTTGAGCTGGCCGCTTGTAACCACGGTGTCTCCCTCCTTGATTCCTTTGAGGACTGCCACCTGGTCGCCGCGGGTGGGGCCGACAGAAACGAAGGTCTGTTTGGCCGTTAAAAGGGGACTGCCGTCCGGCGCCTTCCCTTCCTCAATAATGTATACGGTTTCCCCGTAAGGGTTGTAAGTCACGGTAGCCTGCGGCAGTGTCAGGAAGCGCTCCTCTTTCCCGGCCTTGATCTCGACCGATACATACATTCCCGGGAACAGCTCGTGCCGCGGATTGCTGATTGTGGCCTCAACCTGAACATTGCGGGAGTCCGTTTCCACCTTCGGATTAATAGTCGTTATCTTGCCGGTGAAGGTACGGCCGGGATGAGTGTCTGAGGCAACATCAACGGTCTGACCGAGTGATACACGCGACAGTTCCTGCTGAGGCAGATAAAAATCCGCATAGATAAAAGATAGTGATTGCAGGGTGACGATTTTGTCGCCGGGATTTATATACTGGCCCGGGTTTACGGTGCAGATGCCAAGCTTACCCGCAAAAGGCGCGCGGATGGTTTTTTTGTCGACCAGAGCCTTTTGCTGAGCCACCTGGGCGCGTTTGCTCTTGAGGTCGGCGGCATCTGCGTCCAGCGTCGCCTGGCTTATGGCCTGTACGGCGAATTGCTTTTTGTCTCGTTCATAGACCGTGTTGGCCAGGTCGGCGGCGGCTTCGAGGGAACGGAGCTGCGCGAGATCGGCGTCGGCGTTGAGCTGAACAAGCAAGCGGCCCACTTGGACCTCATCTCCGGGGTTGAAATGCAGTGTCCGCACGAGGCCGGAGATCTCGCTGGTCACATCGACGCCACGCACCGCGCGCAGGCTGCCCACCGCCTTGAGCTGCGGCTGCCAGGTATGCACTTCCGCCTTTATTGCGGAGACGGTCACCGGCGGCATCTTTTGAGACGCCATGTATTTTTTACTCATCTGTGCCTGGAACAGCTTGTATCCAAAAATGGCACCGAACACAAGTCCTACAACCGCCAGCATGATGATCATCCGCTTTTTCATTCCGCATTACTCTCCTTTTGTCCTTGGGCTGAAACGTTTGCTTTGGAACGGTTCCACCAACCGCCGCCGAGGGCATGGAAAAGTGCCGCCGTATCAGCGAAGCGCGCCGCCTGGGCCTGAATCAGGCCGATTTGAGACTGCTGGTACTGACGCTGGGCATTCAGCAGAGACAGATAACTCACGGCGCCCAATTGAAATTCTTTTTGTGTAAGGTCGAAGGTATCATGAGCAGCTGCCTCCGCGTCCGCCTGCGCCTTCAGGGCGTTCGCATCCGCCTCCAGGGCGCGCAGCACATCGGCCACGTTCTGAAATGCCAGCAAAACAGTCGAGCGATATTGAGCCCCAGCCTCATCGTAAGCGGCAATGGCGGCGCGCCGCTTAGCGGTGAGGGTCCCGCCATGGAATATTGGCTGCAGCAATCCCGCACCGATGCTCCATACGACTGAGTTACTGTTGAACAGATCAGAGGCAGTGGTCGCCGTAAAGCCGTAACTACCGGTCAGTGTGATCTGCGGGTAGAGGTATGCTGTTGCCACACCCACCTGCGCGCAGGCAGCGTGATAGAGCGCTTCTGAGGCCATGATATCCGGACGCTGACGCACGAGGGATGACGGCAAGCTCACGGGCAGTTCCTGCGGAAGTTCAATCTCATCGAGGTTAAACTCAGGGAATTCTGCTGCTTCGTGCGGCAGTCTGCCAGTAAGTACCGCCAGCAGGTGGCGTGTCTGCGTCAATACCTTTTCAAGCGGGGGCAGTGTCGTCTGCGTCTGAGCCAGTTGTGTCTTTTGCGCCAGTATATCTGAGCGCGATGCACCGCCGAGGCGGAACTGGTTTTCCACCACACTTAGCTGCTTCTCCTGCAGGGCCAGTATGTTTTTCGTAGCGATGATCTGGGCGCGCAGGGAAGCCTCCTGTACCGCGGTGGTGACGATATTGGACGCAAGTGTAAGATAGGCCCCCTCCAACTGGTACTGCTGATAGTCGATCTGTGATTGTAGCGCCTCCAGGGCCCGCCTTGCGCCGCCAAATATATCGAGGGCGTATGAGACATTAACGGATGCATTATAAATATTGAAGGCGCTGATATCGGTATCCGACTGACCAAAAAGGGCCCCTGAAATTTTCTCACGTGTGGCGGAGGCGTTCGCGTCCACGGTCGGGAAAAGCACCCCCAATCCGGCTTGCCGGTTCTCCTGGGCCTCGCGAAGCCGTGCCTTCGCTGCCGCCAGTGTCGGATTGTCTGCCAGCGCCTGCCGGATCATGTGATTAAGTGTCTCGGAATGAAACAGGGTCCACCACTCCTCTGGTATGTCTTGACCGGGAGCGAATCGCTGAGCGGCACCGGCAATGCCCGGTGCGGCGGCAGTTTCAGCAGGCAACTCTTTTGCCGTATATACATTAGTGGACGGGGCCGGCGGCGTTCGGAAATCCGGCCCGACGGCACACCCGGTTACTACTGCGGCAATTATGGCAGCGACTGCAATCCTTGAATGTAAAAAAGATTTTGCTTTTTTTAGCTTCAAGCTTTCTCCCCGATATCAGGTACGATACTGCCTTCATACCTGGCGGCTTGATAAAGTAACTTGTTGGAAACACATTTCTAATTTTAAATTAATAGTATAAGTGGCCCACGGATACTACTATGGTTTAATGAATGTAAAATGGTAGGTAAATACTATCATGGCATTGACGGCAGAAATGATATGATACGTTGGGTACGATGAACATGCTGCCTGTACATCCAACCTGTTTTTTACTTGTTGCAACCGCAATATTCAGATAAGGTTCATCCGGAAAAGTAAACAAAAAGGGGCTGCAAAATCTCGTTTAGGAGGATAAGATGGATAGAACTGTTACAACAGTCATAGATGCCGCAAAGTGTATCGGCTGTGGTTTGTGTGTGAAAGTCTGTCCATCCGGAACCATTTCCATGCAGGATGAAAAGGCGGTTGTGTCTGGAGACAGATCATTATCCTGTGGGCACTGCGCCGCAGTCTGTCCCACCGATGCCATTAGTGTACACTCAATTGACGGAGAGTCTTCGCGTTTTGCCAGTTTTACAACGGATGATACATGGCTGCCTCACGGTGATTATGACACGGCGCACCTCGTCCGGCTCATGAGTTCAAGGCGTTCCTGCCGTAATTATACTGACAGCCCTGTGGATCGCCTTTTGCTTGACGATCTGGTCAAGATCGGCGTTACGGCCCCTTCCGGGACGAACAGCCAGTTATGGACATTCACCGTGTTGCCCACGCGAAAAGCTGTCCTGAATCTTGGGGAGCGTATCGCTCTCTTTTTTAAGAAACTTAATCATATGTCCGAAAACAGATACCTGAGATTTTTTTTGAAACTGATCGGCAGGCCGGAATTGGATGAATACTTCCGTGAACAACACGATTCCGTCGAGGAGGCTCTCGTTGAATGGGAGAACTCCGGCATTGACAGACTCTTTCATGGAGCGACGGCACTGATAATAGTAGGATCGAAGCCGGGGGCGTCATGCCCGAAGGAAGATGCCCTTCTTGCCACACAGAATATTTTACTCGCCGCACACAGTATGGGATTAGGTACTTGTCTCATAGGCTTTGCCGTGGAGGCCATGAAGCAGGACATCACTATCAAGAAAATTTTTGGTATCCCGGATGATGAGAAGGTGTATGCCGTGATTGCACTCGGCTATCCGGATGAGAAATACCAGCGGATAGCGGGAAGAAAAAAATATACACAGCGCTACTATGAAGCATAAACATCATATCAAATCACTCGACTGGGGTTAAGGAGACCGGCTAATATTCCTGTTCGCTGGTAGTTTGATTATCAATTTTCTGATTGCCATAGCAATCAATACAGTTTAAAGTCAATATAAAACATTCATGATGGTCTTGTCATCCCTAAGGATAACGGTATGATCGATTACAAACAGTTTTATGGCTTTTCAGCAAGCCCGTTTAACCTGTCTACGGATCCAAAGTTTTTTTTCCCCTCGGAAAGCCATAGAGAAGCCTTGGCCGCCCTGCTGTACGGGATTAATGAGAGAAAGGGATTTATCCTCATCCTGGGAGAAAAGGGGGTGGGCAAAACCGCTGTGATTCACAAATTGATCACCATGTATCACCTTCACCAATCACCGTACTTCGGATTGTTGGGTAAGACCGATATGGTTGACCGTGTGTCTAAAACATTAGGCTACAGGGTAAAAACTATTTTCTTCCCCCGCGGTCGCATTACATTCGAGCAGATGTTAAAGGAAATCCTCTATAAATTAGACCTGCCATTGAGAGATGAAGCTAAGGGCTCTATGATGCATGAGCTGTATTACTATCTAATTCAATGTTTGGAGCGGAATGAAAATGTGGTGATCATCATTGATGATGCTCATGACATAAGCCTGGATGTAATTGAAGAACTGCGCCTGCTCTCAAATCTGGAGACCAGCAAATCAAAGTTGCTTCAGATCGTGCTTGTCGGCCAGCCGGAACTCAGAACAAAACTTTGTTCTGAAGTAATAAGGCAGATCAGGCAGCGGATTGTTATAAATTATGAGATCTGTCCTCTGACGGAAGAAGAATCCATGGATTATATCAATCACCGGTTAAAAATTGCGGGAAGCAAGAGCTCTCAAGTCTTTACAGATGAGGCTCTATCTTCGATCTGCCGATATGCAAAAGGAATTCCCCGTGTAATCAATGTTCTGTGCAGCAACGCCCTGGATGCCGGGTATGGCCTTTCCGAGAAAAGAATTTCCTCTGCAACTGTAAAGCAGGTTCAGAAGGAAAGAGATGCCTCAATACAGGAAGTTGATAAAATAAAGACGCCCGTTCTTAAACGAAATCCTCTCCGGAAAATTTCCTATGCCTTCCTGGCGTTGGCTGTCTTTATGGCAGTTATATTCTTTGGCAAGAACTATCCGCTAAATGTCTTTAAAACGCAGGACACGAAAAATTTTATCGAACAGCCGGTCATTAAGAATAAAGGTAAAGCTCCTGCATCCGGAGCCCAGCATCGTGGTATTTCTAAAGCTGACATGATCACCACGGGCACTGAGGTTGAAAGCTTTCAGCCAAAGCCGCAAGCTTCAGCATTATCGAGGGCTGATTTAACCGGCACTGACATTCCTGTAAAAAAGGTGATTGAAGTGCACAAAGGAGCCAACCTCTCTTTATTGGCTCTTAAATACTATAATGAGGCAAATCCAACCCTTGTTGACCATATTTGGGAGATCAACCCAGAAATCGTAAACCCCAATCTAATTTTAGTCAGCCAGAAAATAAAGATTCCGGAAATTACGGAATCTTTGCTGATCAGACAGTCTTCAGATGGTTCGTATAAAGTATATCTGGGGACTTTTTTAAATCGTCAAGATGCGGCCCGATACAAAAATTACGCTGCCCTAAGGGAAAAAAATATTGAGATTTTACCAAGAAAAATATCGCAAAAGGAAACGTGGTTCAGAGTAACTGCCGGCCCGTTTGAAAGCAGAGAGGAAGGATTAAAAACCGTTGAGGCTCTGAGAGATAAAGGTCTGCTGCCTTCCTTTCCGCGACTATCAAAAAAAGATGATTAAAGCGCGGACTGTATGAGAAAGAAGCCTCCCCGTCTTACACTTTTTCATCTTTCATTCTTTTCCCGATTCTGTAAGCGTCTATCACGGAAAAAAACCAGCAACACACAATAAAAAGGAATATGATTTCAGAATAAACGGCATTAGTCTTGGAATAAGTAGCCGCAAGATTTAAAATTGTATCCATATCGGCTTTTCCGCCTTCGGCTTGAATTTTCATTAGACTCTCCAGGGCGCCAATAGCCGCCATTCCAATGATAAGTATAAGTCCCAGTATTACGGGAATAATAATGGTCAGGCCTCGCATGTATCGTTTGAGATATATCTGACCCAGGCCAGGGAATACCACGCCCGATAATAAAGCGGCTTTAACGGGGCTTTTCATGTTTCACCTCCCGTAAAAAAGTTTGCACGACTGACCTGCCTTCAATTTCTACCATACTTTAAATGAGAGTTCTGCCTTTTTTCGTCCTTATCTTTTCTTTTTGCGTTTCATCAAAATGGGCAAAATTCCAGCCGGCTAATGCATAATTCCCCAATAAACAGTCCTATAGAATACTCCCCGAATTGCTTAAGTTACTGTTTTATCAAAGTTTCCATTAAATTTTCTGTCTGGCATGTCCTTTGCTGCTTCTTCCACCTAAGGGATGAGTCTGTTTTTACAATAAGCAATTAATGTGGTATAGTGCCACCAATTAAATGGAGAGGAGAATAAAAATATGAAGAAGGCTTTATTGGGTGTTTTGGTAATAATCCTGGCACTGACATTTGTCGGTGCCGCCTGTTTTGCAGCGGATGTAAAAAATATAGCTCAAAAAGATCAGGTGCAATATGTCAATATCAATACGGCATCGAAAAACCTGCTTATGACCCTGCCGGGTATTGATGATTCACTAGCGCAAAAGATCATTGACAACCGTTCGTACAAAAATAAGGAAGAACTCAAAACAAAGAAAATTATACCCGCCTCTATTTATGAAATGATAAAGAACAGGATCATCACAAAAGACCCTACGTAGATATAGAAGGTAAGTTCCTGATTAAAAAAAAATAAGCCCTGGAGGTTCTTCCGGGGTTTATTTTTTTGGATTAATGCAACTAATATATTTTTATGATAAATAAGAATTATGCCGAAAGCAAACGCTATTCTTACAAATGAAAAATCGGTAGCAGGATGGTCACACCGCTGGCTAATAGGCCTTGTAAATTTTTGTCTCAGCTTTGCTGCCATGAGTTCTTTCATTTTCCTTCCCCTCCTGGGCGCTCAGCTGGGTGCATCTGATTTTGAAATCGGATTGATAGGAGGCATCTACGGGATCACTTTTTTATTTTCATCACTTTTTTCAGGCTGGAAATCCGATCACCTGGGACGTCTTCTTTTTGTGCGGTGGGGACTCTTGATAAGCAGCCTGGCTTTTGCCGCCCAGCTACTGGCCCATAGTGTTCCGGTATTAATCATCGTTCGGGGAGCTGTGGGGTTTGCCCTGGGTATTGCTGTTGCAGCAACCATTACCTACGCTTTTGAAGCCGGCGCCAATATGGGTAAGTACAGCTCTTACGGGTCCCTGGGCTGGATTTTCGGTGCCTTGGCATCGGCACTGATTGGCGACATAAAACTTCTTTTCTGGCTTAGTTTTTTATTCTGCCTGACAGCTTTTTTCATCTCCCTGGCTTTCAAAAAGGTGGCTACTCTCACTTTCTCCAAGCCGCCCAATCTGTGGCATGTAATGCGCAGGGATTATAAAATTTATCTTGCGGTATTCCTGCGGCATCTGGGGGCCAGCGCCGTCTGGGTTATATTCCCGCTATATCTGTTTTCCATCGGTCTCGACAATTTCTGGATAGGCCTTTTGTGGGGAACTAACTTTGCCGTACAGTTCGTGGTCATGCGCCAGCTGGAGCGTTTCTCTGAATTTAAAACTTTTTTTTACGGTCAACTGCTGTCCCTTTTTGTGTTTACTGCCTATATTTTCGTTACCGGCCGCTTTTACCTAATTATGGTGCAGGCGCTTATGGGCGTGGCCTGGTCCTGCCTCTACGTGGGCGCACTGCTTATTGTCATGCGGGGCGGGAAAGAAAAGGGCACGGCTGGAGGTATATTCCAGTCTACACTGAATTTGTGCAACGCAGTGGGACCGATGCTGGGTGGTCTTATAGCCCAGGGATGGGGATACCGCGGGGTTATGTTTTTTGCAGCCACCCTGTGTCTAGGTGGAATGTTCGTAGCCGTGCCTGCGAACCGGAGAGTAACCGATACTTAGTTTACCATTTTCCTGTCAACTAAGGAGGAAACACATGAATTATAAATTTACGACTTTTGATCAGATGAACGGAATAGGAATGATAACCCTGAATCACCCGGAAAAAAGGAATGCCCTGTCCCTAAATATGCTCAAAGAGCTTAACGACCTTTTGGACAACCTGAAAGAAAATAAGGATGTAAGAGTTGTCATTATCAGGGGAGCAGGCAAAATATTTTCCTCCGGTCACGATCTTTCAGAGGTGGTCAATAAAGGGTTTGCAGACTACATGGAAGTCTTCCAGACATGCAGCACCTTTATGCAGAAAATACAGGATATGCCGCAGCCGTTTATTGCCCAGGTCCATGGCGTGGCCACCGCAGGTGGCTGTCAGCTCGTGGCCGCATGCGACCTTGCGGTTGCCGAGGAAGGGGCGCGCTTTTCGACGCCCGGCGTCAGGCTCGGCTTCTTCTGCACAACCCCGGCGATTCCCCTGGTCCGCGCCGTGGGAAGAAAACGTGCCCTGGAAATGCTCTTCACGGGACGCATGATTTCAGCAAGGGAAGCAGAGCAGTACGGTCTTGTCAACAAGGTCGTACCATTCGAAAAGCTGGAGGAGGAAACAAAAGCGCTGGCAGAAAAGATAGCCGAGGCCAGTCCGCTAACGCTTCATATCGGCAAGCAGGCTTTTTATGCCCAGGTTAATCTGAGTGATGCCCAGGCCTACAATCTCGGCAATGAAGTTATGGTAGGCAACCTGTTTGCGGAGGACGCCATTGAAGGCATCCGTGCCTTCCTTGAAAAACGTCAGCCTGTATGGACAGGGAAATAATAAATTAACGCTTCAGTCCCTTCGTTTACGCAAGGTAAACTCCGGGAGATATTTCACGAGACATTGAAACCATGCTTTACAGTAAACCTATTATGGAGGTCATCAGGCAGCGCTTTTCCTGCCGGACATACTTTGAAAAACCCGTAGAAGAATACAAGAGACAAAGGCTGATCGAGTTTATGTCATCGAACAGTACTGGGCCGCTTGGTACACCCGTGCGCCTTAAACTTATCGCCGCAACGGAACAGGATAGAAGCTCTCTGAAAGGTCTGGGAACGTACGGGATTATCAAGGGCGCAACGGGTTTTATTGTAGGTGCGGTGAGGAATTCCAAGAAAAACCTGGAAGACTATGGATACTTGATGGAGCGCGCAATTTTGTATGCGACGGACATCGGGCTGGGCACATGCTGGCTCGGCGGAACTTTTACCAGAAGTCGCTTTGCAAAGAAGATTTCAGCGGCGGCTGGAGAGACTGTACCCGCTGTAGTATCCATCGGGTATATCGCGGAAATGGGTAGGTTCGAGGGCAAGATGCGTCAGTTCGTGGGCTCACAAAACCGCCATCCCTGGAAGGACCTGTTCTTCGAAAAGAAATTTGGGGTCCTGCTTTCACCCGAAGACGCAGGAACTTATGTTACGCCGCTCGAAATGGTGCGCATCGGGCCATCAGCATCCAACAAACAACCGTGGAGAATTGTCAAAGACGGGAACACCTGGCACTTTTACCTGCACCGAACGAAGGGATACGGCAACAGCCTTACCTTCAAATTTTTGAGGTTGGCAGATTTGCAGCGAGTGGATATGGGAATAGCTATGAGCCACTTTGAGCTCACAGCCAACGAGATCGGTCTGAAAGGCAAATGGATCGTTAGGGAACCGCAGGTCAAAAAGCCGGATAGTTTAACTGAATACACCGTAAGCTGGTATGGCGAAGAATAAAATAGGGACAGATGACTGTCCCTATTTTATCACAATACGATATCCTTCTTTAACTCAAGCTTAAAAACGGATTTCTCCGTCACTGCACAGCTTTGGGTCTTTGCTCTCCGGCAGTTCCTCACCGGTAGGTATCACGGTCAGTACCGGACAGGTGGCATATTTCACCAATCGGTCGGCAGTGCTGCCGAACACCTCTTTTGCGCCAGCCGCCTTCCGGCTGTTGGTTCCGATAACGATCAACCCTATATTGTTGTCCCGCTGAAATTTCAGGATTTCCTCGTGGGGCACCCCCGTCAACAAACGGTATTCAACGTTCTTGTAACCGCCAATACCTTCCGTACAGCACCGCTGCAGCTCTTGTTTAGACTTCTCTTCCATTGTCTTCTTGAGCTCAGCCAGATTCACTTTCGGGGCATACCATTCGGTTAACTTCCCCAAGTCCTGTAATACATGGACCACATATAGTTTTGCCCCATACCGCGCAGCCAGGTCCGCAGCATACGGTGTCGCATGCGCAGAACCTGCCAAAAAATCTGTCGCTAATAGAATCTTTTTGATTTCCATAACGCCTCCTTTTTTGTCGGTATTTCGTTCTTATTCTTCTACCACCTCAAGAACGAGATCGCCGTATGGATCTGTGACCGGTGTTCGGATCTGAAGAAGATCATACCACCTCTTAAGAGCCGAAACCAAGATGATCGTAACCAACACCATGACAATTACTGAGAGCGTGGCAAGAAGATAATTCTGCCTTGGGAGATAGTTTAACGTTATGTTCAGATATCCGGCATAGAGTGTAGTAAAAGCCATGATGATTCCGGGAACGGCGGTAATCCACGCATACTTCACCTTCCCCATCCTGATCAGCATAGTTGTTCCGATGATCAGGGCACAGGAGGCAAGGAGCTGGTTGCTCATGCCGAAGAGCGGCCAGATCGTCGTGATATCTCCGGTATAGACGAGATAACCCCAGGCACCTGTGAAAATGAAACTGGTTATGATGATGCCCGGCATCCAGCGTTTTTCCATAAACTTCGGGATGACCTTGCCAACCATTTCCTGGAGAAAGAATCTTCCGACTCTTGTGCCCGTGTCGACAGCGGTTAATATAAACACTGCCTCGAACATTATGGCAAAGTGATACCAGTACGACATCAAGCCTTTCATAAACGGAACCGATGAAAAGATATACGCCATACCTACGGCGAGAGAAACCGCTCCGCCCGGCCTGCCCTGAATCTTTTCCTGGACCTGAACAGCAAGGTCCGGAAGGTTGACAGGAACCATGCCCAGTTTCTGGTAAGCTGCCGGAGCCGCATTGATGGCGAAGTAGTCTGCCGGGATAAGGACGCAGGCCGAGACAAGTGCCATGATGGCCACGAACCCTTCCACAAGCATCGCTCCATAACCGATAAACAAAACATCCCTCTCATTTCCTATCATCTTTGGTGTCGTTCCTGATCCGATGATCGCGTGAAATCCGGACAGTGCGCCGCAGGCGATGGTTATCATGACAAAGGGATATACCGTACCGGGAATGATCGGGCCCCCGCCATAGATGAAGGGCGTAAGAGCCGCCATCTGGAAATCAGGCCGGACAGCGAATATCCCCAGGGCCAGCATCGCGATGGTCCCTATTTTCAGATACGTGGAAAGATAATCACGGGGGCAGAGCAGCATCCAGACAGGAAGAACCGAGGCGAAAAACCCGTAAACGGGTATAAAAATAGAGATCTGTTTTTTCGATAAAGTGAATATAGAAGATAAGGTCGGACTTGCCGCGACATAAGGTCCGACAATGATCGCTGCTGCCAGCAGGGAGACACCCATGACGCTGGCCCCTTTCACATCTCCGGGACGGATTTTATACATCCAGATCCCCATCAGGAAGGCAATCGGCAATGTCGAGAAAACTGTAAAAGTCCCCCAGGCACTTTCAAACATGGCATTGACAACCGCAATGGAAAGGCCGGCCAGGGTTAAGATGAGAATGAAAAGAAACGCAAAGGAAGCAACCGTTCCGGCTGTTTTTCCGATCTCACTTTCAGCAATTTTCGCGAGACTCTGCCCTTTATGCCTTACCGATGCAAAGAGCACGACCATATCATGGACTGCACCAGCCAGGACGCACCCTATGATTATCCACAGCGTTCCCGGTAGATAGCCGAACTGCGCGGCCAGCACCGGCCCCAGAAGCGGACCGGCGGCGGCAATCGCCGCGAAGTGGTGACCGAACAAAACATATTTGTTCGTTTTAACATAATCGTGTCCGTCGGCCATGGAAACGGCAGGAGTTGCCCTTTCCTGTTTCAGATTGAGCACCTTATTGGCGATGAAAAGGCCGTAAAACCGGTAGGCGATCGCAAAAACACACAATGAAACAAATACCAATGTTAACGCATTCATTAAAAGACCTCCTCATTCTTGCTGTTCGATAGTCTAATAATAATTATACGATCACGAACTTTAACCTGTCAACTATAATAAATAGATATCCTGCAACACGATTAACTATAATAACGCCGTAATATACAATGACAAATATGCCGGGAGGTCGAATAATATTTTAAACGGTCAATAACCAAGGTTAACCGGTTGAGGAAATATCTCAAGCAGTCACTTATGGAAGCTGCAGGATTATCCGGACCTCGCTTCTGGCCCTTGAGAATTCTTCCTGAAAGTTGGGGTTTTGCATCATGATTGCCGCAATGACAGTCCCGGAAATACGTCCCGCTTCGACATCGCTCCGGTAATGCACCCCACCGACCATGCGATGATAGCCGTATTGGCATGCACGGGCAAATATTTCCTCTTTTTTTTCAGGGACCATGTTAGCCAGTACAATCCCGCACAGGTATCCATAGGTGGCGTGCCCGCTGGGATATGCCCCGCTTTTGAATTGTCTTACACAGGGTCTGACTTTCTCACTTAACATAAATGGGCGAGGTCTGTTCCAGGTTTCCTTAGCGTGATTCACAATAAAGCCCTCATCCTTTCCCAAACGTTCAAAAAATTTTACGGTAATGGGCAAATTATCCGGCGTGAATTTGGGTCCCAGGATGTCGCCGGCGATCTGAAAGATCGTCAATCTCTCATCAGCCTTGGCGGCGGCTTCCTCCTGAGCTGTTCGTTTATCCTGTATAAAGATGAGCTCCTGAATTTCGGCCTGCGTCTGAGGTGAATCATTTGCGGGAGGAGGCGCAAGTATCTTAACTAGATCCACCTGGCCCAGTGAAATGAAATGCCCTCTCTCCGCAAGCACTGGAGAGAGTAAAAATACGAAAAAGGCGGCGACGGATAGAATTTGCCTGAAACGTCTCATGTGCCTTTCTCCTTAAAGCAACTCCAAAATTTTGAGAATTACGATGTGCATCCTACGCTGCCGGAGGATGCATTTGAAATACAGTGTAGCTTATCTGGCAACCTTGACTGGCCGCGGCGTAAGGATCCGGAGAAGGTCCTCCGTTGCCATCTCCGCGAGAAGCCCCTTCCTCCCGGCATTGATGAGAATCTTCTGACAACTAAGAAGGGTTTCTTCGATGTATACAGGGAGCTCTTTCTTATACCGAACGGGGAAGTGCCTCCGATCATGTATCCCGTATGCTTCTGTGCCATTACCGGATCACAAGGATGGACGGCCTTGACACCAAGGATCCGGGCAAGTTCCTTCGTGGATACTTCCCTGTCACCGTGCATGAGGATGATAAAGGGTCTTTTCAGGTCGTCCTCCATGACCAGGGTCTTGATCGTCATGTGCTCGTCCACACCTAGCTCCCTCGCGGCCACCTCCGTACCGCCTCTTTCCTCATATTTATAAGGGCGGAGAATGAAGTCTACCTTTTCATCCCTAAGTACTCGAACCGCCGGAGTTGCCGGAAAATGATCTTTTGTAACCATAAGCCCTTCGGAAGCACAAACCTTTCTGCAATTTAATCTCTAAATCACCTTCGCCTCTTCTCTAAGTAGTCTAACCAATTCTCTGGCCTTGGCTGCCGGGTCATCACCGTCGACTATCTTTCCCGGAGACCTGACCGGGGGAGGTGATGTTTTGGCTACCTTTGCCTTCACGTCTATAGAAATACCCAACCCTGCGGCATTCCTGACATCAACAGGTTTCTTCCTGGCCTTAAGAATTCCCGGAAGTGACGCATAGCGGGGTTCATTCAACCCCTTCTGTGCCGTTATTAAGCACGGAAGGGGACTCTCTATAAGAAGCTGGGCACCTTCGACAGGCCTTATCACCCTGACGGAATCGCCGTCTACATCTACCTTTGTAACAACTGTTACCTGCGGGATACCTAAAAGCTCGGCAAGGATTGCTCCGACCTGACCGGAATCGTCATCGACAGCCCGCTGTCCGCAGAGAACGATATCGTAGGGGATAGATTTAACGGCAGCAGCCAAAGCTGTTGCCGTTACATATGCATCCGCATCATCGAAAACCGGATCATTGATGAATATCCCCCTGTCGGCCCCCATGGCCAGGGCAATTCTGATTGTATCCATGGCCCTTGCCGGACCAACTGAAACTACTGTTACTTCTCCGCCAAATTTTTCCTTCAGTCTCAGGGCCTCCTCAACAGCGAACTCATCGTAGGGGTTCATCACCCATTCGATACCGGTTTGATCGATCCCTGAACCGTCAGATTTCACTTTGATTTTTGTATCTGTGTCCGGAACCTGTTTTATACATACAACGATATTCACGTCTTTCTCCTTCCTGCTATGGTGAACTGAAATGCTCCCCTTTCAGTTCACCAAGATAAATCTTCACTTTCTCCCGTATCCAGTCCGGCAGTTTAATCCCCAGGGACGACAGCCGGTGTTCGTATTTCATAAATGACCCTATGTGCCGGGAGGTCGCAGCAATTATTTTAAAAAATGCCTGGAGGCTCCCTTCTACTTCTTTACGGAATGCCATATCCTTGTTAAGCATATCTTCCGTATGTGCAATCACCTTGTAGTTTATCGGACGGCATATAGACCTGTAAAACACGAAACGCAGTAAAGAATCACTCTCATAATTCCTCTCCCGGATACCGTCTTCAACACGATTAAGGTCAATGTAATCAAGTATGTGGTAGGCATATTTATCCTTCAGTATTTCCCTGATCATATCCTCGGCATTGTTCAAATAATTACATGCCTCACTCCCGCCGACACATTTTCCGCGGCACACCAGACGGTCGTCTTCACAACGCAAGTAAAGAACCATGTCTATATCCGACCCTGACATAGATATGCCGAAATTCACGGAACCCATAACATCCATTGCAATATCGGCGTGCAATTTATCCTCGATCAGATCAGTAACATCCGCCAGGGTGTGAAGCATTTCTTCCGTCTCCGGCGTCTGGAACGACCTGTAAAACTTCTTAATCTCATTGTACAATGTAATTTCAGGGATGTGCGATTCTTTGGCAACTTTTAGATCATAGCTCTTCCCCTTCTCCAATGCATGGTATCTGACGGGGTCTAATATCTCTTCGATCAGTTTGCCGTCCTTGATGTAATAGTCGGCTACATCAACAATTTTACCGTCAAAGAATTTCCTGAATGTTATTTCTTCGACCTGCCGGCCCTCCACCTTGATGGCATAATAGAATCCTCCCTCTGTAACATCTCCCGTTATTAAGGTCATCTCCCCGAAATTCGACGGATTGAGAAACAGTGTTCCCTCGACGAGCTTGACTCCCCAGTGTCGATGGATATGGCCTGTAAGGCACATCAATACCGGATAATCTTCACAGTAAGTGCGAAGCGCCGTCGAACCTATGTTGCCCCCGGACGTAAGTTGATCATGTATGCCGTATGCGGGCTGATGAGTTACGATGATGTTGGGATCCACAGCCCTGAAGAAATGGTACATCTCTTTGTCCCTGTCATAATGCCTCAACTTTTCCTGCGAATGAACAACATACCTCTCCGGAATTCCAGGCGTCCAGATGGCCGCACCGCCATAGCCGCAAATCCGCAGGTCCTCGACTTGATACCAGTGCAGGTGCAGGTCATGTTCATGCAAAGCCGTATACTTAAGATCCATATCGTAATTACCGGGGAGACAAAAAACCTTCGCCTGCTGCTTCGTCAATACCATGCTCCCCAACACCCTGTACTTCTGCTGCATAACCCTGCGGGCCCTGATCGTGTACGCCTGGTACTGGGTTCCCAATTCCTGTATCTCATCGGAGACGTCAGGTTTTTCCAAAAGCTCATCAACAAAATCCTCAATAAGCATATCTTCCTTCAACATCTGTCTTCTTAAGCCATGGAAATAAGATTGAAGCTCGTGGTAGCGTATTGAAGTATTCATACTGTAGAAGGGAATATCGATCAGATCACCGGAAATGATATACATATCGGCGAATGTTTCATGCAGGAGGTCGCTTAACTTGTCTAAGTCTCCGTGGATGTCAGCCAGATAAATGATTCTCATAAGTTATGAAGCGATTGCCGAATTCTGACTTTGCTCTCGTTTCTGATTCAACGGTGATCACAATTTCATCGGCGCTTTATAAATCCGGAATTTTTCTTAATATGATATATGTTTATTGTGTTTATTACAATACCGTAAAACTGATCAGCATGCACCATGCCTTAGATCTTTCTTGACTAAATTTAACTGACGGCTAATAACTATCTTACGGAGGAAATTTGCAGACCAAAAAATTAAACATATCTGCCGGAAATGACGATAAGTATAATAGAGACGTCCACTATGGATCTTCGAACTGTGATATTGGTAATTTGATAAAAAAAACATTTTTTTTCTTAATATATGATATGGTTAGTTTATTGATTAACCGCGGAGGCATGACATGAGACTGCTGGTCGTGGATGACGACCCGGGTATTGTGAATATCTTGTCTATATCACTAAAGGAATCCAGCTACGATGTTGATGAGGCAAATGACGGGGTCGAAGCTGTTGAGCTGCTTCAGAAAAATTCATACGATGTTGCTATCATAGACGCCATAATGCCTAAAATGAACGGTGCAGAAGTCTGCAACTTCATAAAGTCACATTATCCCCATATTTATGTCATCGGCATAAGCGGCTACCCTCAGTCTCTCGAGAAACTAAAGAATGAAGGCGCCGATATCTGCTTTACCAAGCCTTTCAGCGTCGTCCAAATAAACCGAGCTATAAAAAACCACTTTACTTCGCCCCTGCCTAATTCTTGATATCTCTTAATCATGCGGTTCAAAAAGACTAAACGGCAATCGCTCCTTTCTTCTCACAGCCAATGAATTAATCCGGTGATCGGGATAAAGGTTTTGTATTTAAACGCCCGTGAATTGTAATACCTATCCTATGCTAAATCGTAGTCGCTGATTGCCCATCTATCAAGTCTCTCGAACGCCTCCTGCACTGATTTTAATAAAACATCGAGCTTGACCGGTTTGATAAAGAAATCGTCAAATCCAACAGTGCGACAATCCAGAAGACCATAGAAATTGCTGTAACCGGTTATGGCGAAAATAATGCCGATTGTATTTTTCTTTCTTATCTTTTTGCAGAGATCAAGACCATTCATGCCGGGAAGATTTAAGTCCAGAAACATGACCATGACGCTTTCTCGTTTGAGAATTTCCATTGCCTCTTCAGCACTGCCCGCAGTTAAGACTGTATAACCTGCCGAACTTAAGGCTGTCTTCAACAGATCGATGATTAGAACCTCATCATCCACTACCAAGATCTTTTTTTCAATCACGACAGCCTCCTTTCAATATGTCCATGATTTATTCGCCTCCATTACCGGAACTCTTATCAATATCCAAGATTTTCCCTTTTCCCATATAATTTTTTGTTTCATAATTTTTGATTGTCATCAACCTAGCCGTTATTGTACTCATCCTCTCGATTTGTGTTAGTATTGCTCCGAGCCTTTCATAAAGAGGGTGATTTCCAGAAAGATCCTTCATAAGCAGCTCCACATACCCGGAGATGATCTGCATCGGCTGGTTCATTTCGTGGCAGATCGCTCCTGCTATTTCCAGGCTGCTTTGAAGCTTTTCCCGATGGCGCTTCTCATCCTCAGCCCTCTTACGCTCGGTAATATCGCGAGCGATCGCAAGGATACCAGTCGGTCTTCCATCAGCGCCACGCAGGAAACTATAGTGAACCTCAAACGGTATAATGGAGCCGTCCCTGTGAAACATTTCAATCTCCAGGATCCTTGACCTGTTTAGATCATACTGACTGGAGGCTTCTTTCGCCATTTCTTCTGCAAAGACTTGAGTGACCATTTCGAATGATGCGGGGGTAAAGGCTTCATTCATCGTCCGCCCCATGGACTCTTCGACTGAAAATCCCAGCGCCCGTAAAACAGAAGGACTTATGTAAATCAGCCTCATGTCCATACCTACAATCCAAATGACGTCGTGCGCATTGTCCGCCAGCAGGCGATAGCGTTCCTCACTTTTCCGGACAGCCTCCTCCACCCGCTTACGCTCAGTAAGTTCAATTAGCAATTGGGAATTCATTTCTGCCAGCTCGGAAGTGCGTTCTTCCACCATGTCCTCGAGGTGTTTGCGGTAAATGCCTAACTCTTCCTCCACCTTCCTGCGATCGGTTATGTCACGTACATTCATGACAAACCCCGCAACTATGGAATTGTCCAACAGATTATTACCAACGCCCTCAAGAACATGTTCTGACCCGTCTTTATGCCTGACGCGGAAAGAATTAGGGATGATAATATCTTTTGTCAATATCGCCCTGCCAAAATCATAGATAGCTCTCGGGATGTCAGTGGGCACAATAAAATTAAACCCGCTCTTGCCGATCAACTCTTCCGGTTTATATCCAAGAAAACGCTCGATGGAGGGGTTAACGTAAGTTATCGTACCTATTTTATTCACAATAAGAATTATATCTGAAGAGTTTTGGGTAATCGCCCTAAAATACTCTTCGCTTTTCTTCAAAGCTTCCACAGTTCGTTTATACCTGGCTTCTGATTTTTCTAATTCTTCAATCTTCTGATGCAACACGTCCAACTCATCGGGATGTTGCTTTGTTGCTTTTGCTACATTCTTCATCCTGGAAACCTGCATAATGTTAATTGTAACTAGTCATATAGATCATTTTAAATGCAATTATACCCAAATATGCAAGGCATTCGTACTTGTTTATTATATACTTTCTTTTATCGGCATTGTATGCTTCAAAATGAATCAATAGATCGGCAAAGGATGTGACTCTTAAATCAGGTTTACGGAAATGTTTCTCTATCAGGAATTTTGCTTGTCGAGTTCTCTTCTCACGGCAATTCCGATTTTTTCCATAAGGTAGGGTTTCTTTACGTATGCACCTGCTCCAAGTTCCTGGGCCTGCCTGACTCGCTCAGTCATGGCAAAACCGCTGACAATAACTGCCTTCTGGTCTTTACAGATTTCGAGTATCCTCCTGTATGTCTCTAAACCGTCGATACCGGGGTCCATGATCATGTCCAGGATGAGCATATCAACGGGATGATTTCTTGTAAACTCCAACGCCTCTTCACCGCTGGCAACTGAATCCACTTTGTAGCCAAGACTTTCCAGCATGGATGAAGCCAAAAGGCGTTGGCCCTCCATATCATCAATAACCAGGATGTGCTCACCCCGGCCCAGGTATGTACTGTGGGGTATGGCCTGTTCGGCTTTGGTTATGCCTTCTCTGGTAACAGGAAAATAGAGGGTAAATATACTCCCTTCACCCTCTCTGCTTTGTACTTCAATGTATCCATCGTGATCTTTAACGGTACCCCACACAACTGCCAGTCCAAGACCCGTACCGCTTCTGCCCATTACCTTCTTCGTATAAAAAGGTTCGAATATCCTTCCGAGGTCCGCGGGTGAAATCCCCGATCCCGTATCCGATACGGCAAGTACAGCATATTCTCCTTCCCGTATACTGTCACATCCGGGAATAGATTTGTCCACATAGCGGTTTTCAGTCCTGACCAGTACTTCCCCCAGGCCATTTATAGCCTCCGCGGCGTTTGAAAGTAGATTCATAAGTGTCTTGCCCAGATGTGTGGGTGAACCTTTAATATTAAAAAGCTCTGCATCCAAGGATGTTTTGAATCTGACCTCGGGATGATGTGACTTCAGTACCTCAAACTCCGGTGTTTGCAAAAAATCTGAAATTACCCTGTTCAGGTCCACTACCTCCGAAATCGGCACACCTCTCCGGGTCAGCGTCAGCATATCCTGGATGATTGCCGCTGCACGCTCACCGCCTTTCAGAATCTGCATCGCATGCTTGCGTAGGGGATTCTCTTGCGGCAGGTTTTGCAAGAGAAGCTCCGAATATCCCACCAGGACACCAAGGACATTGTTGAGGTCATGTGCCACGCCGCCGGCCAGTGTTCCCAATGCCTCCATCTTCTCCGCCCGCTGGAGACGGGCTTGCAAGATCTTCTGCTCCTCTTCCACTCGCTTGCGCTCGGTGATGTCGTTAAGAAAATTCAGCGTGGCCGGCTCGTCTTTCCAAGAAATAACAACTGCATGAATTTCCATCCAGCGGACGCTTCCGTCTTTGGTCACAATCCTGAAAGAATATTCTTTAGGAATTTTTTCTCCTTTAATCCTCCTCATATGACGATCAAGTACCATTTCCTTATCTTCAGGATGAATAAAATGGGTAAAGGGCAGAGAACTTATCTCCTCTTCGGAGTAACCGAGTATTTGTACCGTCGCCCGGTTGACAAATGTCAGAACCCCTCCCTGGGCGACAAAAATCGCTTCACTCGCATTTTCCACCACCAGGCGATACTTTTCTTCGCTTTCACGGAGGACTTCTTCCATCTGCCTGCGTGTCGTAATGTCATTATAGACGATGAAGACAGCCTGCTCGCCTTTATATTCTATTATGTTTGCTGAAACCTGAACCCAGCGTTTGGAACCTTTTCTGGATTGCAATTCGCA
This sequence comes from Syntrophales bacterium, assembly GCA_035542475.1. Lineage (GTDB taxonomy): Bacteria > Desulfobacterota > Syntrophia > Syntrophales > UBA2185 > DATKLL01. Next base: position 31,972 of record DATKLL010000067.1, read on the forward strand.
CTCGTAACCTGTGACCCTTTGGTGCCTGGCCAATTCTTTAATGAAGTGCTTCCGGTCGTCAGGGTTAACCCAGTAATCATGCGCACGAAGACTATTCATGTCCTCAGCAGACACCTCAAAGAAATCCGCAGCTCTGTCGTTTAAAAAGAGACAACGTCCGTCCGAAATGGATGTGACCACTACCGGGAATTCGGCATTTTCAATGAGAAGCCGGGAACGCTCCTCGCTTTCGTGCAGCGACTCCTCTGCCTGCTTGCGTTCTGTAATATCTGTGACCACGGTCAAAAGGTGATCTTCGCCGTGGAGCTTGATTCTCGATGAGTTGAACAACCCATATCTTAACTTGTTTCCCTTTGTTCTCGTCTGCAATTCAAGGTTTTCAACATACCCCTTCGTGTTCAACTCATTCAAAAAGATCTTCCTCTGCTCCGGCGTGATGTATCCGATGCCGGTCGATGTATTGCCGATGATCTCTTCCCGATTGATCCCCATGATTAGTGCAAAGGCCTCATTTACCTCCACATAGCGGCCCTCTTTTATGGTAGTAATGGCCATAGGGGTCGAGTTTTCTAGAAAGGCTGCCGCAAACCGCTCCTCTCTTTCTCTGTGTGTCTCTCCTGATTCTTTTGCAAAAGCCACTTGCCGACGCAGTTCGCTCAGTTCATGGACGAGCTGCTTCTTTGTCTTTTTTACGTCATTCATGTATTTTTCCCATTATTCATAAACCTTATGACAAATGTCATACCACCTATTCTTCGGCTCAGTTTCAGTCTATCTTGAATCAATAAACTGACATAAGATGGCTCTTCATGTCACTTACCCGGATTCGCTGCCTGTTAGATATATTCTGAGTTTCGCCTTTCAGAAATTCAATCTTTCCCTGAGTATCTTGAGGTGTCTCCTGCTTACAGGCACATGGCAGCCGGATTTTGTTTTGATTTCGGCAAGCATGTTTTCGCGAAAAATGATCTCATCAACATGGTCAATATTAACGAGGAACTGTTTATGGCATCGTACAAGATCGGTCCTGTCTTCGAGTACCTTTAGTGTCAGGTCGGTGAAGAACTCACCACCCGGACAGATTACATATACTCCTGCTTTGTTGGATTTTACGTATTCGACGTCCGCGGCATTGATAAGTTTGATCTTGGAAGAAAGGATACATGGAATCTTCTTGATATTCAATCCCGCGTAAATCGGTTTCTCCTGCTCGTTCAACATCCTCTTGAGTTTAAGGACAGTCTTATCCAGCCTTCCTTTTTCCACGGGTTTAAGGAGGTAGTCGAGGGTGTTTTCTTCAAAGGCCTTGAGGGCATATTCATCATATGCGGTGACGAAGACGACATTCGGCATTAACTTCTCGTCAATCATGCTGAGAAGCTCAAAGCCGTTTACCACCGGCATCTGGACATCAAGGAAAAGGACATCTGGCTTTTCTTTCTTGATTGCCTGAATCGCTTCGAGTGCATTGGCGCACTTTCCCGAGATGACGAATTCACCGGTCTCTATGAGCATAGCCTCAAGTTCATCACGAGAGTGTACCTCATCATCCACGATAAGGGCGCGTATCACGTTTTGTGGGCCTCCAGAGGAATTCTAATGGTAACGCGTGTCATTTCATCCGGCACGCATGTGACTGTCGTTCCAAATTCATTGCCGAAGAGGCTTTTGATCCGCCTGTCAACGATCTTTATTCCGAGACCGTCGTTTGCTGCATTTTCACGGAAGCTGCCGGCATTATCTTCGATCTCAATAAATGCCAGACCATCTTCCCGGTAAGCGTGAATTTTTGCCGTCCCTTGTTCCAGCATATTAGAAATCCCATGTTTGATGGCGTTTTCTATCAGCGGCTGAAGTGTGAACGTTGGTACTTTCAGTTTCAGCAGGGAGGGATCGATATCCATCCGTATGATCAAACGGTCGTCGAACCGTGCCTTCTCGATCTGCAGGTAGGAGTTTACCTGGTCGAGTTCCTCTTCAAGTGTGGAAAGTTCATTGCCGCGTTTCAGGTTCTTACGGAAGAAATTGGAAAGGTGGGTAAGCAGCTCTCTCGCCCTGGCCGCATTATTGCGTGTAATAGAAATAATAGTATTCAGAGAGTTGAACAGGAAATGAGGGTTTATCTGCGCCTGGAGGAGTTTCAGTTCTGTCTGCACGAGAAGGTTCTTCTGCCGCTCATAGCGGGACAGCAAAAGCTGGTTAGAAAGAAGGTTAGTGATCCCTTCCCCCAGTGTTTTATTCATATTGAGGAATTGCTTGTTCTTGGGCTCATAGAGTTTAATTGTGCCGATCACATCATTGTCGATATGAAGAGGAACCACCAGCACGGAGTTAAGCGGGCATGCATTGGACAGGGGACAGATGTAACGTTCCCTTTCGCCATCGGCGAAGATGACTTTATTTTCAGCGATTGCCGTCTTTGTTAACGGTGAAACGATGGGACCGCCCGGCTTATGGTGGTCTGAACCATGGCCGATGAATGCCATTACTTTTTCTCTGTCGGTAATGGCCACCGCACCCACACCCGTCTCTTCGTGAATGATCTTTGCCAGATCTACAGCCGTTTCCCGGTTAATCCCTCTGCCCAGGAAGTTTAGTGTCCTTTCCGCGATCTTGAATGCCTTTGCCGATGAGATGGCCGCCACCCTTTCGTACACATTTTTCTGGTCACGGCCAATACTCATGAAAAGAGCTGTACCCACTGAGCTCGATAGGATCATCGGTATGGCAATAACTTTGACGAGGGCAAGGGCATCCGCATATGGCCGGGAAACAAGGAGTATAATGGCCATCTGGACCATTTCCGCAAAAAAGGTAGTGATAAAGGCAACCTTGGGGCTGAATACAAGATCCGTCTTGTTTGTTCTGCGCAGGTAGAGATGCACAAGTCCGCCGATGGTACCCTCGACCGTCGTGGACAAACCGCAGGAGAAAGCGGTGAATCCTCCTAGAAAATATCTGTGAAGGCCGCCTGTAAGCCCTACGGCCGTTCCGAGGATGGGTCCTCCGATTATGCCGGCCAGCACCGGGCCTATAGCCCTTGTATTGGCGATGGCATCCTGAATGGGTATGCCGAGGTAAGTACCCATTATCGATATGGCGGAGAAGAAGAAGTAGAGATAGATCTTGTCCCGCGTGCGGAGGGAGTCGGTGGTCAGGGGTTTAAACCAAGGCGACTTACAGTACAGATAGGCAACTACAAGAAAAACCGACATTGCCTGGATCAAACGAAACAGAAGCTCCATCTTTTGGAAATGCGTCCTTTCTTAGAGGGTAAATATATTAACAACAGCAAAAGGTGTCAATGGCAAATACGCAGAGATCCGGCACGTCCCGCATTTCCACTGATCTGTCATTCAGGCCCGGTGCGGACCATTTCTTCAGACGCAGCAAAACTATTTCTCATTGACAGATGTGCTCATTTCTCTTATTCTTTTGATAAGTCACATCAGACTGTTAAATAATTCCCAGAGGATATCTGATATGAAGAAATTATATCTATCAAATTCTGACAAGAAGATAGGTGGTGTGTGCGGCGGCATAGGAGAATACTATGACAAAGATCCCACACTGATAAGGATCCTTTTTATTCTGGTAATCCTATTTTCATTTGGATTCGGCATTTTAGCCTATCTGGCCATGTGGCTTATCATCCCGAAGAAGCCGGATTCACAGCAGGATCGGCTGTAGAGGAAAACGCACCCAGTCAATTCATTAGTTGACAAAACATTTTATCTTAAATATTAATGTAGCAATATCAAAAGCATTAAGGAGGATAAAAAATGATGAAAAAGATGTTATGGAAAATTCTTATTGTCAGTCTTTCCCTGGTATTTGTCAGTACAATTGGTCTAGCAGCGGAGAAAGCATCGCCCGTACCGTCAGAAGTAAAAACCGTGGAGAAAAAGGCAGAAGCAGCAGCTAAAGCAGAGCTTCTTGATATCAACACTGTGAGCAAAGAAACACTGACGAAGCTGCCAGGTATCGGTGATGTGTATGCAAAGAAGATAATTGACGGCCGTCCGTATCTAAAGAAGGATCAGCTCAAATCAAAGAAAATCATACCAGCGGATGTTTATGAGAAGATAAAAGACAAGATCATCGCGAAACAGCCGCCAAAGAAAAAGTAAAAAATATTTCTGTGTTGATTAAAAGATAAGCCCCGGAGGGATCTCTGGGGTTTATCTTCATTCAGGTATATATATAATGTAAATTCCAAATGGATATTGAGGATAAAATAAAGCGAACATGAAGCCTTTTACAATTATCGCAATAGTAATTTTTACACTTATCGCAGTTGCACATATTCTCCGCATCGTTTTCTGTACGGAGGTTATAGTCAACGGTATTCCTATTCCTCTATGGGTGAGCGCTGTCGCGGCGGTTATTTTTGGCGTGCTCGCCTACATGCTCTGGAGGGAGAATCGCCAGAAAAAGTAACTCCTCGTTAACGCAGCCGCAGGCTTTTCCCGACTAATACAAGGGAAAAACTTTTAAGGTCCAACTTTGTTACCTTAGATGAATCTCAATCAAACCTCCTGTCACTATTCCGATATGATCATAAGAATGCAGGATTAAATACATGAGCATGCGAAAGAAAAAAATCTTGTTTATCACAGTTATGGTCATTGCGATTTTCGTGATCGCAATTGTCTCGATTATCGCCCTGATAGATATCAATTCCTACAAAGGGAAGATAGAATCTGCGGCTTCGGAGGCAATGGGAAAGGAAGTTATCATAAAGGGAAGAATGGGGCTTTCCCTTTTTCCTTTCGGCGTCTCCGCCGGCGATATTCTTGTCCAGAACAAGGAAGGCGATCTCCTCTCTGTTGAAAAGCTCCACATCGGCGTGGCATTGATGCCCCTTCTGAAAAAGCAAATCAGGGTAAAGGAATTTGAGCTTGTCCGACCGGCTGTAACAATTGTGAAAGATGCCGCGGGAAGTTACAATTTTGAAAGAGTGGGTAAAAAATCTGCCTCGGAAAGCACGCGAGCCTCTTTCAGCATAAACGAGATAAAGCTTTCTCATGGTGTCCTCGTCTATTTAGACAAGAAGACAGGAAACCGGACAGAGCTGAAAGATCTAAACGTGACAATTAATGACCTTTCGATTGGCGATAAGGGAGAAGATATTTTAACGGACGTTTCCTTTAATGGGAACATAAAATGCTGGGAGGTCAGACATAAGAATCTGATCATAGAAAAAGTCAGGACCGAAATAAAAGCCGGCAAAGGTATATTCAGTATCACGCCGGTCACTATGGATATCTTCGGAGGCAAGGCTGAAGGCGATATTACGGCGGATATGTCGGCACGTTCCACATCCTACAAGATAAATTTCAAACTTTTTAAATTCAGTTTTGAGAAATTCTACGCAGCGCTGGAAAAGAAAATGACCATCAGCGGCGAAGGGACGATGACAGCTTCCCTTACAGCGCACGGGAAAGACTCCCGCCAGATCATGCAAACCCTAAACGGAAAGTTTTCGCTTCGGGGCGATAATCTGTCCATTCGTGCTATGGACATAGACAAGTTTATATCGAAGTTTGAAGAAACACAGAAATTCACCTTTACCGATATCGGTGCTTTCCTCGTTGC
>DATKLL010000068.1:0-4154 GCA_035542475.1 Syntrophales bacterium
AATCCGCCAGCGCCCCTGTGTAGTCAAAACGATCCTGTGCGATCATTCTGGGCCCGATGCCAGAACAGCCCGATAGGGCAGCAAATAAGCTGAGTGAAAGGGTAATCAGCGTTAACCTTCTGATAAAATCCATACTCTTCTCCTCATAGATGCCATTAAGGATTAAATGCAGCTTCTATGTTCCCCTTCCCTTCCTTCATAACTTAGCTACCGTGAAGATAATATTTTCATACAGCACTCTCATAAATCTTTGGATTGCCTTAATTACATTTGTTATTTCTTTTTTTGCAGCTTACTCAGGATCAATAATATCGGGAGTTTTCAGTAAACAACTATCCTCTCTGATAGCGACGTTGCTGCTTACCGCCATTGGCTTGTGGATGATATTAGAACCATACCTGAAAAAAGACAATGATAGCATTAACGAGACTATGCAGGATAAAAAGATACATTTCGGTCATGTTTTGCTGGACCCCCATAAAGCTGATATGGATGATTCAAAACATATAGATTTCAAAGAAGCAACCTTTCTTGGCATAGCACTGTCTATAAACAATGTTGGAGGAGGAGTAAGTGCTGGGATTATTGGGCTTAACTCATTTTGGGTAGGACTCTGGTCTGCGGTGCTCAGTTTTATTGCACTTTGGGCAGGGAACTACATTGCAGAATTCTTTTTAAAATGGCATTTATCCAAAGAGACATCGTTTGTTGCTGCTCTCTTATTGATTGGCATAGGGATAGAACAGATTATCTAATCACTGTTGGTTTGATTATCACAACAATATATTATATCTATCTTTAAACCCATCATCTCGCAGGGTGTAGGTCGCTATGCACTTTACATAACCTCCTGAAAGATATTCGGATATTTTGCAATCCTACACCAAACTGCCATAGATCGTTTAAAAGGGAATGGAATTCTTCATAAACATTTCACGGCGTGGTCATAATGCCGTAACATTCTTTTGGCAAACTGAACACAGCAATCAAGGCAAGAAAGGGGGAAATGCCATGAAATGCATAGCGTGCGGTAGGGAAATGTTAGACAGGGGAACTCATTATGAGTGTTCTAACATTCTTTGTGATTACGAGGAAGAAATCGAAAGCGAGGAGGTATGGGTAAGACTAAAACGAGATCTGCCAAGTAGTGTAGTCAATGATTCCGTAAGGAGTTTTTCATTATTTTCCTAGAATGAACAGAGGGATGATATGAATGCAATAGCAAAGGAAGTCAGTGAGAATCTGGATGCATGTCCTTACTGTGATGCCAAGGCCGATATATGCAAGGCATCCGTGACATCTCTCAAGATAGGGGCACTAGTAAGGTTTAAGCGCTGCAAGAGTGAAAACTATGACAACTGTGCGCTATTTTTGGCGAAATGTCTAAGGAGTAAGTGGCAATACAGTAACGGATTTTGAATGAGTTTGGTGGTAGTCTTACCCCGAGCTTAGATTTAGCACAGAATCCGCAGCAGTTGAGACACCGGAGGAGGGTATGAGGCAATGTGTCCTTTAAGTCTCAATAAGCCTGAAGCTGTGCAAAGTTGTCTTATCATCGCTGATTATAGACATCGCGCTCTGCTTTAATGGGAAGTATGACAAATGCGCAATCTATACGATTGAATCGAAGCGGATTAGTGATAGGAGGGCGCGGACTTCAGGAACAAAAAAAATCCCGCTTGATGAAGGTGACATATCTTTCCGATAATGCCCCTGATTGATTGTCTCCATTATCAAAATGTGTAAGGTAGCTATCGTTACGAGATTCTGATAGTTTGACCCTGCTGCTGGCCAGGCTACCCCATATCGTTTAGAATCAGAAGGTTTGTTTGTTAACTTCAACTTCGTAACAGGATTCTGATACACGAGGGGGAACTGAGCGACTTCTCCCGGGAAGGCAAACTGTAACTTCCTCGTCAAAGCTGAAGCTTGTAATTTGTTTTCGCTCGCATGATATAATGGTGCACATTACACCTTATATCTAGTATTTTACAGATGGACACGGCTAATATTTCTGCATAACCGGGGGTTTAATGATATGAGTATATTGAAGATATTTGTGCTCGCAATAATTCAAGGCGCTGCTGAACTGCTGCCCGTATCGAGTTCCGCACACGTTATTGTAGCGGAGAAATTAATGGGTCTTGATCCCACGAGTCCTGAAATGACACTGCTTCTCGTGATGCTCCATACCGGCACCATGTTTGCAGTCATATTTTACTTCTGGAAAGCGTGGAAGCAAAACTTTTTTGCTTCACGAAAAGTGTTTCTAGACTCAGCCAAATTTATTATAGTAGCCACCACCTTCACGGCGGTCGTCGGCCTTTTGCTAAAAGTCCTGATTGAGAAGCTTTTCATGAAGGATGTTCCTCATGCGGAAATAGAGCTCTTGTTTGGGAATTTGCTTCTGATCTCGATCTCGCTCGCAAGTGTGGGTATATTGATCATGATCGCGGGATGGAAAACCCGTCACGGCCAAGGAGCAAAGCCGGGATTGGACACCAAGAGTTCGAGTTGGATCGGGATCGTGCAAGGTGTCTGCTTGCCATTTCGCGGGTTTTCCCGTTCCGGAGCAACGATATCCACGGGACTTCTTTTGGGGATCGAAAAAGCGAGAGCTGAAGAATTCAGTTTCGCCCTGGCCGTCGTTCTTACTCCACCCGTAATCGCTAGAGAAGTCTTGAGACTGTTAAAGGCGCAGCATCTGAATTCATTAACGTCAGCAAGTACGATGAGTCTCTTTTATCCCAGTCTACTTGGCATGGTATTGAGTTTTGTCACTGGTATTTTGGCCCTTCGCTGGCTTTCCAACTGGCTGGAGCGAGGGCGTTGGCATTTCTTCGGAATTTATTGCATCTGCGCTTCGCTCGCCGTTTTTCTGCTTCACGTTACAATATTCAGGTGAAATAAGATATTTTGTCTTGAACTGTGTAGGAATGATGACGAACATAACGCCAAATCTGGAGAAGGATGCCAGCACTACAATCGACAATCAGCGTAATAATTTCATCGCCTTGTAATATTTCTGTAATCTCTCTCCGGTATTATATATCCATAGTATTACATCCATTTTCCAGCGCACGTCGCTGATGCGGAGGAATCGATGCATCGTCTGAATGCTTTTATGAGGGGCCTATTCTTCTCTGCAGCCCTGCTATGTATCCCTGCCGAACAAGTCCTGGCTGCAGACTCACAAAATCCGCCTGAAAGAATCAATCATGTGATCGTAATTTATCAAGAAAACTGGAGCTTTGACGGCTTATACGGAAAATTCCCCGGCGCAAACGGACTGGCCGCTGCGGGTGCGGCAGTGACCCAGGTGGACAAAGAAGAGAAGCCTTTGCAGAAACTGCCCAGGCCCCTCGACACAAGTCAAAAACCCGCTACGCCTGATATCCGTTTCCCCGAACAGTTGGCTGCAGAGCCGTATGACCTTTCACAGTATGTTAGCCCTGACCAGAAAACCGGGGACCTCGTTCACCGTTATTATCAGAACCAGTTGCAAATTGACGGCGGCAAGATGGACAAGTTTGCGGTATTTAGTGATAACCCGGGACTGGTCATGAGCTACTACGATGCGAGTGACCTGCCGGAAGGAAAACTTGCCAGACAATACACTCTTGCTGATAACTTCTTCCAAGCAGCCTTTGGGGGCTCATTATTGAACCATTTCTGGTTGATTTGCGCCTGCACGCCATTATGGCCTGAAGCGCCGGAGTCGATGATAATCAAGCTTGACTCACGTGGAATCCCAACTCAGGATAATGCTGTAACACCTGACGGATTCGTAGTTAATACAGCTTATTCGGTGAACCAACCGCATCCAATAAATATGCAGGACAGGAGTAAGTTGATGCCTCTGCAGACAATGCCGACAATCGGCGATAGACTGAGCGAAAGGAATATCACATGGGCGTGGTACGCAGGCGGTTGGAATAATGCACTTGCCGGGAACCCGGACAATGATTTTCAGTATCATCACCAGCCTTTTATCTATTTCGCCAATTATGCAGACGGGACACCGGCAAAGGCAGCCCACTTGAAGGATGAACAGGATTTTCTGAAGGATCTTCAAAATGGCAACCTGCCGTCCGTATCTTTCATAAAGCCTATTGGTACCGATAACGAGCACCCCGGTTACGCCTCTCTTCTTG
>DATKLL010000069.1:0-3809 GCA_035542475.1 Syntrophales bacterium
ATGGGATGTGCTAACCAGGATATATCTTTCAATTTCTCCTGGTAAAGGGCTGCTATTCTCCTTCGTTCTTTCACCATGTCAGGCAATCTCTTGAGCTGTTCAATACCCACGGCTGCCTGAATATCGGTCATCCTGTAATTGAACCCCATTGTTACATATTCTTCAAAAATGACTTTCTTTGAACCGTGCCTCACGGTGTCCGGCACACTCATGCCGTGCTGACGAAGAAGACGAAATTGTTTATCATAATTGTGATTGTTCGTGGTAATCATTCCGCCGTCACCAGTCGTTATTATCTTTCGCGGATGAAAGGAAAAACAGGCGATATCCGCATGTGGTTTCCCAATCCTCTCCCATGATCCGTTCATGCTAATTTCGCTTCCGACGGCACATGCGGCATCCTCGACAACGGGGACGTTGTAGTTATGCGCGAGGTGCAGAATAGCACCTATGTTACAAGGCATTCCCATCTGATGGACCGGCATGACTGCCGCTACTCTTCCCAAAGGCGAAGTGTCTGATGATTTTCGATTTGTGAGATGGCGAAGAGGTGATTCACCGACGGCAAGCTTTGAAATGTGACGATAGAACAACTGTCCGCCCCGAACCTCACAGTCTTGAGACAGACATTGCTCGAGATGCCAAGGGGACATATTGAACGTAGCAGAATCGACGTCGACAAAAACCGGCTCGGCACCGCAATGACGTACGACATTTGCTGTTGCAATGAAAGAATGGCTGACAGTGATTACCACGTCTCCGGGCGTGACCCCTACTGCAAGCAGTGCAAGATGTAAGGCTGTTGTGCAGCTGGAAACTGCACAGGCATGCTCAGAGTTCACATAGTCCGCAAAGGCCTTTTCAAACTCTGCAACTTTTGGGCCCTGCGTTACCCAACCGGAAAGGATCACTTCCGTTACGGCTGTAATCTCTTCGGTTCCCAAGCAAGGTTGAGCAAGTGGAATCATCCGGCTATTCCCAGTTTATGCCCTTTTCTTGTTTCAACAACGCAGACATACCCTCAGGCATCGATTCGAACCATTGAATAGTTCTGCGGAGGCCCTCCTCGAGAGATACGGATGGCCTCCACCCAGTCGCTTTGGTGAAGAGGGAAGCGTCAGCATACAAGCGCAGGACATCGCCAGGCCTGCTCTTGACCTTTTCTATACTTGCAGAAGGATTATCAATCAAATTGAGAATCATCTCACCTATCTTCATTATAGATATCTCGAAATTGCAGCCCATATTGAAGGTAAGGCCAACTACATCATCGCATTTTGCTGCCTCAACCAATCCCCGGGCGGTGTCTTCTACATACGTATAATCCCTTGTTTGTGTGCCATCACCGAAGATGAGGATGGGATTGCCATTGAGCGCCCTCACCACGGATTTCGGGATCAGCTCGCCTGCATCGCCTTCATGATGAGACCGGGGGCCATAGGTATTAAAAGGTCTTATAATCACTGTTTTCATACCGTAGGTCTTATAGTAAGCGCGAGCGTATGCCTCACCTGCCAATTTGCTTGAACCATATACTGTGCACGGATTGGTTGGATGATCCTCCCGCATTGGGACACATTCCGCCGTTCCATATACCTCAGATGATGAGCAATGGATAAACCTCTCAACCCCCGCCGTGTATGACTCCTGCAGAACCAAAAGAGTTCCTTCAGCGTTGACACGGTGGTTTTCAAAAGGATGACTAATTGAATGGCGAACGCCAAGACATGCAAGGTGAAAGACCACGTTGATTCCCTTCATTGCAGTTGCGAGATCAAAGGGATCTGTTACGCTTCCTAAGCTAAATTGAAAGTTTCTGTTCGTACTGTGCTGTTCAATATGGCTGAGCTTTCCGTTTATAAGATTGTCGAGGACCCTAACAGAGCATCCTTCCTTGATAAGGACGTCAACAAGGTGTGAGCCTATGAAGCCCGCGCCTCCAGTAACCAGAACGTTCATGCCTGACAAGATCATATCTTATAAAACTCCTCAATTTTGCTGGATACAAATTCGATTTCTCTTTCCGTTAACTCCGCATACATTGGCAATGATATTATTTCTTTTGCGTACCGTTCCGAAATCGGAAGACTGCCGCAAGGCTGCGGCGGCACATTATAAGCCTTTTGAAGGTGACATGGTATCGGATAATGTATTCCGGTGTAAATGTCGTTATTCTGTAAATACTCCATCAATGCATCACGCTGCGGAACGCGTATAACGAAGAGGTGATAAACATGTCTTGCATCAGACATTTCAGAGGGCAATATCACGTCTTCTGCATTTTCCAGATACCTTCTATAGAGAACGGCATTGTGCCGCCTCTTTTCCGTCCAATCATTTAAATGGCGTAATTTTACATCAAGAACAGCACCCTGTATCCCTTCCATCCTGTAATTATGGCCGACGTACTCATGATGATATTTCTTGATCGCTCCGTGATCTCTCAAGGCAAGCATTTTTAGATATAATCCCTCATCATTCGTCACAACGGCACCGGCCTCACCATAAGCTCCCAGATTTTTTCCGGGATAAAAACTAAAACAGCCGCATATGCCGAATGTACCTACGGGTTGATTCTTATATTCAGCAAGGTGTGCCTGAGCGCAATCCTCTATTAACAAGATATCATTTCTCGTTGCGATCTCCTTTATTTGATCCATTTTTGCAGGCTGGCCATACAGATGGACTGCTATGATAGCCTTTGTTCTGTTCGTAATAGCTTTTTCGAGCCCCCCCGGATCGATATTAAGAAAAGCGGGGTCACAATCGACAAAAACAGGTCTCGCACCACACAGACTTACAGCTTCAGCAGTCGCAAAGAACGTATTCGTCGGAACAATCACCTCGTCATCTTTTCCTATGTCTAGGGCCCAGAGAGCGACATGCAACGCCGCTGTTCCCGAGTTTACGCCAACACAAAACTTTGCTCCATGCACGCGAGCAAAATGCTCTTCAAATGCCTTTACAAAAGGACCGGAGGAAAAGGCTGAAATATCTATAACCTTTTGAATAGCACTGTCAATTTCCGCCTTAATTGCCAGATACTGGGCTTTCAGATTGATAAAATCCACTTTCACTTTTATTCTCCTTCTTTTGCTTTTCTTATTACGAGTCGCGGTCACCTTGCTCTTGGGAGGTTCACAGAACCGCGTGCCGGGATGCTGGGCACTTAGCGTGAAATTTGTCTGGTTGTGGCTACCGTGGCTTTTTTATCTATTCTCCAGAGCTCTGAGCATCCGAGCGGGATTCCCCGCCCATACTTGGTTCGGGGGAACATTTTTCGTAACGACACTTCCGGCGCCGATCATTGAGCCGTCTCCGATTATCACATTGCCGAGAATCGTCGCATTGCTTCCAATAGTAACATCATGTCCTATATCCGTCCTGACAAATCGATGCGCCCAATCTTCGTCATTTTCCGGACTGCCGTCCGGGGTTGATGCTCTTGGACAATTGTCGTTGATAAACATGACACCGTGTCCGATAAAACAATTATCGCCGATGGTCACCCCTTCGCATATAAATGTATGGGAGGATATTTTACAGTTTCTACCAATATGAGCCCCCTTCTGGATCTCAACAAATGCGCCGATTCTGGTATTGTCTCCTATAGAGCAGCCGTAAAGATTCACGAAACAATGTATCTTGACGTCCCTGCCCAGTCTCACATCAGGGCTAATACGACAAAAATCCACTTACATCTCCTAGCAATTTGAGATCCTTACGCTTGCGCCGTCGGCCTTAATAGATCTTTCCGCAGCAGCGAGTATCCGTAAGACACGAAGACCTGCTTCCCCGTCAGTAAGGGA
>DATKLL010000070.1:0-4195 GCA_035542475.1 Syntrophales bacterium
AAGGGCGATAAATGAAACCTGAGCCTCTCCCCAAAAACTGGACAAGACGATAAGGTGGATCGATCTGAGCCCTCCCATACCAGAAATAGCCATCAATATGGTACGGGACTTGAGGATGTTCATGAAGCTGACTCCAAGCGGTAATCCTCACCTCAATCCCAAATGGAAAACTGTTGACTTGTAGGTGAACTAAATAACCTCTTTTTATCACTTCCTTCCTGTAACGTTGTTTTTCTAATTCAGACAGTTGATACAACATTTCAAATGATAACAATCAAATACCGTAGAATTCTAACTTAACATGTGGTACATGTTCTGGGAGCAAGTCAGAATATCGTGTAATTTATGAAGTTGGAAAAAAAGAGGATAGAAAGAATGTGGATAATTAAGAAAATAGTTTTCAGCGCCGTGGTTTTCCTGATTGTATTTTTGTTTTCCATTGAAGTAAGAGCTGAGAAAAGAATCGGTGTACTTCTCTTTAGTGAGGAGATTCGCTATATAGATGCCACAAAAGGTTTCATGGACACACTCAAAGGAGCAGGTTTCGGACAGCCCCAGACAAAAATCATCACAGAAAATGCAGGCGCAAACAAGGCTAAGGCAGCAGAGGTGGTACAGAAATTTGCTGCAGCAAGGATGGATTTAATCTTTACAGCTGGTACACATGCGACCATAGCAGTCACCCAGGAGATTAAGGACGTACCGATAGTCTTCAGCGTGGTCTATGATCCTGTGGAGGCGGGGATAGCAAAATCTTGGAAAAGTTCCGGAAACAATACAACCGGCACAAGCAGCAAAACGCCTATGTCCAAGCTTATGGGTAGCCTGAAACAGTTCGCACCGATCAAGAGGCTGGCAGTGCTATATACGCCTGGTGAAAGAAATTCCGAGGCACAACTTAAAGATATACAGAGAATTCAAGCAAATTATGGGATCAAGATTATCCCGGTTCCATTGACCAGGGTAGAAGAAATTACACAGCTCCTCCCGTTAGTCATAAGCAAGGCAGATGCTCTGTATATTACCGGCAGTAATCTTATCAACAGCCAGATTTCAAAAATCGTGGATATGGCTACTGAGGCAAAAATGGTCACAATAACCCACTTGGAAGACCTGGTAGAGAGGGGGGTGCTTTTAGGGGTATGTCCAAGCTCCTACCTAATGGGTCGTCAGGCTGGGAAAAAGGCAGTACAAATCTTCAAAGGTGCGAAGCCGTCATCTATTCCAATAGAATTTCTACAGCAATTCAATGTGATGATTAACTTGAAGACAGCAGAAGCGGGGAGCTTTCAGGTTCCCTCGGATTTCATGACAACTGTAAAGAGGACCATAAAATAGCTGCAGATTGTGGCTTGCCGGACTGGGATATTGACATGTTAAAAGAGAAATTTAAAGAAAACCTCCGATTCAGATTTTTAAGTATCATGTTCGTCATTCTCTTTGTCGGTACTATAACGATAAGTATTGTCATTGCAGTAAACGAAAATAAGGCCCTCAAAAATTCTTTAGCGACCACAGGAGAGAGTTTTGCATCCTATATCGCAAAACTAAGTAAAGACCCTCTTGTTATAAAGGATAGTATTCAATTGGATGCCATCGTAAATGATGTGAATAAGGACGAAAATATTGCCTATGCCCTTATCCGTGACGATCGAGGCACTCCCCTCACCAGTGAATATGCCAGCATTAACTATCGTCAGTCGCGGCTCAATGCTGTTCTTTTAAAATTGCCAGGCGACAGCGAGTTGCAAAACATCATTGATGCTATCAAAAAGAATGAGTCCATCATAGAAGTCTCTATCCCTATAGAGATCGGCATGAAAATTATTGGCACAGTTACTGTTGGCATGTCGGAACATAAAGTGCGTCAAGAGATCGTCAAAAATATAGTATTTGTAATCGCGCTTAACCTGGCAATGGCATTTGTGCTTGGGGCGGTGTTGTTTGTTGCATCAAAGAAAATGATATTTGATCCGCTTCTTGAGATTGCCAGTGCATCTTCCCGCCTTGCACGGGGAAACCTCTCAACTGTAGTAAATATTGGGACGACAGGCGAGGTAAAAGTAGTGGTAGACAGTTTCAATGATATGGTCAAAAATTTAGAGAAGGTGACTGTTTCAAAAGATTATGTAGATAACATCATCGCGAGCATGATTAACATGCTGATAGTCGTTTCACCTGATGATAAAATCATACGGGTCAATGATGCCGCCTGCAGTCTTTTAGGTTATGAAGAAGAAGAGCTGATAGGACAGCCGGTTGAAACGATCTTTGGCGGGGCAAGGTCACGAGAAGATTCATGGAAGAAGAGCATGCTTGCGGATGACTATATCGGTAATATTGAAGAAGTGTTCAGTAAAAAAGGCGGCCGCGAAGTTGCGGTGTTACTATCAGTATCGGTAATGCGTGATGTTGACAATCTGACCATGGGGACCGTGTATGTGGCCCAGGACATCACTGATTATAAGCGGGCTGAGGAAGCACTGCGAGAGAGCGAAGAGAAATACCGTAACATCCTTGAAACTATTGAAGATGGCTATGTTGAGACTAACATTGCCGGCAACCTCAGTTTCTTTAATCCTGCTACCTGTAGAATGCTGGGTTATTCCCCAGACGAATTAAAGGGAATGGATTACCGGAAATTGATGGATGAGACAGCCGCTAGAAGCCTGAAACAGGTTTTTGAAAACGTATATCAGACCGGCGAAGCTGTAGAACACACCGAGTATGAGCTTATAAGAAAGGACGGCAGGAAAGTGTACGTCGAATCATCAATTTCGTTAATCAAGGATGCAAAAGGCGCTTCGACCGGATTCCGTGGAATTGCGCGCGACATAACGATGCGCAAACAGGCATATGAAGCATTGCAGGAAAGTGAGCAGAAATTGCATAGTATCATGCAGGGATCTCCCATTCCTGCGTTTGTCATTAATAAAGACCATAAAATTTTATACTGGAACAGGGCGCTATCGGAAGTTACAGGACTCAAAAGGGAAGACATGGTTGGGACAGCAGGTCAATGGAGGGCGTTCTATAGTATGGAGAGACCATGTATGGCGGACATAATTGTAGATGAAGAATTCACGTTAATTCCCCAGTTCTATTCAGGCAAGTATATCAAATCCGAGCTTCTTGAAGATGCCTATGAGGCTATAGACTTTTTCCCCAATATAGGCAAAGATGGAAAATGGTTGCGCCTTACAGCTGCCGCCATTAGAAGTTCTAATGGTGGTCTTGTTGGCGCCATAGAAACTATGGAAGATATTACCAAGCGTAAGTACGCCGAGGAACAAGTTCAACAGTTAAATGCTGAACTGGAACATAGGATAGAGGAGCGTACTGCTCAGTTGACCAGAGCCTATGATCGTCTGAAAGTGGAAGTGGCCGAGCGGGCGCGGGTGGAAGAGCTTTATAAAGTTCTTGCAGAAAGCTCTCTTGCCGGTGTGTATGTGGTTCAGGACAACAAATTCCGTTTTATAAATTCCAACGCCGCGTCCTATGCGGGGTATATGAGGGAGGAATTGATAGACCAGGAGGCTGCACTTGTCGTTCATCCGGAAGACAGGGAAATGGTAAAAAGAAATGCCCGCGCTATGCTTAACGGAGAACGTATTTCCCCTTATGAGTTCAGGATCATAACGAAACATGGAGAGACCCGATGGATTATGGAAACGGTAGCTTCAATTTCATACGATGATAAGCCGGCCGTCTTGGGTAATTCTATGGACATTACAGATAAAAAGAAGGCTTCTTTACAGCTTCTGCAGTCCGAAAAGATGGCCTCCATCGGACAGCTCGCAGCGGGTGTGGCCCACGAGATCAACAACCCGACAGCATTCGTCAGCAGCAACCTGAAGACGCTGGCCGAATATGTGGATGACATCGTCAAGCTGATCAATAAGTACCGCATATTGTCTGCGGACCTAAAGAAAGCCGCAACTGTTGAGTCACTGCGCGAGATGCTGTCTGAGCGATTAACGCTTATTGAAGACATGGAAGAAAAAACGAACACCGACTTTATTGTAGGAGATATAGTTGCGCTGATAGGAGAGTCCAGGGAGGGAATGGGAAGGATTGGCATGATTGTCCAGGATCTGAAGAATTTCGCTCATCCCGGGGACGAGAAGATCAAAGCGGTTAATATTAAAAATAGCATTGAATCGACCTTAAACATTGTATGGAACGAACTGAAGTA
>DATKLL010000071.1:0-41904 GCA_035542475.1 Syntrophales bacterium
TCTTTGATTACCAGCCTGTACCTGCCGTTTTCCAGCCTTAGTATATAGCCGGGGATCACAGGCGCATCGGTATACAGTGCGAGGAGGGCCAAACCGGTGGTAGTGCAGGCAGGCCTGCCGAAGAAATCTACGAATATCCCTTCCTGCCAGGCCATGTTCTGATCAATCATGGTTGCAACAATCTCATTATGAGCCAGACCTCTGAGCATTTTCCGCATGGCGCGCTCCTTATCTATGAGAATGTTACCGCTGGATGATCTAACACATAGTACCAAGTTGTCAAGGATCTGACTATCCAGGGGACGATAGGTAATAACCGCGGGTTTTAGCACCAGTGAACACACTGCTGCGGCAAGTTCCCAGTTGCCGAAGTGCGCGCCAAGCAAGATAATACCCCTGTTCTTTTCCAGTGCTCTTTTGTAGTTTTCAATGCCTTCAACCTCGACCAGATCACCTATATTGTCTTTTGTTAAGGAAGGGATTTTAAAAAAATCCGCTGTTATAATGCCTAGGGTCCTGTATACGCCCTTGGCGATGGCTTCAATCTCGGTTGAGTTTTTTTCCGGGAATGCGCACCTGAGATTGTGAATGGTAATCAATCTTTGCCTCGGGGAGAAATAGTAAAAAAGTCGGAATATGCCTGTAAAGAATCCGATTCTAAGCTTACCGGGAACGGAGCCGAAGCATTTAAGAATAATATTTGTTGTTGCTGATTTTTTCATTTCAGTTTTTCAAGAATCGGCGCTTCAAATTCCTCGCGAGAGGGATGCATCTCCATCTCCATCCTCAGAAAAAAGACGTCTTTTAAAAAATCGGGGAAATCTGCCAGACGCACGCCGTCCTTTTCCGTGGTCATAATGATTTCCGATGCGGAATCAATGTACCTTTCCCGGATGTCCGAAATATCCGTTTCATCAAATCGGTAATGATCGGGGAATTCAGTGAAACTCATCACCACCGCGCCTAAAGATTCGAGAGTTCTGTTGAACGCCTCCGGTGATGCGATTCCCGCGAAGGCACAAACCTTTTTCCCCCTAAGGAATTCCAGGGGATAAACATCACCTGTTCCGCCGCTGATAATATCCTTCGGTCTCAGATACACCGAAAGTACGGGGAGAAAAAATCCTATGCCCAGCTCCTGGTATTTGGGATAACGGCCTTCTTCGGTGCTGTCTTTCCATATGATGAAATGAGCGCGTTTCAAGGATTCGAGAGATTCACGAAGGGGCCCCCTGGGGAGCAACAGTCCGTTCCCGAAGGGTTGTTCCCGATTCAGGATGACAATATCTACGTCTCTATAGATGTCTCTGTGCTGGAACGCGTCATCAAGGATCAGGATGTCGGCGTTCAGATTTTCTATGGCAAACCTGCCCGTAAGAATTCTTTTCGGCCCTGTAAGAACTAGTATCCCTTCCACGGCTTTTGCAATGAGGATCGGCTCATCTCCGGCTTCCATTTGTCCCATCAGGATTTTTGTACCGTCTGAAACGACGTTTACGGTGGATTTGTTCTTGCCTCCATATCCCCTGCTCAATACAGCGGGTCTGTATCCCCTTTCCTTCAATAACTTTGCAAGCATAATAACCGCAGGCGTCTTTCCCGTCCCGCCGACTGTTATATTCCCAATACTGATCACCTTACAGGAAAGCCTATTTTGCTTTAGAATGCCATGATCATATAGTTTGTTTCGTAAGTTTACAACCGTACGGTACAGTAAAGACAGAAAAGACAGGATCAGAGCCAGAGGGTTGAGATTGGATGCAGCGGTTTCAGCATACCAGATTTTTCTCAATCTACTGGCGATTTTTTTCAATGCCGTTCCTGTTTTCATCTTTAAACTGCATATTGTAGAATTTGAAGTATTCGCCCTTCTTTTCCATAAGGGATTCGTGGGTTCCCTCCTCGACGATTTCGCCGCTTGCAAGCACAATTATGCGATGGGCGTTACGTATCGTTGAAAGGCGATGAGCAATTATCAGCGTTGTTCTTCCTTTCATGAGGTTTTCTAAGGCATCCTGGACCTCGATTTCCGCCTCCGTATCAAGAGATGATGTCGCTTCGTCAAGGATGAGTATGGGAGCATCCTTAAGCAAGGCTCTCGCTATGGAAATTCTCTGTCTCTCCCCTCCGGAAAGTTTCGCTCCCTGTTCGCCGATAATTGTTTCATAACCGTTCGGCAGGTTTATGATGAAGTCATGGGCGTTGGCAGCCTTTGCCGCATGGATGATATCGTCATCGGTCTTTTCGATGTTGCCGTAAGCAATATTATTTCTCACCGTGTCATTAAAGAGGATCGTCTGCTGGGTAACGATGCCGATCTGCCCACGCAGCGATTCGATAGTCACATTGCGAATGTCATGGCCATCGATTAGGATTTGTCCTTCCGACACGTCATAAAATCTCGGGATCAGATTAACAAGGGTTGTCTTGCCGCCGCCGCTCATGCCGACAAGGGCAATATCCTCGCCCGCTCTTATCGAGAGATTGATATTTTTCAAGACCGGCACTTCTTCATAACGGAAGGTAACATTTTGAATGTCAATGCCCGTGGAAATCTTCGGCAGATCGACGGCGTTTACATCGTTCTTGATGTCGGGCGCCATATCGATGATGCTGAAAACCCGCTCTGCGCCCGCAATCCCCTGCTGTATCGTATTGTTGACATTGGTCAATCTCTTGACCGGTTCATAGAGCATGAGGAGGGCTGTAAGAAAGGAAAAAAAGGTGCCCGGCGTAGAAATGCCTTTGATTACCTGGTACCCGCCCCAGAAGACGATTGCGGCGATACCGATGCCGCCGAGGAATTCCATGAGCGGGCTTGACACAGCGCTGACGGATATGGATTTCATGCCCAGCTTGAAAAGATGCTCGTTTTCTTTCTCGAACCTCTGGTTTTCGTACTCTTCCATACTAAAGGCTTTGACAATCCTCGTGCCCGATATTGTTTCCTGGAGGAGTGTGGTGAGGCTCCCTATCGTGACTTGTGTGCGCCTGGCAATGCTTCTCATTTTCTGCCCGAACTTGGCGATGGGATAGATAGCCAGAGGAAAGACGAACATGGCGATGATGCCTAATTTCCAATCTCTGTAGAAAATGACAAATATGAGACAGATAAGAGTGGAGGTGTCTTTGAGAAGGCTTGTGACCGCTTCCGACACTGCCCCTTGAACATAACCGACATCATTTGTGATCCGGGACATGAGGATGCCCGTGGGATTCCTGGTGAAGAACGAAAGGGATTGCATCTGCATCTGCCTGTAAAGCTTGTTTCGCAAGTCCGCGACTATGCGCTGTCCGATAAAACTCATCAATATCGTCTGCCCGTAGTTGCAAGTTCCCTTTATCATGTATATGACAATAACAGCGATAGGCATCAATATCAGCATATCAGCATTCTTCTTTAGAAAGATCTCGTCAAGAGCCGGCTGCACGAGAAAGGCGAGCGCCGACGTAGTGGCGCCAACCGCCAGCATACAGAGCATTGCCAGGATGAACTTTGGTATGTGTGGTCTTGCCAGTTTTAAAAGGCGCTTGAAAATATCCACTATGAATAAAATCCTGAATATGAGTTACAAGTTAAAAGTTAAAAGTGACTAAAGTTAAAAGTTATAAAATTGTTTTTAACTATTTTTGCCTATTGAAGTGAAGATTGCAAGTAGTTCGCTACATTCCTTAGTATTCCGGCATTACCTTCTCATGGTTCAGCCACTCTGTGTCCATAATAACCTCAAGCCAGTATTGTGTTTCACTCGCTTCACTCTCACAAATTTTGATTCTATTTCTAAAGTCTGCCTTGCTCCTGGCTCTATTAGCTTCACGATAATTTGCACCGATTGAGGTGCCGGATTTAGTCATCTGCTTGCGTATCACTAGGCTCTCCGGTGCATTGGGTAAAATTGATGACAGTTGGACAATTCTCACACCAAATTTCAGTGTCCGTTTTTCGAGATCTTGAGCAAATTGCTTATTGTTAACTTTAGTCACTTCCAACTTTAGCTCACTTCCAACTTTAGTCAATTTAGCTCACTTCAACTTTAGATCATTTCAAACTTTAGTTCACTTTTAACTTTAGCTCACTTCAAACTGTTTCGTATTTATCATTTCGTATGCCAGGCGGGCGGTCCTTTCAGCAGCGCCCGGGCTTCCCAGCATATCCCTTATTTTTGACAGTTCTGTCTTGATATCAGTCATACGTTTGTTGTCAGAAATTATGTCCATAACCGTGGCGGCTATCTTTTCCGGATTGGCATCGTCTTGGATCAATTCCGGGACGACTGTCTTTCCGGCTATGATATTGACCAGACCGATATGATCAATATTTATTACCATTTTTCCTACATAATAGGAAGGAGCAGACACTTTATAAATGATAACCATGGGTGTTTCCATCAACGCTGTTTCCAGGGTGGCTGTTCCCGATGCTACCATGGCAATATCTGTACAGGCTATAATATCATAAACCTCATCACGGATGACTTTCACTTTTATTGAATATTGCGAAATTATTTGTGAGACAAAGGCAATATCAAGTGTATCGGCCAGGGGCAGCACAAATTGTACGGGTTCGAGTTTCTTTTTGATAATCGCCGCTGTCCTGAGCATTACGGGAAGAAGTCTGCTGACTTCGGACTGCCTGCTGCCGGGCAGAATTCCCACTGTTGTTACCCCTTCCTTGAGGCCAAATTTCAGCATTGCCTCTTTTCGTGAGTATTTCATTCCGACCACATCCAGGAGGGGATGGCCCACAAATTCGGCATTGATACCGGCTTCATTATAGAGGCTCGCTTCAAAGGGCAGAATCACGGCTATTTTATCGACGGTTTTTTTGATTTGTCCGATGCGCCCTTTTCTCCAGGCCCACACCTGGGGGCTGATGTAGTAAAAGACCTTAATGCCATATTTCTTTGCCGCCTTCGCAAGCGGCAGGTTGAAGTCCGGGTAATCGATGAGAATGACAAGATCGGGTCTGTCTTTTTTCATGGATGCCTTCAGCTGAGACATAACTTTTAGTATCCATCCTAATTTAGAGACGACCTCGGTCAGTCCGACGACTGCCATATCTGCTGAATCTGCCAGCAGTTCAACACCGGCTTCTTTCAACTTCCTGCCGCCGACACCGTAGAATCGTATGGCGGGATCGATCCGGCGCATTTCCCGTACAAGGTTTCCTCCGTGCAGGTCGCCTGAAGCTTCCCCGGCCACGATCATGATCTGCTTTTTATTGCCGGGTTCACCGCTTGATTTTTCTTTGAGGGGTGTTTCTTCAGGATGCATGATTGATCACATTGCTGATATATTGAATTTCTTCTTTTTCCAACTCCGGGAACATAGGAAGGGAGAGTACCTCTCCGGCGCATATCTCACTGTTTATCAGGTTATGGCCGCTGATGTTCTGTCGGACAAACACATCCTGCTTATGGAGAGGCACTGGGTAATAGACCGCGGATGAGATATTATTGGTTTTAAGGGTGTTTATAATGCTGTCCCTGTTTTTTGAGCGAATCGTGAATTGATGATATACGTGTTTGCAGTCGGACATCTCGACGGGGAGCAAGACATCGTTCCTTTTGATGAACTTCCTGTATAGGTCAGCATTAATCCTCCGCCTGTCGTTGAATTCTTCGATCTTTTTCATTTTGACACGGACGATAGCGGCTTGGATTTCGTCCAGACGGCTGTTATAGCCTAAAGTCGAGTGATGGTATTTAATCGCGCTGCCATGGTTGCGCAGTAATCTTACCTTTGCGGCCAGATCCTCATTCCGGGTGATGATCATCCCTCCGTCACCGTAACCGGCTAGGTTCTTGCTCGGGAAGAAACTGAAGCAGCCGCAGTCACCTATGGTACCTACCTTCTTCCCGTTGTATGTCGCGCCGAAGGCCTGGGCGCAGTCTTCTATAATTTTAATATTATACTTACGGGCAATTTTGACTATCGGGTCCATGTCTGCCGGATGGCCGAAAAGATGGACAGGTATGACTGCTTTGGTCTTTCCCGTAATCTTCTCTTCTAATTTAGAAGGGTTGATATTGAAGGTTTCCGGCTGAATGTCCACGAAGACGGGTATGGCAGACAGGAGTGATATAACTTCAGCAGTGGCAATGAAGGTAAAGGGCGTGGTAATAACCTCATCTCCCGGGCCGATTCCGCAGGCCCGCAGCGACAACAGCAGGGCGTCGGTTCCGCTGGCAACGCCGACAGCATGCGGGATACCGTGATACGCGGCGATTTCTTTTTCCAGTTCCGCTACATTCGGCCCCAGAATAAACTGGGTGCTGCCAAGTACATCTTGTATTGCGGCATCAATATCTGTTTTGAGAAGTTTGTACTGTCTTTGCAGGTCGACCATGGGTATCATGGCAGTATCTCCCGCGCTTTTTTCGCCTTTTCGGCGATGAGAAGAGCCAGTTCGAGGGCATCTCTTCCTTCCTTCCCGGATATGGGAGGCGGATTCCTGCTGATCACCGCATCAACAAAGGAGCGGATCTCTTCTTCCAACGGGTCAAGTTTCTTGACTTCCACGGGGTTTCCGCTGATTTCAACTTTTCCACCGGCCCTTTCTCTTTTGCTCAATGAGACCAGTTCACGCTTTTCATAATCAACCGCGTGATATCCCTCCAGACCAAAGAATCGAATTTTCTGCATGGTCTTCCCTGTTATTCTGCTGGCGGTTATGTTGGCCACACAGCCGGACTTGAAAGTGATTCTGGCGTTGGCTATATCCACCTTGTCCGACAATACCGATACACCGACGGCTTCTACATTCTGTACGGGTGATTTGACAAAGTGCAAAATAATGTCGAGATCATGGATCATCAGGTCAAGTATGACATCAACATCCGTACCTCGTTCAAAATAGGGATGAAGGCGGTGTGTTTCAACGAAGAGCGGCTTTCCCATAACCGACTTCAACGCAACAATCGCCGGATTAAATCGCTCCAGAAATCCTATTTGGAATATCGATCCTTTTGCCTCGGCAACGGCTATAAGTTCATCGGCTTCTTCAATGGTGGCAGCAATGGGTTTCTCCAGCAGGACATCGACGCCTGCTTCTAAGAAAACTTTCGTAATCCTGTGATGGGATACTGTGGGAACAGCAATGCTAACGGCATCAACCAATCCTATCAGCTCATGGTGATCGGACAAAGCCATGCAGTTATAAGTTTCGGCTGCCTTCCGTGTACGCTCAGCTATGATGTCCACGACACCGACGATTTTACAATTAGATAACTGGCTGTATTTTTGCAGGTGGTAGTTGCCCAAATGACCAATTCCAACCACCCCTATCCTGATTTTCTTCATACTGCACCGTGAGAACTTATAAATCCTAAATCCGAATATCTAAATTCTAAACAACTTATTTGAGACTCTTTGGTCATTTGGATTTTGTCATTGTTTAGGATTTAGGTTTTCGTGCTTAGGATTTTATTTTCATCTACTTATTCCTCTTTCCGATTTTTCTATAAATTCAATAAACTGTCTAATTTCAGGCAAGTCATCAACTTCGCTTTTTACCTTTTCAATAGCGGCTTTCAATAGCAGAGACGATCGAAAAATGATCCTATAGGCTTCTTTCAGCGCCTTAATATTCTCTTCTTTAAAGCCTCTGCGCTTCAGTCCTATTATATTAAGGCCGTAAAGTTTTGCCCTGTTACCCGATGCCATGACAAACGGCGGGATATCCTTGGCCACTGCGGACATGCCTCCGATGATGCAATGAGAGCCTATGCGCGTGAACTGATGGACGCCCGTTAATCCACCGATGATTGCGTGATCTTCAACGTGAATATGGCCCGCCAGGTTAGACGCATTTACCATAATGATATTATTTCCCAGTTTACAATTGTGGGCAATATGACAATAGGCCATAATGAGATTATTGTTTCCGATAATAGTTGCACCGATATCGGCGGCGGTTCCCCTGTTGATAGTAACAAACTCTCTTATCGTGTTATTGTTTCCAATGATAACTCGATTCTTCTCACCTTTAAATTTCAGATCCTGGGGAATAGCACCGATTGAAGCAAATTGAAATATACGGCAGCCCTCACCTATATCCGAATAGGCTTCGATTACTGCATGGGGTCCGATGACTGTCTTTTTACCGATATTTACATCCGGGCCTATGATAGTGTAGGGGCCTATTTCTACCCCCTCTGAAAGGTTCGCCTCAGGTGAGATAATTGCAGTTGGATGAATGTTCATATCAAATTCCTTAAATTCTAAATTCGAATATCGAAATTCTAAACAAATATAAAATACGTATATCAAAGTTCCAAACGTTTTGAGCATTTGGGTTTTGATATTGTTTAGTATCTAGGACTTAGTGTTTAGAGTTTTTAAATTCTTTTCCAGTTCTTCTACTCTTTTCAAAAGTGTTGCAACAGTCTTTCTCATTTCCGGGAGATGTGAAACGCAGGCCTCGACTCGCAGCCACTGCCGGTGAGGCATATGAGGCGAGCCCGATACGATCTGGTTAGAGGGAACATCCTCATGAACACCAGACTGGGCGCCAACCATAACGTAATCCCCTATAGTAAGATGGCCGACCAGGCCTGCCTGCCCCCCCAGAATGACACTTTTACCCAGTTTTGTACTCCCCGAGATGCCGACCTGCGATACAATTACGGAGTTCTCACCGATAACCACATTGTGAGCGATTTGAACGAGATTGTCGATTTTTACATTCTTCTGAATCCAGGTCTTATCAATGGTACCCCTATCCACGGTAGTGTTGGCCCCAACTTCAACATCATCATCTATTTGAACTATACCTACCTGTGGAATTTTTATGTTCGCCTGTCCAGGTCTGGCAAAGCCAAACCCGTCACTTCCAATGACAACCCCTGCATGAAGGATGACCCTCTTTCCGATAATACATCTTCTGTATACAACAACGTTGGGATACAGGATCGAATCTTCACCAATAACGACATGACGACCGATACAGACGCCGGGGTGAAGGATAACCCCGCGTTCGATTCTCGCTCCACGACCTATATAAACATTTGGATGGATTGTAGCGTCCTCGGAGATAATGGCACCTTCCTCAATAAAGGTTTCCTTGCTTACCGTTGGTAAATCACGTTCTTCGGGATGAAAAAGTTCAAGGACCTTGCCGAGGGCGATATAGGGGTCTTCAACAATAATCAGATTTTTATCGGTCTTCTCCGTTTCCGGTGAGACCAGAACAGCTGAGGCATTTGTTGTCTCAAACATATTCCTGTATTTAGGGTTTGCGATAAAGGTAAGATCACCCACTCCGGCCTCATCGATTCCGCGGATATTTTCGATTACTACCTGCGGGTCTCCGCTGACCTTACCATTTAAAAAAGATGCAATTTCAATCAATGTCTTCTTCAAAACGTCATCCTGATTTTTAAGGTTTATGGTTTATACGTTTTATTGAGCTCTTGAATAACACGATCTGTCAGCTCGTTTTCTTTTGCATAGTAAGGCATCGGAATACTGCTCAAATCAACAATCATAGTATATTTATCTTTGTCGCCGATGGCTTTCACCACCTTAAGGATCTCAGGAATCATCTTTTTAGAAAGTTCCTGATCCCTTGCCTGCATCTCATCATTGGCATCCTTGACCTGCAACTGGTAGTCCCTGAATTTCTTCTGGTATGATGCCTCTTTTTCTTTCATGGCTGCTTCAGTAAGCACCGCTCTCTGTTTGTCGAGATCTTCTTTCAGCTTCTTCAACTCTGCTTCCTTTGCCTGTATCTGTCCTTTGTCCTTTTCATAGAGCTTGTTCAATTCTGCGGCAGCCTTTTTCCCCGCATTTGAATTGAGCATGATCCGTCTCATGTCGATGAAGCCTGTCTTTTCAGCGGCAACGGCATAAGAGCCATACAAAATAATCGCAAGAACTGTCATTATTGTAAAAAACATCAGGCCATTTTTTTTCATAAACTTTTCCTCCTTATTTATGTTACAAGGCATGTCTACATAAACATACCGATTGTAAATTCCCATCTGCTTGCAGGTTCAAAATCCTTTCTATCCAGGACATATCCCCATTCAAGACGCAGCGGACCGATGGGTGAGTACCACCGGACGCCGAGACCCGCAGTTTGCCTCAAGTCGTCCAAATGATAACCGCTGTCCCAAGCATTTCCTGTGTCATAAAATATTACCCCTTTTATACCGGCATTTTTAATAATAGGGAATACAAATTCAGCAGTGAAACATAACATTGTAAAACCGCCAAGGGGGTCTCCCGTGACAGGATCCCTTGGCCCTACATCCCGTAGCCCACGCAGAGAACCTAGTCCTCCCAGATAGTAACGCTCATAAATGGGGACCTCCTTCACATCGCTGCTTCCCTGTATGTATCCGCCTTGCCCCTGCACGGCAAATACCGTATCCAGAGGCAGGGGGAAGAACCATGTGGATTTTACCCCGTATCTGATAAATTTTTCGTCGCCTAGTAGAGGTCCTCCTACGAAATCAACACCGGCAACGTTTCTCGAGCCCTTTGTGGGAAATATATAGTCGTCAGTCGTATCCCTCCTAATACTGGCGGATAACGTACTGCTCGTTGTTTTCCCTGCCTGATCCTTGATTAACTGCGATGCCGTATCCAGAACATCTGTGACATTGAATGAAGAAAACTTATATCCTATGTAACCCGATACTCCTTTCCCAAGGAAAGAAAGAGGATAACCAAACGTCATTCCAAAACCCGTTGTATATAAATTATAGCTGTCGTACTGCCGATATGAATTCCAGAGGTCGAATTTACTCCATAGAGGAATATCAAACAGCCATGGCTCTATGAATGAAAGTTCATACAATGATGATACCCCCCCTAGACTCGCCTTGAGGCTTAAAGTCTGCCCCCTGCCAAAGAGGTTTTGCTGGGAAATCTGGGCAGTACCAATGGCATGATCTGTGGCACTATACCCGCCACCGATACTGAACATACCGGTAGGCTTTTCTTTGACACCGATATTGACATCGGTGAGGGTTTCATCCGGCCCTTTTTCCGTCTGAAAATTGACTTCTTCAAAGTATCTCAGCTGGTTAAGATTGTTGTAACTTTGCTTAAGCTTGCTGCTGTTGTAAAGATCTCCTTCGTTAATGGATAACTGCCTTCTTAATACTTTATCCCGTGTTTTTGTATTACCCGTGAAGGTTATCCTGTTGATGTAGACCTGATTACCTTTTTTAATATTGTAAGTAACGTCGACAGCTTGCTCTTTTTCCTGAGGAACAGTGCGGGGTGCGACATCGGCATTGGCATAACCGTCGTCATTGCAGACCTGGCTGAGATATTCCATATCCTTGATGATTGATTCCCTGTTATAAAATTCTGCCTTGTTTATCTTTAATTTATCCAGGAGTTCAGCCCGGGGCACTGATAACGTGTCACCAGTAATATCAACCTTGCCGACTTTGAATTGTTTACCTTCCACAACCGGTATTTTTATATAGATGCCCTTTCTGTCATGGGTAATTACAGGTTCACCGACCTGGACATTTATATAGCCGTGATTGAGGTAAAATTGCGCAATCTTATTGGTATCCTGCTTTAATTGATCTCTTTTCAATATACCTGAGTCGGTAAAAAGATAGAAAAATCCTTTTTCCGTAGTTGTCATCAAGTTTTTCAATTCTTTATCGGTAAATACCCGGGTTCCATCAAAAGAGATTGTTTTAATATAAAGTCTTTCATTCTCCATGATGTTGAAGGTAACGATAACATCTTTTTCACCTTCTTTGCTGACTTCATATTTAATCTCCGCGTTGTAGTATCCCTTGCTGTCATAAAGGGCCTTAATCTTTTCTATACTTGTGGCAATTTTCTCCGGGTTAAGAATCTGCTTAACTTTAAATGTAAGTGCATTTTCAATATCCCCTTTATCAACGCCTTTGTACCCCTTAATTCTTATCTCTGAGATAAGGGCTTTTTCCTTCACAATAAAAGTGATGATTTTCCCATCTGGAGTGTTTATAATATCAGCAGCTACGTCATCGAAATATCCCATCTTATAAATAGCTTTGATATCAGTGGAAAGGTCTGCTTCTGAAAACAGGTTACCTTTGGCGGTTTTCAAAACTTGATTGATAGCACTGCTCTCGATTTTTCGGTTACCTTTAAATTCGATTTTTGCTATCCTCATACCCGACGCTATCTTAATGATGATGTTTGTCCTTATCTGTGCGGATATGGAGCCAATGCTTTTTATGCCTTTGCCCTGGGCAAATATGGCCGGCAGGGCTCTCCCTTCCTTTACATCAATCACTCTCGCATCGATACTGATTTGCTCTCCAAATGCAGAGAGGCTTCCCATGATTACATAATCCGCCCCAAGTTCTTTACCTACACTAAGGGCGAGTTTTTCATCGATCTTTTTACCCTCGATGGCCTTGGCAAATGTACCTCTTTCAATAAGCTGAATGTTTTTTGATTTGACCAGTTCCGTGGAAAGTCCTTTATAAACGTCTTCACGCAGTTCGGAAACAGTGGCCTTACTGTATATTTCAAAGGGAAGAAGGACGATTTTTTTCACATCTTCCGCAAGGACGTTCTGATGATATATTAAAATGAATAAAGTCAGCAGTACGGCGGCTTTTATGAGAATATATTTTTTATTCATGGTAATCTCATAAGAAGTTGCAAACTTAGTTGAAAATGGATGACTTTGTAAAAAGCTCCAGAGGCAAGGCGCGCAAATCCCGAGGAATGAGGCGTACACAGGCGTACGCTGCAATGACGAGGGATGTAGCGCAACGCAGCATATGGATTTTTTACGAAGTCATAATTCATAGTTATGAATCTTCCCATCCCGCAGGCCTATCTTCTGCGACATCCTGTCGGCAAGTGATTTATTATGGGTCACGACGACAAGAGTAATTTGTTTTATTCTGTTAAGCTCTACCAGGATGTCTTCTATCTTCTGCCCTGTTTCACTATCGAGGTTCCCGGTAGGTTCATCCGCCAGGATAATTTCAGGCTCCATCATAAGAGCCCGTGCCACGGCAACTCGTTGCTGCTCTCCCCCGGAAAGCTCTCCTGGTTTGTGGGTCAGCCTGTCGCCGAGTCCTACTTCGTGCAATATGGCTTCCGCCCGATCCTTTGCTTTGCGGTGAGACAATCCATGAATCAGTCCCGGCATCATTGTGTTTTCCAGACTGTTAAACTCCGGCAGCAGGTTGTGGAACTGGAAAACAAAACCGATTGTTTTGTTTCTGAACTCTGACAGTTTATTCTTATCCCACTCAAAGACATTAACGTCATCAAACAGTACGACGCCGGATGTGGGGTGATCCAGTGTTCCTAAAATATGGATCAAGGTGCTTTTCCCTGCACCGGAAACACCGAGAATGGCCAATGATTGTCCCCGGCCGATAGTGAGGTTCAAGTCCTTTAAAACTTCGATCCTGTTTCCATCCTTTACGAAAGTTTTGTTTAAGTTATTTACCTGTATCATCACTCGTATCTCAGGGCCTCCGCCGGGTCAAGTTTGGAAGCCCTCAAGGATGGATAAATAGTAGAAAGGAAGCATATCAGCATAGTTCCTACAATAATTATTAAAACGTCGCTATAATTAACTTGCGAAGGCAGCTGACTCAGGTAATACACGTCTCCTGGCAGTATCTTAAAGCCGAAAAGATTTTCAACGAACACGGAAACCTTCTCAAGATTTAATGCAACAGCAAGTCCACCGATGCACCCCAGGATTGTGCCGACGGCGCCGATTGTCAATCCCTGATATATGAAAATCTTCATGATGCTTTTTGAAGTTGCCCCCATGGATTTTAAGATGGCGATGTCCTTGTTTTTTTCCATGACTATCATGATCAGGGTACATATTATGTTGAAGGCCGCAACCAAGACAATGAGACTGAGGATGATAAACATCACCCTCTTCTCGAGTTTTAGGGCGGCGAAGAGGTTCTTATTCATTTCCATCCAGTGCCTGGCCCAGAAAGGGAATCCAAGTTTCCTCTCTATGGATTTGGCAATGGCATTTGCCTTGTAGATGTCATCCACTTTTATTTCCAGGCCGGTCACCTGTTCTCCCAGACCGAGGAATTCCTGACAATCTTTCAGCGATATATACGCTAAAGTAGAATCGTACTCGTAGAAACCTGAATCAAAAATGCCCACGACAATAAACTTTTTCATTTTTGGGACCATCCCCATCGGCGTTGCGACCCCCATGGGAGATATTATGCTGACAGGCTCGAAAAGAAAGACCCCCATATTTTTTGCCAGTTCCTTACCCAGGACAATTCCGGGGAGCGTTGAAGCATCTTTGCTGAGCGGGAGGTCGAACCGATATTTCCCGGAAAGGTAGTTAATGTCTCCTTCCTGCATCTTTCCTAGGTTGATGACTTTGAATGCGCTGTCGGTCAACATTCCCCGCAAGATTACACCACTGGTATGCCCTTCATTTTTGATCATGGCCTGACTGTAAATGAATGGTGTGGAAGCAACAACACCCTTGACATCGGATATCTCATTCATAACTTTTTGGTAATCTCTCATTGCCCCGGTATGTTTCATCAAAACAATATGAGAATTTATCCCAAGTATCTTATTACGGAGGTCAGTTTCAAAGCCGTTCATTACTGCAAGGACAATAATCAGCGCGGCAACACCAAGGAAAATCCCGGCAACAGATATAAATGTGATGATGGAGACAAAGATCTGTTTTCTCTTGGCCCGGAGGTATCGGAGGCTGATAAAAAGTTCAAAGGACATCGGTTTTTTTTATTCTTCCTTGGTTCTCAAAAGGGGAAAAAGGATAACATCCCGTATGGAGGCGGAGTCCGTGAAAAGCATGACAAGCCTGTCGATACCGATTCCTTCTCCTGCGGTAGGCGGCATACCATATTCGAGTGCGCGGATGTAATCCTCATCCATTTCATGTGCCTCGTCATGCCCGGCTTCTCTTTCTTTAAGTTGCATGACAAACCGTTCCTGCTGGTCAACAGGGTCATTAAGCTCTGAAAATGCGTTAGCAATTTCCTTTCCATAAATATATAGTTCGAATCTGTCAGTCAGCTCAGGGTGGGCAGGATTTTTCCTTGAAAGGGGAGAAACCTCGACAGGATATTGAGTTATAAACGTGGGTTGTATGAGCTTGTCTTCTACCTCTTCTTCAAATATGGCCATCATAACTTTTCCAGGAGGTTCATCATTTTTGATGTTCAGTCCCAGATCTCTGGCGTAAGCAACAATCCTGGCAGCATCCTCCAGTATATCAGCGGTTACCTTACTATATCGGATAAGTGCGTCTTTGACAGAAATACGTGGCCAGGGGGGTGTCAAGTTGATTTCAGTACCCTGGTACTGAAGCTTGAGGGAACCGAGAAGTTCTCTCGCAATGAGCGAAATCATCTCTTCTGTCAGCACCATCAGATCCTCATAGGTAGCGTAGGCTTGATAGAATTCCAGCATTGTAAATTCGGGGTTATGAATGGTGGAGATGCCTTCATTCCTGAAGTTTCTGTTTATTTCGTATACCCTTTCGAGTCCGCCGGTAATCAGCCTTTTTAGATAGAGTTCAGGGGCTATCCTCAGGTAAAAATCCATACCGAGGGCATTATGATAGGTCTTGAAAGGGCGTGCCATCGCACCACCCGCCTTCGGTTGCATCATGGGAGTTTCTACTTCCAGAAAATCGCGTTCCTCCATAAAGCGACGTATAAGTTGAATGATACGACTCCGCTTGTAGAAGACTTCTTTAACATGCGGGTTGACAATAAGATCGAGATGTCGCTGGCGATACCTTGTTTCGATATCCGTGAGGCCGTGCCATTTCTCTGGTAGAGGTCTTATAGCCTTGGACAAAAGCCTCAGTTCTTCGGCGTCAATAGTCAGTTCATTTGTCCTGGTTCTGAATATCTTCCCTGCAACAAATATAATATCTCCTACATCGAGTCTTTTAAATAACGAATAGGTATCTTCCCCTACCTGATTCTTTCTGATATAGGCTTGAAGTCTTCCTGTCCTGTCCTGGATCATCACAAAAGACCCTTTGCCGAAGTCGCGAATGGCCATCAACCTGCCAGCTATGGAAAATCTCTCCTTGACGGCCGCAACGGCGTTGCTATCCATCTGGGAAAATCTATCAACAATACAGGCAGTTGTATCCTTAACGCGGACGTCATTAGGATAGAGTTCAATACCGTCAGCCTTTAGTGATTCTATTTTTTCTTTTCTTTTCCTTAAAAGTTCGCTGTCTTCCATAAATAACTTGTCCAATTTAAAAAAGAAATCGGATTTGATTATATTTTTTTCAGAATTTAGTCAAGCATGATTTAAGAGATGGATTATTTCCTCGTTCAATTGAGAAAAGTTAATGAGGATTCAAGGGACCAAGGATTCAAATGGGCAGATCAAACTGTTGAAGAGAAGAACAAATGTCCATTAAAAAGAGGTATATATGCCGCATCAAATCTTGGCGATTGAAGAAAGAAGGAGGAATATAAAAGTGAAGAGAATTCTTCAAACACTTATAAGATCATCGAGCAGCAAACAATTTAAATGTCAAATCATTGAATGCTGGAATTCTTTCAAGATTTTTTTTTATGAGAGACTGCCTTCCCCAGTTTGATGGCGCAAAATTCTCCGCACATAGTGCATCCTTCTTCTTTTGCGCTTTTGCTCGTCTCAAGAAATTTCTTTGTTTTTTCCGGATCAAGGGAAGTTTTAACCTGACCCTGCCAGTCGAAATCCCTTCTGTAACGCGCCATCATTTTATCTTTACTGAGAGCGTCCGGGATTTCCTTGGCAATATCGGCAATATGGGCAGCGATCTTTGATGCGATTACGCCTTCCCGGACATCTTCGAGAGTGGGGAGGCGGAGATGCTCCGATGGTGTCACGTAACAGAGAAAATCCGCCCCGGCTGATCCGGCAATGGCTCCGCCGATGGCCGAAGTGATGTGATCGTAACCGGGAGCGATATCGGTTGGCAGTGGTCCAAGGACATAGAAGGGTGCGCCGTTGCACAAACTCTTCTGCAGCTGGATATTGGCTTCTATCTCTTTGATGGGTACATGCCCCGGTCCTTCTATCATGACTTGAACCCCGTAGTCTCTTGCCTGTTTTGCGAGCTCACCAAGAAGAATAAGTTCCTGGACTTGTCCCCGGTCTGTGGCATCGGCAAGACATCCGGGCCGGAGGCCGTCACCAAGGCTGAGAACCATATCGTAACGCTTGGCAATTTCCAACAGACGGTTATATTGTTCATACAGGGGATTTTCCTTGTCGTTAAATGACATCCAGTTCCTGAGTATAGATCCGCCTCTGCTGACAATACCTAAAATGCGCCCTTCTTCCTCTATGCAGGCAACACTTCTTCTTGTTACACCGCAATGAACAGTTATGAAGTCAACTCCATCCTCGCCATTTTCTTCAATAACCCGGAACATATCTTCACCGGTCATCTCCATGATGGCCTTTTTTGCCTCAACCATATCAGCAGCGGCCTGGTAAATAGGGACTGTACCGATAGGGAGCGTTGACGCCTTGATGATGGCATGTCTGATCTTTCTGATATCTCCACCTGTAGACAGGTCCATGATTGTGTCAGCACCGGCGGCAATAGATATTTTTACTTTTTCGAGCTCCAGATTGAGATCCACTCGGTCTTTGGATGTTCCTATATTGGCATTGATTTTTGTTTTTAGTCCCTTGCCTATGGCAAGCGGTGCTATGGTGTTGTGTTTTATATTACGAACCACAACGATAGTGCCTTTTTCGATACCGCTGCGAATGAATTCGGGAGGTACCCCCTCCATTTCGGCACTTTTTTTCATTTCTTCGGATATTAGGCCATTTCGGGCTTGCTCTAACTGTGTCATTACAAAAATTCTCCTAAAATACTCGGATCATATAAAATTAATATGGGGCATACCCTCTTTACTTTTAAGGATATGCCCCAAAGAAATGCTACAGATTCGATTTCCTCCGCTGGCATTACCCAGATCAGGTTCAAAGGGTATCTTCTCAGCCTGGTCGGCACCCCTGCAAAGTCTCTATAAAAGATAACTACTTCATTTATTTTATAAAATCAAGTACAAATTCATATCGCGCCTAATTTTACGTTGCCATTCAGTGTAAAGTTTTGTATGATCCTCCGCATCTCACGCAGATTCAGGGAAGGGAGACGAGAATGGTGAATAAGGCGTTATTAATAGGAAGACTGGGTGCCGATCCTGAGGTCAGATATACACCGGATGGCACAATGGTGACGAATTTCCGGCTGGCAACGGACCTCCAGTGGAAAGACAAGAGCGGCGAAAAGCTCCAGAGGACAGAATGGCACAGGATAGTAGCCTATGGAAAATTGGCGGAAATCTGCAGTAATTATCTTTCCAAGGGGAAATTAATATTTATTGAGGGCAGAATTCAAACACGTTCATGGGAAGACAAAGATGGTGTTAAGCGCTCCACGACGGAAATTGTTGCTGCAAATATGCAGATGCTGGATTCGAAGGGGCAAATGCGAAGCCCGGATACAACCGGTGATGATCAGGCTGCAGTGTCTCCGGGGATCGACCAAGCGCCGGAGGATGATGTTCCTTTTTAGTCTTGGCCCGGCTTATTTTTATCATCAATCTTTTTAGAATCGGGTGTTATATTTATCTCATCCGGTTCACGAACCGACTTTTTAAAGTTTCTTATACTCTTTCCAATGGCGCTGCCAATCTCTGGAAGCTTACCGGCACCAAAGACGATTAAAACGATAACAAGAATTACGATCAATTCAGGCATGCCTATTCCAAACATGTTTTCTTAACCTCTTTTGTTTTTAAATTAAGTGTCAAATTATTTTTATCTAACTCAAGTCCTAAGGCAGTTTTAAATGAACAACTTCCCCTCGCTTTCCCAGGTCGCCAAGAGATTTACCTTGGAACGCAATATCAATACCGCCGGCATTGCCAACATCGATCAGGAAATGGGATCCAGATTTTTCAATTTTTTCGCCTGGCTGCAGTAAGACTTCGTATGGCGGTTCCTCATCTGCTGTAATTTTTAACCATGTGAGCTCCTTAGCCTCCATAACTATTTGATACGTTCCGGTGATCTTCCTTTTCTGTTTACTGGTATCCTGAGATGTCTTGCCTTGTTGAACGGCCGGTTTACTCTCCTTCACGTTGGCAGGCGATTGTGCCTGAGGCGAAGCGGGTAACTTGCCGGCTTTCTCTTGAGTTTTTTGTGCCATATTTGACTGATCAGCTGTTTCACTTTTGACTTCTGACTTTATATCATCCGCAGGTTTTAAACTGACTGTCTTCTGTACAGGTTCACCGATTTGATTTTTCAAAATATCGATGTCTGATTTATGGGAAGATAGTGTTAAAGCAACAAGACCGGCAACTATAAGAATAAAAAATCCCCACAAAAATGACTTATAATTCACCCTTACCGGCTGAGGACTTTTTTCTTTTTCTACTAAATCCTTTTGGGAGGATTTAAGCGTTTCCAGGTATTGTTCATAACGGGATATAATTGGGCTGCTTTCAACTCCTAAAATTTTTGCGTATATTTTAATGAAGGATTTTGTAAAAATCGGCGGGGGCAGCAGTTGAAATTCACCATTTTCAATGGCTTCAAGATTCGCTATACTTATGCGGGTGCGTTCAAATATGTCCATTAAAGTGAATCCTTTGGATTCTCTTATAGATTTGAGGTCTGGTTCTGTCGCGTTTAAATCTTTCTGTGACTGTTCCGGACTCTCCGCATTTTTTAAAGTTTCTGTCATAAAAGATGACTCCATTTAATGGAAACCGGCGAATTATACATTTGAAATAACTACCACCAATTTCATAGACATGCAACAGAAAGATGCATCTTTCAAAAGACGGGAAAACTTGATATACATTTCAAGATTCTCAAAAGCTGACTCAAAATTGATCAGTTTAAATCAAATTCAAAATTTTAATCACGTAATTCATAACAGGCATAAGTTCAGAATATGGATGATTATAAGAAATTCGCAATATCTGTAGCAAGGGAGGCAGGGAAATTTCTTAAGAAAAAGCTTAGTGATAAACACGTTATAGATTATAAAGGTGAGATTAATATTGTCACGGAAGCAGACAGGATGTCAGAAGAATTGATTAAATCCAGTATTCAACGGAAATATCCCCATCATGACATCCTTGCAGAGGAATCAAAAGATACTGCCACAGGTTCAGAATTTCGCTGGCTTGTAGATCCTCTTGACGGAACAACGAATTATGCCCATGGTTATCCCGTTTTCTGCGTATCTATTGCTTTAGAGGAAAAAGGCGAAATCAGTCTCGGCGTCATTTACAATCCTATGCTGGATGAGATGTTTGTAGCAGAAAAGGGAAGTGGAGCTTTTTTGAATGGTCGAAAGATCTCTGTTTCAAGTACAGCCGATCTTTCAAGGAGTCTGTTGGCGACCGGATTTCCCTATG
The DNA here is from genome assembly GCA_035542475.1 of Syntrophales bacterium. Taxonomy (GTDB): domain Bacteria; phylum Desulfobacterota; class Syntrophia; order Syntrophales; family UBA2185; genus DATKLL01. Next base: position 20,418 of record DATKLL010000071.1, read on the forward strand.
ATATCAGAGATGATGAGAATAATAATATCAATTATTTCACAGGAATGGCGATAAATGCCCAGGCGATTCGCAGAGCGGGTTCAGCAGCCCTTGACATGGCTTATGTAGCAATGGGCCGTTTTGACGGCTTTTGGGAATTGAAGTTAATGCCCTGGGATACAGCCGCCGGTCTGCTTCTCATCATCGAAGCCGGAGGAATGGTTACGGATCTATTTGGCGGTAATTTTTCCATTAATTCTCCGCATGTTCTGGCCACAAATGGAAAAATACATAACAACATGATTGATGTGTTAAAAAAAATTAATCGAAGCAGTAGTCAATAAATTAGACCTCACGTCTTGAGCTTCTTAAAAGATCAAAAAACATATGCTTCTTATTTATCCACCCCTTGTCAAACCTTGCGAACCGCCTGCAGGACTAGCGAAACTTGCAGGATCGATGAATCATCACAATATTCCGTGTAAGGTTATTGATGCCAATTTGGGAGGCATCTCAAGCCTCCTAAAAAGAAGCGGTTCAAGAATTAAAGATCTTCTTAGGGAGGAAGGAGAGAGCTGCAAAGAGTCATTTACGGTAAATACAAGGGATAAGTGGACTACCCGCTCATTTCGCTACCTGGAAAGCAACATTGCCGCCTTAAACAACTGGGAGGCCTACAAGAATATTGATCGCTATAGACGGACAGTAATTGACATCAACCGGGTTCTTGCGGTGTCTGCTGCCCATAGCAATGTGCGCATGAGTTTGTCTAATTATGTTGATCGGGATCTTTCCCCGGTCAGAAGTGCGGATCTGATAAGGGCTTCTGCGACGCCTGAGCTTAATCCCTTCTATGGGTATTTCAAGAAAATGCTTTTCACGGAGCTTGAAAAGGAATCTCCCGCTGTTGTAGGGTTTTCATTAAACTACCTGAGTCAGGCACTTTGTACATTCGCCATGATCGGCATTTTAAGAAGGGAGCATCCTGGCATTAGGATAGTTTTAGGTGGCGGACTGGTAACGTCCTGGGTACATCGGTCTGGATGGACAAACCCCTTTAATGGTCTTGTTGATGATTTTGTGACTGGACCGGGTGAAGGTAAGCTGCTTTCTATATTTGGTGTTCCACATGCGGAAAATAATGTAAGCCCGGACTATAATGGTTTAAGCGTAAACTCTTATCTCGCTCCAGGTACTATTCTGCCTTATAGTGCATCGAGTGGGTGTTATTGGAACCGATGTTCCTTCTGTCCGGAAAGAGCGGAAGGGAATCCCTATAAACCCGTACCGACCGACTTGGTAATAAAAGATCTCTGCAACCTCACAGAAAAAATGAAACCTGTCCTTATCCATCTGCTGGACAATGCCCTCAGCCCTGCACTTTTGAAGACCCTCTCTGAGTCATCTTTCGGTGTTCCCTGGTATGGATTTGCCAGGATATCGTCTCACTTGACAGACCTGGATTTCTGCCTAGCCCTGAAAAGATCGGGCTGCGTCATGTTGCAGGTTGGCTTGGAATCAGGTGATCAAGGTATCCTTGATAATATGCGAAAGGGGTTTGATCTGATGATGGCTTCTTCTGCCTTGAAGACCCTGAAAAAGGTCGGAATAGCAACCTATGTGTACCTGCTTTTCGGTACCCCCTCAGAGACGATTACAGAGGCGCGTAAAACCCTTGATTTCACAGCCAGGCACAATAACGAGATAGATTTTCTAAATCTTGCCATCTTCAATCTTCCCGCTTACAGCCCTGAGGCCAAGGAACTCAAAACCGACCAATTTTATGAGGGAGACCTGTCACTTTACAGTAGTTTTTTACATCCAAGAGGATGGGGGAGAAATTTAGTGAGGCAATTCCTTAGTCAGGAATTTAAAAAGCATCCTGCTGTTGTTTCGATAATGAGAAAATCTCCCTCGATATTCACCTCCAATCATGCCCCCTTTTTTATTATGAATCCACACTAATATTTTTTGTGATTGCATGTGATGCGGCATAACATGCCTTTTATATTGATTTATCTGAAACCGTCTATTAAGATTATAAATGAAAATTAAAGTACAAAGCTCATATGATTAGCATCCGTTTGTGTGATTGGGAAATTGGATAGACCATTTGGTTTTCATAAAAGGGATGATTGTGGAAAAGGTTTCTATTGTTAAAAGGCGGAAAAGGGTAGCTTCGGACCCGGGCAGAGATTGCCTTCCAGGAAATGGCATTCAAGTACTGAAAGAACAAGAAACTAATGATGGGGCATTTTACATAGATGAAATGGATCTAAAACAAGTATATCTTTTAAAAGGCGTAGAACCGGAAGTAATTATAGGCCTGTTAGATCTTTGCACAATATTGAAACTGGAGCCGCAAGAGGTTCTCATTGTTCCCACACAATCAAATCGAACTGTATATTTCCTCCTGGCCGGCCGATTGCGCATTCATCTGGATTCTGTTGACTCCAAACCGATTGTTATGCTCGATCCTGGAGAAAGTGTCGGAGAAATGTCTGTTGTTGATCACAAGCCGACTTCCGCATTTGTGGTAGCAGATGAGTCATGCGTATTATTAGCCATGGAAGAAGACACGCTCTGGTCTCTGGTTCAGGCATCACACGCGGCAGCCCGCAATTTATTATTCACTCTAGTGCAGAGATTACGTCATGCCGACGCCATAATCTCCGATAATATGGTAAGAGGAGTAAAGACGCCCTGAAGGTCTGTCGAAGGGGATTTTTACGATCCGCCGTCCTGAAAATATTATTGAATCAGTTATTGTCTTTGCTTCATAAACCCCTTCATCACAAATCGTAATGGAATTCCTCCCAATACACTTTCAATCGAGCCATTTGCTTTGTCATATGCTAGTGCTAAATGTTTGTTTTCTGACAAATTATTACTAACTGAAAAGCTCAAGTTTTGTGTTGATTTATCCGAAATGGTTTATTAGAATTACGCGCTCTTTGTAAGATTGAAATATAAAAAAAGCACATCCATTTATATGAAAAAACAATTAGATAAGTAGCTAACTTTATTGTGCTTTTCCCGTGGTAGGAATAATAGTGAAAAAATTTTCTATAGTTAAAAGAAGGAAGGAAGAAGCTCTGGAGCCTTTTGATGGGCAAGCTTCCGGAATTGGTACACAAGCCTTACCGGAAAGAGAGTTGTTTGAAGTTCCATCAAATGTGCTTAAAGGAATTCCCAACAATATGGGAAAAGAAACATATACTGAAATGGATGAAGATATTGACGAGACTATTTCTATCGATTTGACTCCTGATCAATATGAGCTCGTCAAATCAAGCCGCTATGTTAAATATTTCCTTAATGGTGATTCGAGCGGTGTTTCCTTAGACATGCATAAACGAAGAGACGGGCAGATTATCTTCAATTTTCAGTTCAGGAAAGTAGAAACCGTGAAAATGCTTAAGTCAGGTCATGTTTGCCAAATGTTGCAGATCAGTAAAAGCTCACTTATGAATCTCGTCAAATCGAAGAAGATTAAAAGCTATAAGATTGGCAGACTGAGGCGTTTTCTATTGCAGGATATCCTTGATTATCTTTCGAAAAGCGTGGAGGTTTTTGGAAGTTCCGAGGTTTAATACTCTTAATATTTCGATAGACTCATTGAACCATCGCGGAGGTTAAAATTTATGTATTACGATTATTGGGGTCTAAAAAAACCGCCCTTTGATAATGTACCGGACCCGACAATGTATGCCGAGTGTCATGTTTCGATGGAAAATGCAATAGCGGAAACCCTGTTTGCCATAGAGGAAGGGAATGAATGTGTAGCGGTGATTGTTGGTGATGTTGGTCTGGGGAAAACCCTATCCATTCGAATAATTATTGATTCTCTCGATCCCGATAAATATAAAATTGCACTGGTAACTAATCCCGATATGTCTTTTATTGAGCTTTTAAGGGAGATCATAGGCCAACTCATCGGAAAGCAGTGTGAAGAAAGAAGAAAAATTAATCTGCTCGAAATATTTAACAAGATTTTGTTCGATACTATAGATTCAGGAAGGAAGGTGTTGGTATTCGTTGATGAGGCGAATGCAATGTCTCCCGCTAATCTGGAAAGCCTGAGGCTTCTCACAAATATGCAGGAGGATCAGAGAAATTTATTTACGATTGTGCTTGTAGGTCAGCTCGAACTTGCCCGGCGATTGGAGCATCCCAAACGGGCGAATCTTTTTCAGCGTATTGGGACATTCAGCAGGATTGACAAAATTGAATCTGAGGATTTGGTGAAGGCTTATGTTGAGACGCGGCTGAAGCTGGCTGGCGGACTAAGGCCTATTTTTACAAATGATGCCTATGGCTTTTTATGGGAATATTCCGAACGCGGTGTGCCCCGTCTGATAAATAAAATCAGCAAATTATCATTAAAAGCAGGGGAAACAAATCAATTTACTCAAATTTCCGGGGAAGTTGTTCATCAGATTGGTGAACGCTTCCGGCATCTGGCAGGGCCGGCCGTTCAGAAGAGAAAACCGCGAAAGAGGGTTGAAAGTGATGCTATGGAAGAATCGGTTGATGATAAGACATTAAAGGCATCCATCGATTCCTCTGCACTTTCAGTAGAAGCTTTTATGGATCGGCGCCAAACCGATGATTTTCATGAGGAAGAAAAAGTTGAGACTGTAGAAGAGATAGCAGAGTCTTTTACAAAAGAAGCAGAACAGGAGAAAGAGAGGGAATTTGCAGAACAGGTTCCTGCGATTGAGGAGATGCAGGAAACTCAGACGGCAGCCGAAACGGCTGAGGAAGAGCCTGCGCCAGCGGCAATGCCGGAGCCTAAGGCAGCGGCACCAGCGATAAAAAAAGAAATTTTAGAAGAAATGGATGTCGGTGGTTACAGGATATCAATAAACGTTCCGCGTCACATCGTTGAACAAACGCAGTCAACTTCGCACGAGCACCGGATAAGAGTAGCCGGGGCTCTGGCGGCACAAATCCTGAAAAAACATCCGGAACTGACAACTTCCTCGGTAGATGATCCTATTTCTATATGGAGTGATATACGGGAGTTCATTGCAAATAGGCTTAGATAAGGAGGAAAATAAATTCTCCATAGATATCTTGCACACAAAAACCGGGATTTTTTCCAGCGATTACAAGGAAATGGGATAAGGTTAATCAAAGTCTAGGGTCACATTCTGATCTTGAATAAAAAATAATCCATTAAAAAAAATCAAATGTTTCCACATAGACTTTTATTCCCATTACTACATATTTCCCTTTGTAATTTCCTCTAGCAGTTGCTTAGCTCTTGACTTTTGTGAATTGATGGAAAGTGCAAAATGAAGCCTGCGAATAATTCCTTCTTTATTTACACTACCCGGGTTTGATCGATACTGGTTATACTGAATTTGCGCTAGATTAACGTTGGCTTCCTCTTGGAAAGGATTTAATGCTAGGGATTTCTGGTAAGACGTGATCGCATCCTCATAATGTTTTGTAATTTCGTAAATAGACCCCAGATTATTCCACGCTTCAGAGTTGTTAGAGTCAAACGTCAGTGCACGCTTAAAGAATTCAATGCCCTTCTCATAGTCACCTAACTGAACATACAGGTTTCCCAGATTAAAAAGGGCCTTTTCATGGGAGGGATTTTTTGCCAGAACTTCCTGATACGCCTGTATTGCTTCGTCAAACATGTCGTAATGATCGTACAGAAGGGCCAAAAAGAAGCGGGGTGACTCAGCATTTGGGTCTGCTTCAATAGCGTTTTTATAACGCTCCTCGGCACCGTGATAATTTCCCTCCAATTCAGCGATATGCCCTAAATTAATTATGGCTTCAACATTTCCCTGGTCCAGAGCTAAAGCTCGTTCGTAAATCTGCTTTGCACTTCCCAATCTGCCCATTTTCTCATATACATAGCCGAGGTTATTATACGCCTCCGGATTGTTCGGTTCCAGTTCGGTTACCCTCTGCAGACATATCAGGGCCCATTCATAATCCTCCCTGTGGAGGTAAATGAACCCCAGATTGACGTATGAAGCTGTAAATGTTGGATCAAGGATAATACTTCTTTTGTAGGCTTCTATAGCCTTGTCGGATTGAGGGTCAATAAGGTCGGTTCTACATCCTTTCATGAACCATTCTCTGGCAGAAGTTTTCTGATTCATTGAAACAGGCACCTGTCATGAAATGAAATTCGCTCTGATATATAATGTACGATTACCTATCAGCTATTTTAAATTCTTGTCAAGAGGGAAAGGCCTTAAATAGTTTAAATGTTTTTGTAATTATTTTGCTATTTCGTCTTCCGTAAGGTAACAGGCCGGATCTGGAGCCCAGATGTCTCCCGTGACTGCCTCTGCCCTGGCCCGGAAATTTCCTCCGCAGATATCAAGCCAGCGGCAGACGGCACACCTCCCTTTCACATATTTCTTTTTGTCTTTAAGTCGCATCATCAGTTCGTTTGATGTGTCAATCCAGATCTCACTGAACGGACGTGTTCGCACATTGCCAAACGATATGTCCCTCCAGAACTGGTCAGCATAAACTTCTCCATCCCAACTCACACAACCAATACCGATCCCGGAACTGTTGCCTTCATTTACTTGAAGGAGAGACAAAATTTCCTTTGCCCGCTCAGGATCTTCCTTCTGTGTACGCAGATAAAGATATGGTCCATCGGCATGGTTATCTACTGTAAGTATCTCTTTTAGCTTTCCCCGTTCGAAAAGGTCATGTGTTCTGTTCACGATGATATCAATAACTTTCCGTGATTCTTCGTGAGACAAGTCTTCTTCAATCAGTTTTGATCCACGTCCCGAATAGACCAGGTGATAAAAACATGCCCGTGGGATATTTTCCTCTTCAATTAGATCAAAAATAGCGGGGATGTCGGAAAAATTTTTCCTGTTCATGGTGAAACGAACACCTACTTTAATTCCCGCATCCCTGCAGATTCTGATCCCCTTGAGGGTCATATCAAAGGCTCCCTTAACGCCCCGGAAGCGGTCATGTGTTATTTTCATCCCGTCAAGGCTTACGCCGACATAAGAGATGCCTGTTTTTTTCAAAACGTCTGCCATTTTTTTTGTCAGCAGTGTTGCATTGGTTGATATGACAGCCCGCATTCCCTGGTCTAATGCAAACTGAACCAGCTCAGGCAGGTCCTCCCTCATTAGGGGTTCTCCGCCGGAAAAAAGAATTACCGGAGATCCGAAGGCGGCGAGATCGGAGATCAGCTTCTTCCCTTCCACTGTTGTTAATTCATTTTTGTACTGTACGTTTCGGGAATTGGAGTAGCAATGTATGCACTTAAGGTTACATCTTCTCGTCATGTTCCAGACGACAACAGGTCGTTTATGCTTCTCGCTTCCATAACGTAAAGCATCCATGGTTTCTGCTGCGCCACAATATAATCTTGAAATACTTATCATATATTTGCTTTAGAGCTTTCTTTCATACTCCTTACTCAAGCTAGCAAGGTAAGCTCCGGATTATGAGTGTGTACAAGAAGCTACCAATTGTGCCCTTTTCCCTTACCTTTACCCTTTCCCTTGCCCGGGCTTTCACCTGGCTCACCGCTCAGGACAAAATCACCGCGTTTCAGGGCGTGAAATTCAGGTGACCCCGGTTTGATACCAAGACTCTTGGCGATCACTCCCCATCCTTTCCCTCTGTTAGCCTGGTATACTTGTACGACCCTTTCGGGCGGCTTATGGGCAAACTGGCCTAGCTGGAAGACCATGAAGGCATCGGCTGGAGCGGAGACAGTGCCGATTACGGCATGAACCTGCGGCAATGGTACGCCGAACTGGGCGCTAATTTTTGCGGAAAAGCCATTCATATCAGCCCGGGCTTGAATATTAAGGTCGTTAAGGAAACCGTCAAGTCCTCCTCCGGCATTAGCCAGGCCGTTTAAGAGGATAAGCATCATCGCTGCGAAGATGATTTTTTTCATCGAGATCCCTCCGGCAAAAATTGTAATTAAGAGCATTACCTTTCAAGGCTTAGAAGTATAGGGAAAAGTACTCTTGTATGTCAAGGAAAAAGGGGCACAAGATGTTGTGTAAACGGCACTATCTCACAAACGGCATGGCGGAAATTTTCGTTAAGATTAATCTGCAGGACTTGGAAGGAAGATTGAAGAAACGAGCTATATATGGATTTCCAGCTCCCGTTTTACCAAGCGCCTATCCGGGAAAAAGACCTGTTCGTTAAGTAATTCCCAGGCTCGTTCCTTATTGAAATCGGAAACACGTCCATCCTTGATATCTATGACGCCCTGATTTCTGAGATCCCATAATACCTGCTGAATCTCAAATGGGTCTTTTCTGGTGTATCTCGCCAGATCATCAAGAGGGTCCTTGTTGTCCGGCAAGGGCCATTCGTAACAAAAATAGAGAACGGAAATCAGACTAACCCATGACTGGGTGAGTTCTCCGAGTACTGTACCTGTCTGCTTGATTCTGTTTGAAAATTCTTTTAGCATATAAAGGGAAACCTCGCCGCTTTCCCGTAAGAGATTGCGAAACGTGTTACCGTCAATGACAGCCACATTGCTGTCCTCCGTGGCTTGTACTGAAGCGGTACGAGGTGCATCGATCAATGCTGCCATCTCGCCAAAGTACTGTCCGGGGCCCATTTCAGCAAGCGCCTTTTTTACCTGGCCGGTGATTTTCTCCACGCGTACATTACCCATGAGTATGTAGTACATTTCTTCTCCCGTATCTCCCTGTCTGAAGATATAGTCACCTTTGGGATACATGCGTCCAAATTTCCTGAACAGGCGTTCTTCTATTTTCATAAATTTCTTTCCGGGCTTTAAAAAAGCCTTTTCCAGGAGAATCAGATTCCTTCTCTGGTAAGAGGAAATGAGCTCTGCGCAGAATAAGAGGATCAAAGCCACATAAAAAACCCAGATTACAAGTATGACTACGGTTTCCAGGGAACCGAAGATCACATGGTATCTGGCGTACTTGGATACATACCAGGTGAAAAAGTGTTTGGCGATTTCCGTTAAAACGGAAAAGATGGCTGCGCCGGTAAACGCACTGACCAGAGTGACTTTTACTGTAGGGATAACTTTATAGACGATTGTAAAAAATGCAACTATCAGAAGGTAAGGCAGTATATAACGAAACAGGGCTCCGTGCAGGACGGGGAGGATTACAAACTGTTTACCGGAGAGCAGTGGTTGCTCCGCAATGAGTGCTGACATATAGGTAATTCCCACACTGGCGATGCCGACAGTCCATCCCATAGGAATCATCGAGATGGCAAGCAGTTTGGATACAAAATAGTTCCTATACTTCCTTGAACGGAAAATGATGTTCATAGCTTTCTCTATGGCATTGAAGATCATTGCGGAAAACCAGATCAGACTGAGGATTCCAACCCAGCCCAGGACATGTTTTTTTTGCTCGATATGGCCAAGCTGTTTAAGGAGGGATTCCGAAAAGTAGGGGTGAAATCCTTGAATGGTTTCGATCAGCTCATGCTGAACAAAGGGTCGCGTGCCAAAAATGTAGTTTGCCGCAATCATGGTTAGTATAAAGAGTGGAATAAAGGATAAGATCGCATACAGTGAAATAGCCGCGGCCTGATTGGCATTGCTGTTGTACTTGTAATTTTTGATTGCATCCCACAGTATGTCCCATACGGCGGCAAGGATCAGGTGTGGCTTCTCCATCCTATTTTCCCATCTCTGATATGTTTGTCTGGTTTTGTCGGTCATGTGCTGACACTTTCAGGAAATGTCTGTACAGCGGGTACTATTCATATTGTTTTATGTGGAGAAATTCCACGTGAGCCGAGGCAAAAGTATAGGGTAGCGGTATGGGTGTGTCAAGCGCAAAGAAGTTCAGAATTTAATTGAAAAGGTATCTTGTATCCTGTAATCTTCCCGGCATGAAGATTTCAAAGTTTATCGCGATTGTCATTGTCATACATGTTGCCTTGTGGGCTTGCAGCCAGAAGGAACAGGATAAAGTCGATAGGAACCTTGCCGATTCCGGGCCTGCCTATGGGGACATCATTGTGGAGGGATCCAGCGGCGATGCCAGTAATCTGATACCCATTTTATCTTCAGACAGCACGTCCCATGGTATAGCCTCTATGGTTTATAACGGTCTGGTTAAGTATGACAAGGACATTAATATCGTAGGGGACCTGGCTGAGTCGTGGGAAATCTCAAAGAGTGGGCTGGTGATTACCTTTCATCTCAGAAGAGGGGTGAAGTGGCATGACGGTTATCCTTTTACCGCTCGAGATGTCCTCTTTACCTATAAGGTTACAATCGACCCCAAGACGCCCACCGCTTATTCAGGTGACTTCCTTAAGGTCAAGAAAGCCGATGTCCTTAATGACTATACCATCCGGGTTACTTATGATAAGCCCTTTGCCCCGGCCCTTATGAGCTGGGGTACGCCTGTCTTGCCGAAGCATCTTCTGGAGGAAAAGGATATCACGACATCGCCCCTGGCTCGTCATCCTATAGGCACAGGGCCGTACATATTTAGGGAGTGGCTGCCCGGCCAGAAGATTGTCCTCGTCTCCAATCCAGACTATTTTGAAGGCAGACCGTATATTGACGGTTATATCATGCGGATCATACCCGATACGGCCACCATGTTTCTAGAATTGCGCGCAAACGGCATTGATCGGATGAACCTGACACCCCTGCAATATACAAGACAGACGGAAAATAATTTATTCCGGAAGAACTTTAACAAGTACCGGTATCTTTCTTTCTCCTACACTTACCTGGGCTATAATCTCAATAATCCTCTGTTTAAGGACAAGCGTGTACGGCAGGCCATCGCTTACGGCATCAATAAAGATGAGATCATCCAGGGTATTCTGCTAGGATTAGGCAAAGAGGCCACAGGTCCCTATAAGCCGGGCACCTGGGTCTACAACCCAAATGTAAAACAGTATCCCTATGATCCCGGGAAGGCGAGTGAGCTGCTGGCAGCTGCCGGCTGGAGAGATACTGATGGTGACGGTATACTGGATAAAGACGGCCAGCCCTTTGTTTTTGAAATTATCACAAATCAGGGAAATGAAATCAGGGCAAAAACTGCCGAGATTATCCAGAGGCGTCTGTCTGAAATAGGCATCAGGGTCAAGATCAGGGTCCTTGAATGGGCCGCGTTTGTTAACGATTTTATCAATAAGCGCCGCTTTGACGCAACAATCCTGGGCTGGACTATACCTCTGGATCCCGATATCTACGATGTCTGGCATTCAAGTAAGACAGGACCGCAGGAGTTGAACTTCATATCCTACAAGAACGATGAGGTCGATAAATTGATAGAAAAGGGAAGGGGCACCTTTGACCAGAAAGAGAGGAAAAAATACTATGACAGAATACAGGAGATACTGGCGGAGGAGCAGCCGTATCTATTCCTCTATGTGCCCGATGCACTGCCGATTATCCAGGCCCGTTTTCATGGTATTGAGCCGGCGCCCCTCGGCATCGGATATAATTTTATCAAGTGGTATGTTCCGAAAGAAGAACAGAAACTGGTCATGGAGAGATAATTTTTAATACCAGTTATTTCTAGTATTTTCTCAATGATTTTTTAATATTGCATTTTCATGTTTTCATGTCTTAAATGATCCGCGCATCGAAATGATGTCTTAGCAAGTGTCGCTGTAATTTTCAATAATTCAAAAAACCAATTCAGTTAACAGACCGTAAAACCAGAGTCTTGCAAATCAAGCTTAAGAGGTGCTCCATGAAATCAAGGAAGGGATTTACACTGGTTGAGTTAATTATAACGCTTGCCATATTGGCAATCATTGCGGGAATCGGAGGATTGCAGCTGCACAATTTTGTAATTAACAAAAATCTTGAATCGGCGGCAAGAGATATCGAGTCTGACTTCTTCGTATGCAAGGAAAGGGCAGTTTCTGAGAATACGCTATATAAGATCATTTTTGATGTTGATGGACACAGCTATACGATTCAACCCGATACACCGGAAGCTGTCACCAAGCATCTTGCGTCATTCGGACAGGATATCAAAATCGACAGCGCCAGCTTCGGCAGCGGGAGGACAGTTCACTTTCTTACAAGGGGAACCATCTCACCTTACGGTAATATCAAACTGAAAAACAGCAGACAATCCAAAGCTACGATAAAGGTAAATATAACAGGAAGAACATATGTTAAGCTTGATCCCAAATAGCAGGAAGAGTTATATTTAAGGACATATTTTGATGTCCCGAAAATTAATAATTCCGCTGAACTTCCTTTATCCAAAGCTTGAGCCCGACTCACCGCAATAATTTTTAGACAAATCATTAGGAATTATCACAAACACATAAAAAAAGAGGGCCGGAAATATAACCCTCTTTTAGAAGTCCAGTCCTGGGGGAATCGAATCAGAAGTGGTAGTTGACACCGATGACGATAATGTGGTTCTTGGCTGTCACATCTGAATCCTCCAATGAGTACTTGCTTTGAAAATACCTATATCCGAGATCGGCGGACAAGTTCGGCGTAATCTCAAAATTCAGCCCCGCCAGGATCTGCCAGGCAAATGCATTAGCCGATTCGTCAGCCGACCCTTCTATAGTGCTTGCTTTGAATGTACCACGCGACCAGCCAAGACCGAATCCCGCATAGGGATGGAACCTCCCTTCCGGGTATCTTGCCAGAAGGTTAGCCATCACGTTATGTGCCGAGAAATCACCATTGATCCCCGCCACATCTATGTCCTGTTTGGCCAAATAGTTATACTCCACCTCGCCAGCCACCCACTTGAATGTAGGGACGATGTATCCAAACTTTGCGCCGAGCATCCAGCTGTCTTTCATTTTGACATCGAAACGAACGACATCGCTGCCTGAGACTTCTAAGTCGTTTGGTATGACATATCCGCCGAACACACCGACGTAAAATGGGCCTGCTTCCGTCGCCTTTGCCGCAGGAGTTGAAGCGAGGACAAGAAACGCAACCAGAATAGGAACAAGAATTAAGTTATACTTTCTTCTCATAGGTCCAGTTATGTCCTGAGGAAACATCTGCATAAACTTCTCAGAACAGAATTGGTTTAAAAGATCATAATGATAGGTAGATTTGATACAATAAATTTATTAACATTAAAAATTAAAGTCAAGAAAATTTGATACGAATTGTTTTTTGACGGTGGAAATTGAGAGTGGTCATTCATGAAGTATTCCACGTGTTGAGGGCGTGTACATTCAGGGTATAAATAAACAATTCATTTCTTGATCCAATCCCTCCCCCCTAATATTCTGGCGACCATCATGCTTGATACGTTGTCGCCGATGGCATTCACCATGGTTGCTGGCGGATCTACAAGGGTGCCGATCATCGTAATGATAGGGAAGACCTCCGGGGGGAATCCGTATAAAGAAATGATCAGTATCTCTCCGACGACGCCGCCCCCGGGAATGCCGCTCACCACCGTGCCGCACAGGATGGCAATGCCGATCGCCGTGACCAGTGTCTGGGTTCCTGAAAAGTCCATCTGGAACAACCCGAACAAAAAGGCGATCTTTAAAATGGCGGCGAGACATGATCCTTCCATGTGGATAGTTGCGCCGATGGGGATGACGACCTCACTGATGTCTTTGGGAATGCCTGTTTTATTCGCCGCCTCAAGGTTTGAAGGAATGGTAGCCACACTGCTTGCCGTGGCCAATGCCGTGAGAGACGGCGGAATAATGTTTTTCCAGAAATTGCGCACACCGATCCCCCTGGCGGCAATGTACGCATAAAGGCTGAAGGCAAGAAAGAAATAGAGAATCGTAATGGGATAGTAGAGCGTCATGGCCTTAGCATAAGAACCCAATAGCTCAGGACCGTATACCCCGATGAAGTAGGCGAAGTAGGCGCACAACCCGATGGGGGCATAGAACATGATGTAGTGGATGACCTTCATCATTACCTCATTTGCGGAGGCAAGAAACGTGGCAAAGACCTTTCCCTTTTCCCCGACTGAAGATGTTGCAAGCCCGATGAGAATGGAAAAGATAATTAAAGCCATCATGTTCTTCTTTGAAAGAATATCCAGGAAATCAGGCATAGCAAAGGTGTTGACGATCTGCTCTGATGTCTTAAACTGCTCCAGACCGGCAGGGATATTTAAATCCATCTTGATTCCCTGGGCCGGCGGATAATACTGCACGGCAACAGCCATAATAGTCGAGGCAGCAATGCCCGTCAGGATAAACACGAACAACATGGCAGCGAGGATCTTGCCCAGGCGTCTGACATTGGACATACCGGCGACAGCGGAGGCGATGGAAAAAAATACCAGGGGGACAATAGCAGTAAAGAGGAGGTTCAGAAAAACATCCCCGAAAGGCTTAAAGATGACGGCTTCTTTTTTCAGGACTATTCCTAATACGGCGCCAATGCCGATGGAGACTATCAGCAAGATCGAAAAGCCGTAGGCCCTGAAGAATGTGGATGACTTGATGTTCATAATGATCCCTTCGGCATCTAACTTTCACACCGAAACTCATTTGATGACAAAATCAAAATAGGTCTCAGGAAATGGTTCATTCCTTAAGGTAAAGTGCCACCATTCTTTCTCGTAATTCCTGAAACCATGTTTTTCCATGAGGGCTTTGAGCTGTAACCTGTTCTTGCGCTGCACTTTCCCGACATTTCCGTTTGCAGTATGGGACAATTCGTGAAAACAATCAAAGCTTGTCCCCATGTCGATGCTGTTATCGTTGAATCGTTTCTCCACAGGAAGATAGCATTCAATGAGTTCATCTCCCGGCTTATATGCTGCTTGCGCCGGTACGGGAATGGATACAATTGTAATGTCAACGGAACTCCCTCTGCTGTGGCTCGATTTGGTGTCTATATAAACCCGTTCTAAAAGGTCCGGTTTTTCTATCGTGGGATAGAACTCCTTTTTTGTTTTTGTGTCCTTGACGTCCTTAGCCCACCGGACAAAGTGATCGACAGCTCGCTGCGGCCTATAGCAGTCATAGACCTTGAGAGATAAAGAGGATGCCTCAAGTTCTTTTTGAACCTTTGCAAGGGCCATTGCCGCTTCTCTTGTGAGGAGGCATTTTGGTGCATTGTAGCCGTCGATCCGCTCGCCGACGAAATTGTGGGAACTGTAGTAACGAATATCGAGATGGATGGAGGGGATTGCCTCTTTCACATCCACAAAGCCCCCGGGCATGGCGCTTTCACAGCTATCACTTGAGAGAAGAGGATGAACAATAATGATGATTAGGAGCAAGATCAGTATGAGCAGGGACTTTCGATTCATCTGCCATACCTATCGATCATTTCCTTCGTTCCCATGATAACAAGAGGTCTTGACGCCGGATCAAGCCACCGGATGACCCTGATGAGATTCTCTTCCGAAAGTGCTATGCAGCCTTCCGTAGGCTGTCCCGGACCTTTCCAGAGATGAAAAAAGATGGCGCTCCCGTAACCTTTGATGACGGGGTTCGTGTTGTATTCTACTACAATCCCGTATTTGTATAAATCGTCTTCCCGCCTCATCCTTTCGAACGAAGAGGCATTGGTTGCTCCTATTTTGACCCATTGGTTATAATCAGCGGCGTTTACGTCATCGACCCAGATGTCATCAAAACCTGCCTGCAGGTAGGACATCTTCGTCGGAAAGGAAGCCTCGTATCCGAATACTGTCCCAAGATGGTATACCCCTGAAGGAGTCCTGCCGTCTCCTTCTCTCTTTTCCCCCGGCAGCGCGAAACCATTCCTGCCTATTACGCCTTCCAAGATGGGAAAAGGACTATGCCAGCGGTTGTTTTGCTTTTCCAGAGCGAGAACCTGAACCTCAGCTGAGGCAGGGTTCATATTCCTGACAAGGAGAACCTGTGAGGATTTACCGAGCACATTTGCGGGGAGGTTTTGTAAGTCAATTCCTTGCGCATGCCGATCGTCTCGGAGAGTAGCGCATGCCACAAAAAGAAAGATGGATGAGAGGATCATCAAAGAAACCGGGAGGTGCAAGCTCATTCTCATGATTTAATCTTCAGGCGGCTGCGCAGGTAGTCTTTAAAATCTTTATAATTAACGGAAAGCTCAAAAGGTGAACCCCTTCTTTGCTCTATGTCCTTCATGCTCTGCGGCCGCTCGGGAACAATCCCCAGAAGCTCTTTTATTTCATCGGGAAATTTGGCCGGATGAGCTGTCTCCATGGATACGCATAACGGGAAATCTCCGTTTCGTTCCAGGTAAATCTCCAGACCCCGCCAGCCCACGGCACCGTGCGGCTCCAGGAGAACCTTGTACTGTTCATATACCCTTTTGATAGTTTTTCTTGTCTCTTCATCGGATATGCTCACGGAGAAGATGCGCCGCTTCATTTCTTCTTTATCAGGATATTTGTGGGTTACGCCCCCGCGATCGACTGTTCCCCCGTACAGATCAAAGAACCGGGCGAGGTTGCTTGGATGCCCGACGTTCATGGCGCTGGACAGGCATGCCCGGGAAGGTGATATCTTTTTATAGACGCCTGTCTCAAGAAATTTAGGGAATTCATCATTCTCATTGGTAGGCATGACGAGCTTCTTAACGGGAAGCCCCATCCTCCTTGCGTATTCACAGCCAAGGGCGTCACCGAAATTTCCGGAGGGAACAGAAAACACGATTTCTTCTCCCTTGTTCGCGAGTTGCGCATACGCATACACGTAGTAAATGATCTGAGGCATGATCCTGCCGAAGTTAATGGAGTTTGCCGAGGTCAGATTAAGCTCGGCAAGAAATGTATCAGAGAAGGCTTGCTTGACAAGGTTCTGGCAATCGTCAAACTTGCCGCTTATGGAAATGGCCTGAACATTATCGCCGATTGTGTCCAACTGCTTCTTCTGAATGCCGCTGACTTCACCCGCCGGGTACAGGATGTAGACATTAATCCCCTCGACACCCTTGAAGGCCTCACCTACAGCGCTTCCCGTATCTCCCGATGTTGCAACCAGGACATTCAGTCTTTTACCCCGATCGCGGAAGTGGCTCATCAAACGCGCCATCATCCGCGCGGCAAAATCTTTGAACGAGGCAGTCGGCCCTTGATCAAGCCGCATTATATATTTCCGGTCTATCACCTTTTCCAGCGGGACCGGGTAATTGTACGAGTCTTCCACTATTTTTTTGAGTACCTTGTCGGAGATTTCATCGGCCAGAAAGCCCTTCGCCACAAGCATTGCCGCTGAGGTGTAAGGCTTATCTCTCAAGGACATGATGCTACGGAGAGATAGCTTCGGGATAGAATCGGGCATGAAAAGCCCCTCATCAGGTGCCTGACCCCGCAGGAGCGCTTCTTTAAAAGTAACCATTCCCTTAAACGGGACAATCCCTGAGGCGCCGTCAAGATTTCTGTTTGTGCTGTAATAACGGATTTTTTGTGACATGGCGAAAACAGTTATCCTTATTGTACAATTCCACTATGTGATGTGTGTATAAACTACTATCACAATCGGCTTATTCAATCAAATCAAACCAACAGGCAAGGGGTAGGTCAGTCTAATTTTATAAATTGTCCTGACTTGTATTGCCTTGACAGATAACTTCGAATCTTTATTAACTGAAACTCTTCGGTGCGTCCACTAAATCGGGGAAAGACTAAGTTGTAATCTAGCGTGAAAGGTTAAAATTAAGAAACCGAGTCTTATGATAGCACTATTTGGTTTACTGATATGTTTTTCAATATCACCTTTTCGGATTACGCTTAGAAGGCGTGGTATGGTATACAATTATGCGTAAATTGATGAATTTCACAATAGACGTCTGGAATTGTTGGAAATATTCATTTCCTTTACAGGGATCAGATGAGGGGAGCTCAAGTGTCAATGTGAAAATATCCCGTTCGTGTCCTGCGTAATTTCCCAGTGAACCGGGGAAATAACCATACTTCTTCAAGGGGTGATTAGTATCTCTGCTTATCTTTTCCAGCCAATGTTCAAATGAATCAAGATCGGATGAAGGTCCGTCAAAATCATAAAACCCAAGCGGCGAATGCACACTTAGAATCTTTTGAGGCTTGAATCGCTTAATCAGCGCAATCTGAAAAAGCGTTTCCTGCTCGGAGCCGGGCTTTTTCCCAGGATAATAGCGTCTGTTTCCGTTATATTTCCCCTCCCACTGGCGCAACGCCTCAGCGCTCCAATCACGTGTGGGGAAATTCCTGTTTATATCAATACCATTTGCATTAACACGTTGTGCGGGTTTTGAGAAAAAACCATCCGGATTCACCAGGGGAGCAATAATGATGCATTTATTCTTGAAGAGTGAGGAATTATCTTTAATATAATGGGCAAATTTTAAAAGAACATATACTGTTGACAGCTCATCTCCATGAACGGCGCCCAGAAAAAGAATACAGTCTTTTTTTGAGCTTCCAAACTGGGCAAATATTAGTGGGTATTTATTCTGCGTTGTCCTGTAATACTCCCATTTTATCTCTTTAGGCTTGATGTCCGTCCAGCCATATTCAATACACCGCGATTCAAGAGCTTTAAGCAATACATTGATATTTTTGGGGGAACTTTCAAGTGCGAATGTCTGCGATGTAATTATAAAGGATAAAACTAAAAACAAAGAAAATGTCTTTATAAAAACCGTCATGGATCAGGCAAGCTTCTCCCTTCTCTTTTTTATATGAACTTGCTTTTTGGAGATTAAAGTATAGTCGTTATACTGTCGTTTTATGGCCGTATCTCAACAACCGTGCCATCGGGTACCAATCTGTCTATTTCCTCGATCTCTTCATCCGTAACAGCAATGCAGCCTTCCGTCCAGTCAAATTGTGTGTGGAAACGGTCGACCCATCCTAAACCATTTTTAATACCGTGGATCATGATATCGCCACCGGGCACCACCCCAAGTTCTTCAGCCCGCTTTTTGTCTTTTTCATTTGGGTAAGAAATGTGAAGAGATAAATGATATGGGCTGTTTTTGTTCCTTGAATCGATGACGTATGTTCCTTCGGGGGTTTTTTTATCGCCTTGTTTCTCTTTTGGACCAAGCGGGTTTCCCCCAAGGGCTATTTTGTACGTCTTTAACACCTTCTCCTTTGATGAGATCAACGTCAATCGTCTTTCTTTTTTTTCTATCAGAACTTTATCTGCCGATATTGTAAGAGCCTTGCTTTCAAGCTCTTCAATCTGTTTTTGCTGTGCAATAATCTCATTATCCTTGCTTTTAACCTCCTGTTCGAATACCTCAATCCGTCCTTGCTGCGTCGTAATCCTCTTATCCTTGCGGATAGCATCGTCGATAAGAGATATCATCACTTCACTGTCGTGCCTGTATCCGCTCCCCGGGTAATCCTTTATGAGTTTCTGAAAACATTCCAGAGCTTTCTGATAATCTTTTTGCTGATTTCTGGGAAACGCATAAATAAAACCCATCTCGAAGAGGACCCTGTCGCCTTCCGTAGGGTATCGTGCAATAATCTGCTCATATCTGCTTAGGGAGGCCTTGTAGTTGCCCTGGCTCGAAAAATCATTTGCCTCTTTGAATTCCGGACTGGCGTAAAAGTGACTGCACCCACACATTAGAATTGGCGCTATCATGATGCAGGCAAAGAGAAAGCAAAAATGCCCACCTCGTCTGCTATGTTCTTTATCCATATACACCCTCTGCATGCGTTTATAATATATTCCTCACGCCCGTCCTATTCCGGTTTAGGCTTTGATGATCGTCCTTCAGCTTTCAACTGGACGAAACTTCCTGGATGCGATTCTAATATTTTCTTTTCCTTTATGTAATTGGAAGCATCTTCAATACTCGCAAACTGTCCCGTTAATATCCTATACCAGACACCACGCTTGCGTATTTTAACTCTTTCCACGTAAACATCCGGCTGCTTCTTTTTCAGATCCGCTGCAAACGCCATCGCATCTTTCTTTGCTACTTCAGGATAAGATTTTATCTGAATAGCATATTTACCTTTTTTTGTAACTCTTAACGTAGCAATTGAAAGCAGCTCTTTAGTTTGACCATTAAATTTTTTCTCTTCGACAGGTAAGATTGCCGTTGACTGGACATTCTGATTCGCGGAAGCTTCTTTCATTACGCTTGAAGACAGTTGTGAAACTACAACAGTGGATTGTATGCTGGGCTTTGCCGTAGCTTCTTTCGCCGCAACTGAAGGTTCGATCAATATACCTGCTATTTCCAAATCAATTTTCAGGCGCTTGGTGGTATCTTTAGCCTCACTTATATCATTGAAAGGGCCAGCGATAACACGGTAACTATCACCCTTTGATAACACCCTTGCTGGTATTTGTGGCCCCTGGTGGTTAATCATGGCGGCAATCCTCACAGCACTAGTCTCATCACGCACTTCCCCTGCCAAAACATACCACGCATCCATTTTCAGTTCTGGAACTTGTGGCCTGCCATAAAGTTCACTTGGGTGATTGACCTCTATGATTTTTGCAGCTTTTCCGGCACTTCCTTGACGGATCTCAAATATAGGAATAGGAATCCCCCGGGCCTCGGTCAGTGTTTCTTTAACTTTGCTCCAGTCAAGCGTGCGTCCCGATTTCTTTTCAATATTTCTCAATTTTGCATATATCTTCTCTAAGTCAACAGCGCCCAAATCCTCCAACGGTGCATGAGCTTCTAGGTAAACCACTCCATTACGTTGACCTATGAGATACGGCTGGTTCACGATGAATACGGACGTATTCACAGGTGTGTTCTTGTAGAGCTTCTTCACATCTTCTGGATATAGTCTGATACAGCCATTGGTTGCTCTAAGACCAATGCTTGATGGTTTGTTAGTACCATGGACCAGATAAGTCCACTTACTTAAATATAGCGCATATTCTCCCAAGGGATTTTGAGGTCCCGGCGGAACCACAGCAGGCAGGGGATCTCCTCTTTCTTGATGATCCTTAAGAATTGAGGCAGGTACATACCAGGTCGGCCGGATCGTCTTGCGCGCAACATACATTTGACCCATGGGCGTGGCTCGCTCTGAGGTACCTATACCGAGCGGGTAGGTCGATACCATCACTGACTTACTATTTCCTCTAAATTGAAAGAGTCTCATAGCGGCTAAATTAATCACGATGCCTTCTCTAGGAGTGTCCGGCAGGATAAAGCTCAGAGGCAACATGATGCGCACCCCAGCCTCAGGCACCCACACATCTACCCCTGGGTTAGCCGCACTTATTGCGTTGCCTCCCAAACCGAAATGTCTCGCAATATCCGGCAGTGTATCTCCCTGTTTAAGCCTCATTACTGCCAGTCGACCAATGACGTTATCCTCCTTCTCAACCAAAAAATCATGTCGTTCGATCTTTTCTTCCGGATGGCCCGAAAATGACCAGAATTTATCTCGAACATTCTGCAAGCCACCGCATCCATGGAGAAAAACGATAAATATAAACAGAACTGCAAGACAAAGCTTGTTAAGTAGGGGTGAGAGGTCAATTCGGCACATGGGATCAAATAAGTTTCATGTTTAAAAAACTATGAACCTTCCTTCATTAAGACATTTGATTATATTGATGCGCACGGCTTAATTCCGGCGCAAGATTAATAAAGTTCAATTTAATGATACAT
>DATKLL010000072.1:0-29684 GCA_035542475.1 Syntrophales bacterium
CGGATGCTCGAACCGTCGAAACCGATCCCGTGGATCACCAGGTCCTCGTCCAACTGATTGATCGGTATCGTGATGTGCTGCCACAGGCCTGGTATGTCCGTAAACTTCAGGTCGATGAATTCCAGATTCTTCTCCCTGGAATATTTTATTAACTCTTTAAGGTTCATAATACTCACACCCCCTCTATTATCCTATCGCCTTGCCGCCCCGCTCGCCGGTGCGGATGCGGACGACCTCATGCAGATCCAAAACGAAGATCTTCCCGTCGCCGATCTCGCCTGTCCGGGCACCCTTGATGATTGCCTGTACCGTCGGCTCGACAAAATCTTCGTTACAGGCAATCTCCAGCTTGATCTTCTTCAAAAGGCTACCCACCTCCTTGGCGCCGCGGTACACTTCCGTTAAACCCTTCTGCCTGCCCCGACCCAGGACGTTTGACACAGTCATTAAATTTACCTCCACATCCTCCAGCGCCTTCATCACCTCGTCCAGCTTGTGCGGCTGGATAATCGCAACTATGTATTTCATCTCTCAACCCTCCTTATTCGACAACAGTGTAAGCAGACTCATGATGCTGGGTAAGATCAAGGCCGACAATTTCGTTTCTCTCCTCAACCCTCATTCCCATGAAGGCATCAACAAATTTGTACAGTATCCAGGTCACTGCGACTGCATAAGAAATAGTGACGATCACGTAAAGCCCCTGTATGAGCAACAGTTTGACATTGCCGAAAAGAAAACCGTTAGCCCCGGCGGCGTTGATTGCCTTCTGGGCAAAGAGACCGGTGGCAATCGTTCCCCATACGCCGCAAACTCCGTGAACGCCGAAGACGTCCAGCGAATCATCGTAACCAAGCTTGGGTTTCAACTTCGTAACACCGAGGAAAGAGAAAACACCTGCTAAAATGCCGATGGGTATAGCCATGATAGGACTTATATAGCCGCAGGCAGGGGTAACTGCACCGAGCCCTGCTATGATACCCGTAACCAGACCGAGCATGGTCGGCGCACCATGTTTCTGCCATTCCCAGATTGCCCATGTCATAGCCGCCACAGCGGCGGCGACATTTGTACTGACAAACGCGTTGACCGCCAGTCCACTCGCTTCCAGGGCGCTCCCGGCATTGAATCCAAACCACCCAAACCAGAGCATTCCCGCGCCCAAAACGGTTAGCGGCAAATTATGAGGTGCAAAGGTTCGTTTCTCAAAACCGACCCTCTTTCCAATCAGGACGCAAACGACAATTGCGGCGAAACCTGAACTTCCATGAACAACCATACCACCCGCAAAATCAAGGCCTCCCATCTCCTTCAACCATCCGCCAGCTCCCCAGATCCAGTGAGCGATTGGGTCATATACGAAAGTAGCCCAAAGCAGAGAAAAAATGCAGAAAGCTGAAAATTTGATGCGCTCTGCAAATGCGCCGATTACGAGTGCTGGCGTTATGATGGCAAACATGCATTGAAAAATCATAAACGCCAGATGTGGGATAGTTTTTGAGTATTCGCCAAAAGGGTTGAAATCAACGTTTCTCAAACATATGAAATCAAGATTTCCAAGTATGCCAAGCCCCGAATCAGGACCAAACGCCAGTGTATAGCCGAATAGTATCCACTGTACACTGATCAGGCATATGACGATGAGACATTGCATTAAAGTAGAAAGAACATTTTTTCGTCTGGTCATCCCCCCATAGAAAAAAGCCAGTCCGGGAATCATAAAAAAGACAAGTGCTGTCGATACCAATACCCACGCAGTATCCCCTGAATTCATACACACACCCCCATATTTTAGTTAAAATGACATTTATAAGGCAATTTCAATGCCAGTGGATAAATATCATGTAACTATGTGTTATTAATGAAGTTTATGAATTGTTTAATTCGTAATAAATGTTATAATATTTACAAATTTGTTCTTTTTAGAGGTGATATAACGAAATTGTTACTATATTTATTTTTGAGGCTTGAAATCTATTTTCAACAAATTATGAATTAGTATTTAAAAATGATGCTTTCCTGCACTTGACCGGAACCCCAGCGATTGGGTAGAAAAAAAATGTTAGTGAGGGTTTGGAAGAAACGTGAAAAAGGAGATAGAGTCTCTTTGAGCGCAAGCCGCAACCTGCGCTCAAAGAGTAGAATAGTTATAGCATAGGCAGATATCGTTCGATTTCGTACTGACTCACATGAGTCCGGAAACGATCCCATTCCACCTTTTTATTTTCAATAAATTTCTGGAAGATATGATCCCCCAAGGTTTCCCTGACAAGCTTACTATTTGACACTAACATCAAGGCCTGATTTAAACTCCCCGGCAGAGAGGTGATTCCCGCCTTCTCACGTGCTTTCTCATCCATATCAAAGATATCCTCTTCAATAGGTTCGGGAAGAGCGTACTTCTTCTCGACCCCTTTCATTCCTGCTGCAAGCATCACGGCAAAAGCCAGATAGGGATTGCATGCCGGATCGGGAGAGCGAAATTCGATGCGTGTTGCCTTTTCTTTTCCCGGTTTGTACATGGGTACACGGATCATTGTAGAGCGATTGCGGCGCGCCCAGGAGACATAAACCGGTGCCTCGTAACCTGGTACCAGGCGCTTATAAGAATTCACCCACTGATTGCAGATGGCTGTAATTTCCGGAGCGTGAGTCATCAAACCGGCAATGTAGCTTTTCGCCACCGCCGATAAATGATATTTGTCCTTGCCATCAAAAAAGGCGTTCTTATTGCCCTTAAAAAGGGACTGGTGAGTATGCATGCCGCTGCCATTTTGGCCGAAGATGGGCTTTGGCATAAAGGTGGCATAAACGCCATTCTGCCTGGCAATCACTTTGATCGCGGTCCGATAAGTCATCACCTTATCGGCCATTGCCAGGGCGTCATCGTAGCGAAGGTCAATCTCATGCTGGCTTGGCGCTACTTCGTGGTGGGAATATTCTACACGGATACCCATGTCCTGCATTGCAAATATCGTCTGGCGCCGCAGGTCGGTAGCGCTGTCAATCGGAAGGCCGTCAAAATAACCGCCCTGATCCAGGATGTCTGTTCCCTTGTCATTGGCGAAGTAGAAATATTCCAATTCCGGACCAACGTAATAGGTGTAGCCCTGATTGGCTATTTTTTTGAGTGCCCGTTTCAGAACGTAACGGGGATCGCCCTCATAAGGCGTGCCGTCGGGATTCAGAATGTCGCAGATTACCCTTGCCACGGGTCTATCTTGAGGACGCCAGGGAATCAGCTGGAATGTTGTTGGATCGGCCATGGCAATCATATCGCTTTCTTCGATACGTGCAAACCCCATGATCGACGACCCGTCAAAACCCATCCCTTCTTCCAGCCCCTCCTCCAGTTCAGACGGTGTGATGCTGAAAATTTTCTGCATCCCCAGCACATCAGTAAACCAGAATTGAATGAAACTGACGTTGTGTTCCTTGACCGCTTTAATAACATCCGCTTTCGTCTTGCATGAAAACATAACACACCCCTTTTTTAAGATTTTTTGTTGTACACTTTAAAGTGCTTTTTACCACTGATTGCTAGTGTTACTTCAGGTTTGGCGTCTCCATTATTCCAAAGGTTCGTTTTCAATTAGCAGCCATACCCCTGTAGGACAGGCGCCAGCGCAGAATCCGCAACCAATACATCTATCATCATTAACATTGTATTCATAGGTATCACCGTCCAGTTGCTTCCGTGAGATGGCATTTACAGGACAGACTGTTTCACAAAGCCCGCAATCCCGGCATGCCCCGCATGAGGCGCATTGTGAAGCGCAATATGCGGGGTCATCAAAAGCGAGAATACGAGGGTCATAATATTCCAGTTTCACTCGCCCCGGGTCAATCGGGGGTAGCTTGTCGAAGGTTTCATACCAACCTTTCAGCACATCATCGATGGCAGTTGCCGCAAGGCGTCCCGCGCCGATGGCGTCCGTTAAAAGCCCCAATTTAACTGCATCACCGATGGCGAAAACCTGAGGATCGCTGGTTTGATAGTGGTCATCCACAACGATAAACCCCCTGTCTGTTTCAATATCTTCCGGCAAGAAAGAGAGGTCGGGCTGATCGCCTATGGAGACAATGACCGTATCTGCCTGAAGTATCTCCCCATCCGTCAGTTCTACGCCTTTTTCCGAAATAGCTTTCGTGAACCGGGGCCATAAAAATTTTGCCCCCGCAGCTTCTGCGGCTTTTCTTTCTTTTCCGTACGATGCCGGTTCCTGGATGTCGATGAGGGTTATATCCTTGGCCCCCAGACGCGCGGCCTCTGCCGCGGCGTCACAGCCGACATTGCCCGCCCCGATGACAACTACTTTTTCTCCCACCTTGGCAGTGTCTGCCTTGCTCTGCCTGAGAAACTCGAGCGCCGGGATGGCCCTTTCATTGCCGGGGACAGGAATCATCCGCGGTTTCTGCGCACCTATAGCAATTACCGTGAAATCGTGCTTTTCTTTGAGTTGAACGAATTCATCTTTCGTCAGAGGATGTTTCAAATTTATATGAGTTACCTGTTTACTTACCCGGTTCAATTCATGTGCCACTATCTCGTCAGGAATCCTGCTGCTTGGAATCATGTCGGTAATCTTTCCACCGAGGCGAGCCCGCATCTCGTAGATAACCGGCTCATGACCCTTCATCCACAGTTGCCAAGCAACGGAAAGTCCCGACGCCCCGCCACCGACGACCGCGATCGTTTTACCTGTTTTGGGGGCAGGCTCCGGCGACAGTGCCTTCAAGCTAGCCTTGCCTAATAGAGTAATGTCGACAGGCGGAAGTTTTTCTTTTTGCCGCGTACAGTGTTCCATGCAGAGATTCGGGCACAGGTACCCGCAAACGGTTGCAGGAAATGGAGTATATGACAATGCCAGGTCTACAGCCTTCTCCAACAGTCCGGCGCGGATCAACTGCCATCTCTTTTGCACAGGTATGCCGGTTGGGCAGTTCGCCTGGCACGGCGGCAGATATTTGTCATTTTCCCACACAGGGACAAATCTGCGCAGTATACCCGTTGTTATTACATCGATTGGGCTTCTATCCATGTCGGACAGATCGCCGATCAGTCCACCGGGTCCAAGTTCTCTGACCCAGACTTCGTTGCGGAATTGACTCATTCGTCTTGAGGGCCCACCAACTTTTTCATGAGGCTTACGGGCTACAAGGAGCTGCCATTGATCCCTATCGCCGGTCAAAAGTGGGTATAATTCCGAGCGGCCAATGGTATCGAGAAAACCTTTCATATTGAAAGTCAGCCACTGCCATTCTTCATCGTCCGGTTTCGTCAACTTCGCGTCTTGAGCGCTGTAGCCTTTATGATAACCTCGAAAGAATATCTTTCCACCCACCATTCCGACACAAGGACGATAACCAAGGATGTTATCCTTGCGCGGCGTGTCATATCCGCAGACAACAGCAATTCCGCCAGCCATAAATTCTGCAAAAGAATCCCCCACACTGCCCAGTACCCACAGTTCGGGAGGATCAAAACGGGGGTTATGCTTGGTCATGGTCATGGCCCGCGCCCCGGTATCGCCGGTAACATAAATCTTGCCCTGAGCCATAGCATTGGCTACACCATTTGTTGCATTGCCGCGGACGACGATACTAGCGCCGGCATTGAGCCATCCCACGTCGTCAGAGGCCGGACCTATAACGTCAATAAAAGTGTTGGGAAATCCCATTGAACCGAGCCGCTGACCCGGTGTTCCCATGACCCTCACGATGATAGGTTCCGTTCCTGCCTTCCATAATCGGCCGCCTATTCCGTGCTGGCCATGCGCAATGACTTCTATGCACCGATGACCGTCAGCAACGGCCTTTTGCATACGCTCTTCCAGAATACGCGAATCGACTCTGATGCCTTTTTCCATGCCGGCGATAGTCATTGTCGGTTTTTTTGCCATGAATGCTCCTTCTTATACGACATATCTTATGCTGAGCCGCTCGGCGGCATGATAATCCGCAATGCCGATAGCATCAGACATACCGATAGGAAGCGACGTCGAGCGCCCCAACGGCGCAACAATTTTTTTCAACTCCGTATCAAAACTAAGAAAGGTCTCCACAACACGTTCGGCTACCTTTTCCGGATCAAGTCTCCGATCTACACGGGGATCCTGAGAAGTGATGCCCTTCGGGCAGATACCAATATTGCAGATGTTGCAGCGATCGCTTTCGGAACCCAGACACCCGGCTGCAGCCTGCATAAGGTACTTTCCCGTTTGTACGCCGCTTGCCCCTAACATAATCAAGGCGGCTGCATTGGCAGCTAGGTTGCCACTCTTGCCTACACCGCCGGCACCGAACAGGGGAATTTCGTTCTGTTTGCCCAGCTTGACGAGGTTCAGGTAGGCATCCCGGATGTTGCTGGCAATGGGGTGTCCCATATGATCCATTGAGACATTATAGGCCGCGCCTGTACCGCCGTCCTCGCCGTCTATTGCTAGTGCTGCCGCATAAGGATTACGGGTCAGGTTATTGAGAACTGCAAGCGCCGTGCTGGTTCCCGAAATCTTCGGATAGACGGGTACCCTGAAACCCCATCCCATATACATGGACTGAATCATCTTGGCTACTGATTCCTCGATGGAATATTTTGTCTGATGGGTTGGCGGACTTGGCAGACTGACACCGGCCGGCACACCCCGGATGGCGGCTATTAGTTTGTTGACCTTGTACCACATTAGGAGTCCGCCGTCGCCCGGTTTTGCGCCCTGACCGTATTTAATTTCAATAGCGCAGGGGTCTTCTTTCATCTCAGGCAGGGCATGGATAATCTCATCCCATCCAAAGTAACCACTGGCAATTTGGAGTATGACATATTTTAGGAATCGCGACCTGAGTAGTCTCGGCGGACAGCCACCTTCGCCAGTACACATACGCACAGGCATTC
Source organism: Syntrophales bacterium (assembly GCA_035542475.1). Lineage (GTDB taxonomy): Bacteria > Desulfobacterota > Syntrophia > Syntrophales > UBA2185 > DATKLL01. The sequence goes on from DATKLL010000072.1 coordinate 6,893, forward strand.
CCAGCTCCTCATTCAAATAGGCCACACCCATTTGCAGACCTTCCCACATATTGGGTGACAAAGCACCGAATGACATGCTCCCTATAATGAGTGGGTAAATCTCCCTTACCGGCGGGGTCCACCCGTTTTCACGACTGACCCGAAGCATTTCCTCCGGCGGCAATACACGTCCTAACAGAGTTCTCAATTCAAACTCGTGACGACCTGCATCCAGGGCAGGGTCGGTGAGCATGGAGATGCGGATGAACTTGATTTGATCCAAAATAACTCCGGGGACATTGCGACGCCCACCGCGGCGTCTGGGCACGCCGCCTATATTATTATGGAAGCGCAATTTATCAATTTCCTCATTATGGACGGGAATTATACAGTTGTTGGGACATACAAGATTGCACATCCCGCATCCCACACAGGCATGGACCGGGTCTGTACGCTGGTCGATACCGTGGTAAACGCTGAATAAATTGCCCGGCTTTTCCTCAAGACCGACAGAAACCTGAATGGCACGCTTCCTGTGAACTCCCAGCTCTATCGCACGGACGGGGCAAACTGCTGTACACCTGCCGCAGAGAGTACATTTATCTTTGTCCCAGACAATTATCCAGGGCAGATCTTTTGTGCTTAGTGTAAATGGGGTAAGGCATCCCACTGATTCCATATCTCCACCTCCCGACGTTCCGGGCCGACAATAACAGTGTCATATTTCATTGGTTGAAAATCCCGGCTCTTATCACGTGCTGGAATTGTAGCGTCCAGCCCGCACATCTCAGAAGAAAACGCAAACATGCCCGGGTTGCCTCCGACAACTCCCGGGCGTAATTTCTTGCTGTCCTGAACCATAAACAGGCTCTTATCCGGCAGACAGCCCATGACGCAATTAGGGCCATCGATGATCAAAGGACGACAGCTCTGCTTTAACATTCGCAACCACGACCCATTGGGGTGATGCTCCAGCTCTTCATCCCTCAAGGGGGTAATCACATGCTTATAAATATCCAGTCCCATTCTCAAATTTCTGATCGTATAGTGCAGGATATGAGTAAAGGTCTCCGAGTCCGACTGATATCCGATGTAACCAGGAAAATTTCGCGACATTAGAAATTCCCTGATGGGGACAAATGCCGTATTTTCCCCATTAGTCATGGTCGCAACTCCCTGGATAAAGAAGGGGTGGCATGCATAGATGTTAATTGCATAGTTTGTGTTTTGCCGCCCCTGAGCAAGCATAGTACGGGCTTGCAGTTCTTTTCGATTCAGCCCAAGATAATCTGCGATTACCATGGGATCACCAACTTCCTTGATCATAATGACGTCGGGCCAGAAACTGAAAATCATCATGGAACCGTCTTCTTCCCCCATCTTCCGGAGCTGTAAACGGGTCGTCATGAGCCGAAACTGAATCTCGGCATCACTGAACCCTTCCCAACTGTGGGGATATTCATAAACGCGTATCAGGTAGTTGTCGCGCTTCGGCGTACCAGGGGGAGGCTGCTTTGTCGGACGGATGGAAAGCTCGTACTTCACCATAAAATCGCGATCCATCATGTAACGATCCAGTACCTTGACCCCTTCATTAGTAAAGGTACCTGACAAAATTGGTCCCTTTTTAAGATGTTCGAAGCCACCGGCAAGGTCTGTCATGAAAAGCCCTGTTCCGGAACCATCATGACCTTCCTTCATGACGTCAATGGCTCGCAATGCAACCATCGGGGAAAGTGGCTCACTGCTGGTAATGGCAAATAAACGACACATATATTTTCCCTCTCTATTTATTTGACCCTGCATACTGCGGGTCAAATACGGTTCTCACCGATTAACAAAAATTTTTCTTCATCCAGAAAAAAGAACACCTCAAGTACACATATTTTTCCAAAAAGTCAAATATGCAATATACAAAAATGAACAAAATGTGAAGTCTTCATTATATGTTATTTGTAATCTATTAATATTGCTTTAAAATAATTAGTATCACATTTAGGAAGCGGTGGAGAAGACAAGATATGAAGATAAAATCATATGTCATGTCAATTTACAATAGTACCTCTTAAAGATATAAAGTATGTACAAAAATGTAATTTCATTTAAATTAATAACAAAATTGTTATGTATTTCTTAAATCTTCTATTTTTTCAATTTCTTGCTCTACTAATCCAGTCCGCTTAGGCCGAAACTGCCATGGATCGATCCCAAATTTTTGAATCTTATACTGGGTGATACGCTTCGTAGTACCCAACAGTTTCGCTGCCTTGCTTTGATTCCCCCTGGTTTCCTTAAGGGCGTCAATAATAAGGGCTCTTTCCTGGCTTTCGACGACATTTTTCAACTTCCCTTGTTCTTTTTTCTCCCCCTCCCGTGTTTTTACCTGGAGAGAAGGCGGGAGATGAAGGCTTTCAATAGTATCGCCGGTTGCCAATAAAACAGCCCTTTCCACGCAGTTTTCCAATTCCCTTACGTTGCCTGGCCACTGATACGCCAAGAATGTTTCTAACACCGACGTCGATATTCGTTTGACCGGTTTTCCAAGTTCTTTGGCATACTTTAATACAAAATGGTCTGCAAGCATTATGATATCAGTACCACGATCCCTAAGAGGTGGCAGATAAATAGGAAAAACATTGAGACGATAATAAAGGTCACTGCGAAACCGTCCTGAGGTGATATCCTGCTCAAGGTCCCGATTAGTTGCCGCTATCACGCGGACATTTACATTTACAACCTTTGATGATCCTAAAGGTTGAATTTGTTTTTCCTGAAGGACTCGTAATAATTTTGCCTGAGCTGCAGCAGATAGCTCACCCACTTCATCGAGAACGATTGTACCCCCATTTGCCTCTTCGAAGCGACCTCTCCTTTGGTGCGAAGCCCCAGTGAACGCGCCTTTTTCATGACCAAAAAGCTCACTTTCAATCAGGGTATCCGGCATGGCGGCGCAATTCACGTAGACGAGAGGATTATCTTTCCGCGAACTGTTTAGATGGATAGCCCTTGCCACCAATTCCTTACCGGTACCAGTATCCCCGTTGACCAGCACGGTCGTATTTGTATCGGCAACTTGAGCAATAAGTCCAAAAATTTCCTGCATAGTCCTGGAATTTCCGATAATGTGGACAGATGGCGCTTTTGAACGGCCAACAATCATTTTCAGGCGGCGGTTTTCTTCTTCGAGGGCGCGCGTATGGACAGCTCTGGCGATAAGTTCAGTAACTGCTGCAAGCATGGCAAGCTCGCGATCGAGATTCTCCACATTGCGTGCTACCTTATCAGCCGATATAACACCTACGACCCTTGCATCATATATGATGGGTACGCATAGGAAAGTGAGTTCAGATCTATTCAAGAGACGCCTCGCACCAGTACGATCGAGAAAGAGCGTTTCTTTGCCCAGATTGGCAATAGCCATGGGACGGCCTGTTTGTGCAACTCTGCCAGTGATACCCTCCCCGGGTCTATACATGACTTCAAGTCCTTTAATATTGACATCATGGGCAATATCAAGCCACGCCTCTCCTGTCTCCCGATTTAGAAGTGAAATCATACCACGTTCCATTCCGAGACGTATACTCAGCTCTTTCAAGACCTGTTCCAGCTGATCCCTTAATTCCTGGGGCTGTGCCAATATCTTAGCTATTGCATGAAGCGCGGCAAGCTCCTCGTAATTATGAATACTTAGAGTCTTGCCGCCCGTGGTACCTACCTGTGAAGGACTCCATATTTGCTTAGTCATATAGGATACAATATTCCTCCTTGTCCACGATAACCGTTACAAAGCAATCTTAGAACGTCATTGTGGGTTGCAAGAGTCTAATTCTTAATTGTAACGTCCATTATATTCTGCCTGGCGATTATTTGCTCATCATCACCTTTCTTAATAGACACATGCATCACGCCAAGCACCTGGTATTTGCCGTTTTCCAATTTTGTCGTTTCCCATGGAACGGCGAAATTGTTATGTCTGTCGGATGATTCATCGATCTTGATCCAGGACTCCGTGTTCTTCTTGCGATAGTACCACGGATTTGTTGCCTTAATTGCGGCGTGCGAATATCCGAGTTGATCCAGTTCCTTCTTTAACAAATCTTCGTCGAAGCTCTCTCTCAATACCACCCTTCCTGAAAGAGTCTTTTGTGACTTGGAAGGAACAATAAAGAATGGTCCCCAATTGATAGACATAATCTCCTCCTTTTATCGTTCTGAAAAGTTAATCATTTTTGTTAAACTTTAAACTTAATTTTTTCAATAAGACTAACTTTAATAATGATTTACGCAAAATAAAATTGACAATTACGGTATTTTTTGTAAATCAAAAATATTTTAACGATTTATCAGAAAAAAGAATATTTCTAATTACCTTTCATTTTAATATATTTTACCTTATTTGATACAAAATTGCAACTTTTATTTTATATTTAGAACGACAATGTATTTTTAAAGCAAAAAGAGGACCATTTTATTAATAGCCAAAAACAAAATTGTTCTTTATTTATTCTAATTTAAAAATTATAACAATTTTGAAACCTAAATTTGTAATATTTATTTTTTATGATTTCTAATGTCAGGTCTGTGATCGCAATACGATAGAGTTCATTTAAATTCAAGGCATCAGTTAATTGCTAGTCAGATAGGTTCACAAATTAATCTTGATGATACTGGCTAAAAATGCCAATATGTTGTATACTTTAAACATATTAGCGGTACTTAGGCAACCCGTGAAGTTACTACAGGACAGGCCACTCATGGAAAATACGGCATATATTGGTTGACTTTTTGATTCATACCTTTACAACTATAATCATTTATTAAACAAAGGTAATATTTAAAAAACACATTGGGAGAAATGAAGACAGGAACTATAAAGAGCGGCATTTCTTCACTGGACGAGGTGATTCAGGGTCTGCGGTATGGTGACAATGTCGTATGGCAGGTAGATAATCTAGAGGAGTACAGATATTTTGCGGAACCGTTCGCAAAAGAGGCTATTTCCGATGCACGGAAATGCGTCTATCTGCGTTTTGCACCTCATCCAAAGATACTAGATTCGCGACCCGGTCTCACAGTAATTGAGCTGAATCCGGAGGTTGGTTTTGATACCTTCAGCGGAGAAGTTAATAAAATTATTGAATCATTCGGAAGAGAAACCTTCTATATATTCGACAACCTCTCTGCCCTTGTCGTTCGATGGGCGACCGATGAACTGCTGGCAAACTTTTTTCAAGTGACATGCCCCTATCTCTTTGAACTGGATACAGTCGCTTACTTCGCTTTGACACGTGGTCAGCATGCCCATAGTGCGGTCGCCAGGATCAGGGACACAACACAGTTACTAATTGATGTGTACCACGTGCAGGGAATAATGTACCTCCACCCTCTGAAAGTATGGGACCGATACTCTCCTCAGATGTTTCTTCCTCATATGATGTCAGGCACAACTTGGGTTCCCGTCTTTCATAGTGGGGAGGCTGCTGCTGTGGCTGAAAAGGCCAGCAGAAAACCGCTCCAGATAATGGCAAAATCGATAGCTCCGTGGGAGAGTGTGTTCAGAAGGCTGCTGCAGTATCAGGAATCGGGGCAGGATTTTTCAGAAACCACCGCGGAAATCACAGCCCTAAAGCATGAGATTCTCCGTATGATGATAGGGAGCCATCCCGAGTTCAACAGACTAGCTGGTTCCTACTTCAAAATTGCCGATCTTTTGGGTATACGGGACAGACTGATCGGTTCCGGTCAAATCGGAGGTAAGGCGGCGGGAATGTTACTGGCAAGACGCATTTTGGTTGAGGGAAACGATGATGAAGATTTTTCACAGCTACTGGAAGCACACGATTCTTTTTATGTCGGTTCGGACGTGTTTTTTACTTTCCTGGTAAATAATGATCTATTCCGTTTGCGTTTGCAATTGACCCGAAGTTCACATATTTCCCGTGATGAATTTGAAGAGGTGGAGGGGCGCTTTCTGGAAGGCAAATTTTCCCCGGAGATCATAGAGCAATTTAGTAACATGTTAGATTATTTCGGCCAGGCTCCGATTATCGTTAGGTCAAGCAGCCTCCTGGAAGATAGTTTTGGGAATGCTTTTGCCGGAAAGTACCGTAGCGAATTTTGTGCAAATCAGGGTAGTTCCGAAGAACGTATGGAATCATTCTTGAGAGCAGTGAAACTCGTCTATGCCAGTGCCCTGAATCCGGATGCCCTCTCCTATCGACGGGCGATGGGCATGGAGGACAGAGACGAACAAATGGCTATCCTCGTACAACGTGTTTCAGGAATGCCTTATAAGCGATACTTCTTTCCATGCCTGGCAGGTGTGGCCTGCTCGCGGAATCTCTATGCCTGGACAGATCGCATAGATGCGGCCAAAGGTTTGATCCGTCTTGTTTTTGGTTTAGGGACGCGTGCTGTGAACCGGGTCGGTAATGACTACCCTAGGATGATTGCTGTCAGCCATCCGGAGCTAAGACCGGAGTATGGAGTTCGTATAGCGAAGTACTCCCAGTGGGAGGTTGATCTATTGGATCTGGAAAAGAATGAATTCGCGACTGTATCACTTATGGATGTCGTGACTGACAGGGACTACCCCAATCTTCACCTCCTCGTATCGTTACTGGGAGATGGCTATCTCATTGATCCATTCACAGGACGTCTGGAAGGCTCATCACAACAGCTTGTCCTTACATTTAATAACTTGATCAGCCGCACCGGTTTCATAAAAATAATGGATGCCATGCTGACTAGACTGGAAGAAGCTTACGGCCATCCATTGGATACCGAATTTACGGCATCCCTAGACGACAGTGGTCGTATCAGGTTCAATCTACTGCAATGTCGGCCAATGACCATACCGAGATCAGTTGGCCCGGTGACCTTCCCCAACGAACTGCCAAAGGAACGTATACTCTTCAAATCGAGTCGCGCCATCAGCGGAGGTACAATTTCCGATATCCATTATATACTGTACATTGATCCTGAACACTATGCTACTGAGGAATCCATGGACGTGAAGAAATCGCTGGGCCGCGTCGTTGGGCTTATCAACGAGCATCCGAAGATATTGGAAGGAAAAATTATAATGGTAGGCCCAGGGAGATGGGGAAGCAGCAATATTGATCTTGGTGTCAATGCAAGTTACGCTGACATAAATAATACATCTGCACTTGTAGAAGTAGCACGTGAGGAAGCGGGACACTTACCTGAATTTTCTTATGGTACACACTTTTTTCTGGATTTGGTAGAAGCTGGAATTATTTATATGCCAGTTTACCCAAATGACCCAGAAGCAGATTTCAATAATGATTTTTTTTACAACTCACCCAATATTCTCTTAGAACTCCTGCCTAGTGCCGCAAAATTCACAGGTTTGATTCGTGTCATTGATATTCTAGCTGCTACAGGAGGAAAGCATGCTAAAGTTGTAGCTGACCCTCGGAAGCAAAGAGCAATTTGTTATGTAGAGTAAGAGAGCTTTTATGAAGGTTGCGATTTTATAATAACATCAATTCAAGGCCGGATAAATTATACCCAGCCGCGAAGTTTCATTGCTTCCACAACGCGTTCAACTGCGACCACATAGGCAGCCTGCCGCATATTGATATTGTACTTCCTGGATGTGTTGAGGACGGAGTGGTATGCGGTTGTCATTTTTTTATCAAGACGTTTATGCACATCTTCCAGATCCCAGTAGTACATATAAGCATTTTGTACCATTTCAAAGTACGACACTGTAACGCTTCCGGCGTTACACAGAAAGTCCGGTATTAGATGAATGCCGTTTTTATGGAGGATATCGTCGGCCTCTGTGGTAGTTGGTCCACTAGCCAGTTCAGCGATGATCCGGGCTCTGATCCGTGGGGCATTTCTTTCCGTTATTACGTTTTCCATAGCAGCAGGTATAAGGATATCAGCATCGAGTTCTAGGATTTCTTCATTCGATATGGTGTTCGTGCCAGGGAAATTGATGACTGAAGACGTTTTTGCCTTATGGGTGCCGACTGCTTCTGGATCAAGACCTTTCTGACTGTAAATGCCACCTTTTGAGTCGCTTACAGCAATTACCCTGCAGCCCAATAAGGATGTGGCTAAACAGGCTGAATGGTATCCTGCGTTGCCGTATCCCTGAATTGCGACAGTTGCCCTTGATAGATCAAGCCCGAATTCCTGGGCCGCTTCACGAACTGTAAAAAGGCCACCCCTTGCCGTTGCATCACTGCGTCCTTCAGAGCCGCCGAGAGAAGTTGGTTTTCCTGTAATGACGCCAAATTGATTCTTTCCGCAGAGTTTTGAATACTCGTCGACCATCCATGCCATGATTTGAGGATTTGTATAAACATCCGGGGCTGGGACGTCTTTTTCAGGGCCTATGATCTGCCACACACTATCAACGTATGTACGGCTCAAACGTTCCAGTTCTCCCTGCGACATTTCCTTGGGGTTGCATACTATGCCGCCCTTTCCGCCACCCAATGGTAAATCGAGAAGTGCACACTTCCAAGTCATCCAGGCAGCATGAGCACAAACATTATCAATAGTTTCTTCCGGGTGGAACCGGATGCCGCCTTTTGTGGGACCTTTTGCATCGTTATATTGAACTCTGAATGCCCGGAATACCTTAATCGTGCCATCATCCATACGTACGGGTAAAGACACGTGAAGTTCCCGCATCGGCACTCGAAGCACTTCATAAATACCAGGCTCCAAATTTAGAATTCTTGCACACTGATCCAGTTGCCTCTTAGAAACACTAAATGGATTTGTTGTCACCATATGAACATTCTCCCGTGATAGCAATAATCATTTATAATGCGATTTATTCTGGCAATATGAATAAAAATACATGAACCGTAAGTAAAATCAATAATAATTATTTGTTATTAGATATATACTATCAAAAAAATGAAGTCGAGACAAAGAATAAATTTTTAATATTAATAGATAGATAATAGCACAAATTTGAATAAAAAAATATAGATAATAATACATTATTGTTGACAAATGAGTATGATTTTTGGTAACAAACGGCAAACAATTGCCGATTTCCTTATGAAAAAATTTTTTGATTCTGAGAAAATTGAAAGAAAAATAGTCCTTATACTTCAAATTCTTAAAGATAGCGGACACTCTGTCGGCGCACGGCATATCGCAAGGCGTATGCAGGATTCTGGAATCATATTGAGTGAAAGAGCCGTGCGATATCATTTGAGACTCATGGATGAAAAGGGTCTGACTCGCCTTGTGGGCAAGAGGGAGGGAAGAGTCATTACAGACAAAGGTGTTGACGAAGTCAGTGACGCAATGGTGCAGGACAAAGTAGGGCTTGCCATCTCCCGCATTGAGATACTTGCTTATAGAACGACCTTTGATCCAATATGTGGCAGCGGTCTTCTCCCTGTGAACATCTCTCTTTTCCGTAAGGAGCAGTTTAAGGATGCTATGAAGGGAATGAAACCGGTGTTTGAAGCTGGAATGGCTGTGAGTGATCTTGTGGCAGTTGCCAGGGAGAGCGAACAGCTTGGCAATGTGACCGTGCCGGCTGGCAAAGTCGGCCTGGCTACAGTCTGTAGCATCGTAATTAATGGGGTTTTGCTAAAGGCCGGTATTCCCATGGATTCAAAATTTGCAGGCATTCTTCAACTAAAGGACAAAAAGCCAATCAGATTTGTTGAGTTAATTTATTATTCAGGCTCCTCGCTCGATCCATCGGAAACTTTTATTATGGCTAAAATGACCTCGGTCCGCAGTGTTCTTAAAGAGGGAGAAGGTAAAATCCTTGCGAACTTCAGAGAAATTCCGGCGTTATGCATTAATCTCGTCAAGGAACTTGTAGCGAAACTCAGTAAAGCAAGAATAGGTGGTATTTTTTGCATTGGTGAAATTAGTAAACAAGTCTGTGAAGTGCACGTGGATTTAAATAAAGTCGGGCTTATCCTTAAAGGGGGACTCAACCCGATTGCATGTGCGCAAGAGATGGGCATACAGACAGAAAACCGGGGTATGGCTACGGTGATGAACTTTCAGGATCTCCGCAAATTTTCAGAAATTTATAAAGGCGTATGAAGTAAATAGTTATGTAGATACTGATGGCAGTATTTTAGAAAACAACAATACAAAGAGGAAGGGGAAGAAAGAAGAATGAATCTTAGACGACCAAATGCAAATGAGGCAACGGGGACATTTAACAGGTCAAGAGATGTGGTACCAATGTCCGGAATTTGTACACGATGTGTTGATGGATGCAAAGGGGGGTGTGAAATCTGGTTATCTACTTTCCGAGGGCGCGAGGTCATATACCCTATTACTTTCGGGGAAATGACAGCAGGAGCTGATAAAAATTACCCTATTGATTACTCCCACCTTAGTATTCAAGGTTATGCTGTAGGTGCAATGGGCTTGCCAAAAAGTGTTAAACCTGGTCCTGATACGGCAGTTTTTCCAGCTGTTGAGACAGAGACTGAATATGGATGGAAGAAAAAAGTAAAGATGAAGCTGCCCATTTTTACTGGAGCACTGGGTTCTACAGAAATAGCCCGCAAAAACTGGGAGCATTTCGCTGTGGGCGCTGCTATTTCCGGAATTACCATTGTGTGTGGTGAAAATGTCTGTGGGATTGATCCAGGTCTTGAGCTTGATAACAAAGGAAAGGTTAAGAAGTCACCCGAAATGGACCGCCGTATTGAAACGTACAAGCGTTACTATAATGGTTATGGTGAAATTCTTGTTCAGATGAACGTTGAGGATACAAGATTTGGTGTAGCCGAGTATGTTCTCAATAAGCACAAGCTGGATACAATTGAGTTGAAATGGGGACAAGGCGCCAAGTGTATTGGGGGAGAAATCAAGGTCAATTCCCTGGAAAGGGCGATTGAGCTGAAAAAAAGAGGGTATATCGTCCTTCCTGATCCAACTTTGTCTGAAAACCAGGCGGCTTTCAAAGATGGGGCAATCAAAGAATTCGAGAGACACTCGCGTCTTGGTTTTGTTACTGAAGATGGATTTTTTGAGGAGGTAGAAAGGTTACGAAATATAGGTTTTAAGAGAATTACACTGAAGACGGGAGCCTATTCGGCGGTTGAACTCGCGATGGCCCTGCGTTACTGTGCAGAAGCAGAAATAGATCTTCTGACGATAGACGGGGCACCGGGCGGTACGGGTATGAGTCCTTGGCCCATGATGACCGAATGGGGCATCCCCACATTCTATATCCAGAGCCTCACCCAACAGTTCTGCAATAAACTTGCCAAGAGGAAAATTAGAGTTCCTGATATTGCTATTGCCGGTGGATTCTCGACAGAAGACGGTGTGTTTAAAGCCATAGCAATGGGTAGCCCCTATGTGAAAGCCGTATGTATGGGAAGAGCTTTGATGATACCCGGTATGGTGGGTAAGAATATCGGCGAATGGTTAAAGGCCAAAGACCTACCGAAGACAGTATCGAAATATGGCAACACTATTGAAGAAATCTTTGTGAGTTATGAAGAGTTGAAGAAGAAGTTCGGTAAGGAATTGAAGAATATTCCCTCCGGTGCAATCGGACTGTACACCTTCAGCCAGAAGTTCAAGGCAGGTCTGCAGCAACTTATGGCAGGCAGCAGAAATTTCAACCTCTCTCTCGTATCTCAGAAAGATATTATGGCATTGACGGAGGAGGCGGCCAGAATATCCGGTATACCATATGTAATGGATGCCTACAGGAAGGAGGCGGAAAAAATACTATCCATGTAACACGGTTTCTTGTCAGGATTAATCTAAAGCCCCTCTGCGCCTTTACGCAAAGGGGCTTTTTACTGCCATCATTCAAAATTATTCATTTATTTGCAGTTATTGTTTCTAGTTCTAACTTTTTCATTGTTACCAAGATAGCGGTTAGAGCTGCTTGGGTCATTCCTGGTATTCTTTCCGCCTGTCCGATGGTGGTGGGTCCTACCTTAATCAGTTTCATTTTCAATTCGTTGGAAAGTCCTGGTACGGCGCAGTAATCTATACTATTCGGGATTTTTTTCCCTTCCAGCGATTTCATTTTTCCGACTGCTTCGATCTGTCTTTTAATGTACCCTTCATATTTTGCACTTATTTCTATCTGCCTTTTCACCATCCTGTCAGTTATCGGCTTCCATCCTTCGAAGATTTTGAAATCATCATAGTGTAGCTCGTATCTTTTCAGAAGCTGATAAAGAGAAGATGGATTCTTGATTGATGGAGTCCCTAGTGCTTGAAGAGTTGTGTTGACTTTAGGGCAGGGATAAATCTTGTTGGAAGAGAGCCTGACAATTCCTTCTTCTACTTGTCGGACCTTTTCCTTCAGGCGTTTATAGTTATCATGAGAAACCAGTCCCAGGTCATGGCCTTTCCCCATTAAGCGAATCGCGGCATTATCCTCCCTGAGGATGAGGCGGTATTCCGCCCGGGAGGTGAACATCCGATATGGCTCATCTACACCCCTGGTTACGAGGTCATCGATCATGACACCTATATAAGCGTCGGAACGATCAAGAATAAACGGAGGCCTCCCCTGTACTGAGAGGGCCGCGTTGATACCTGTCCACAGTCCCTGTGCGGCAGCTTCCTCATATCCCGACGTACCGTTGATCTGCCCAGCGAGGTACAGACCAGCAATACGCTTCGTTTCCAGGGTCTGCCGGAGTTCCGTCGGTTGTACAAAATCGTATTCGATTGCATAAGCGGAACGCATGACCTCAGCCTTCTCAAGACCGGGGACACTATGAATGATCTGTTCCTGAAGATCCTGTGGCATACAGTTTCCTAGACCTTTCGCGTAAATCTCCTCCGTATCTAGGCCTTCATGTTCCAGAACGACTGGATGTTTATCCTTGTTAGAAAAACGCATTACTTTATCTTCCAGGGAAGGACAGTAGCGGGCGCTGACCCCTTTAATGGTGCCGGAATAGAGAGGCGAAAGCATGATATTATCTCTAATAAGGCGATGGGTCTTATCTGTAGTGTAAGAAAAATAAGAAGGGAGTCTCTCATCCCGCAGTTTTTTTGTGGCAAATGAAAATGGTTCTGGATCAGGGTCGCTGTCTTGGCGTTCGAGTATCGAAAAATTGATGGTTGAAGCACGCAGTCTTGGCGGCGTACCTGTTTTCATCCGCCCCATTTCAAACCCCAGTCTTCGCAGCGATTCCGCCAAGTGAATTGAAGCCATTTCACCCGCTCTTCCCGCCGGGTAATTTACGGTTCCAATATGAATCAGACCATTCAGGAAAGTACCAGTGGTGATAATAACTGCCTTCCCGCTATAATGGACGCCGATATGATCCTCTACACCGACAACCCTGCCATTTTCTACCACTAGGCGATCGATAAGCGTTTGACGGAGATGGAGATTTTTTTCCTTCTCTATTACAGATTTCATGACAAGCCTGTAGAGCTGCTTATCGCACTGGAAGCGGGAGGATTGCACGGCAGGGCCTTTTGACGCATTGAGCAGCCGAAAATGGACAGCTGTTTTATCGGCAACCTTCCCCATCTCTCCGCCCAGAGCATCGATTTCCTTGACGAGCTGGCCCTTCGCTAAACCTCCTATAGCGGGATTACACGACATCAGGGCGACAGAATCCAGATTTATATTAAACAAGATTGTGGAGCAACCCATCCGCGCTGCCGCGAGAGCCGCCTCGCAGCCGGCATGACCTCCGCCTACCACGATAATGTCGTAATTCTTAGACAAATCGTTAACTCCTCAACTACAAAGGATACTATAAGATGAATAAAGCTAGTTACAGATCAATTGATAGCATTGTGTTACAATTGAGCTGTTGCAGTTTTACACATAATTTAATAATGTCAATTTAAAAATTACAATAGAAAAAGAGACCATTTTGGCAAAACCACAATTCTGGAACAACACAAAGCGATATTACGACCTGAAAAGTTTCTTGATCAATCACTTCGGGTGCAAGGTCTATAAGCTCCCGATTGATGCAGGTTTCACATGTCCGAACCGTGATGGCACTGTATCGACAGGGGGATGTATATACTGTGATGGCCGGGGTTCCCGGCTGCGGCAAGCCGGGCTGCTTCCCTCTGTCAGTGAACAGATACGCCGTGGCAAAGAATATTACAGAAAGCATAGGAATGCGGAAAAGTTCATTGCCTATTTCCAGACCTTTACCAATACCTATTCTCCAGTCGAGAAACTGAAAAAACTGTATGATGAAGCCCTGGCTGAGAACGATGTAATCGGCCTGTCTGTGGGAACCCGTCCAGATTGCATTCCAAATGATGTCATTGGTCTTTTTCGCCAGTACGCTAAGACTAGGCATGTGTGGCTTGAATTGGGGCTGCAATCGATCCACGAAAGAACACTTCGGTTCATCAACAGAGGACATTCGGCAGATATATTCATAGATGCGGTTAGAAGGACTTCGGGTCAGGATATACATATTTGTACTCATATGATCGTCGGCCTGCCAGGGGAGACAAGGGAAGATATTCTGGAAACGGCCAGAACTATTGCGACTCTCCCGATTCAGGGAATTAAAATTCATCTGCTTCTTGCTCTCAGAGGAACTATTATCGGCGATCTATATGAAAAAGGGGAAATTACAATGCTCGATAGAGAAGACTATGTTAAAATAATATGCGATATATTGGAAATACTGCCGCCGGAAATGGTCATTCAGCGGTTGACCGCCGATGGTTATCGAGATATTTTTCTTTCCCCTCAGTGGGCGGTCAATAAGATGGATGTACTGAATGCAATTGACAGGGAGCTGGAAAAAAGGAATACTTATCAAGGGATTCATAAAATATAAGCATTGAGTAATTGTTCTAATTTCGAATGAAATGAGAAATCTAATATTTTACCTATAAGGTCAAGAAGAGGTTCTAATAATAGACATGATTGGTATTGTTGATTATCGGGCAGGGAATCTGACCAGTGTGGCCAGGGCGCTCAGTTATTTAGGTAAGTCATGTAAGATCAGTGATGATCCGGAGATACTTTCGCAGGCCAGCCATATTATCTTCCCTGGCGTCGGGGCGGCGGGCGAGGCAATTGCCAATCTCCGTCAGACAAATATGGATAAATGGATAATGGAATGGGTAAAGCAAGGGAAACCTATACTGGGCATTTGTCTCGGAACGCAGGTGATCTTTGAATACAGCGAAGAGAACGAAACGAAATGCCTGGGAATCATACCGGGTGTAGTTAAACGATTCCCGAAGGATTTGCAGGAAGACTGTATGCCCCTTAAAATTCCCCACATGGGATGGAATAATGTGGCTTTTCAAAAGGATCACCCTGTATTTCGGGGGATTTCCGATGATGCTCAATTTTATTTTGTGCATTCCTATTATCCGGCTCCTACTGATGAACGGTTGGTAATAGGATGGACCGATTATGGAATGCTTTTCTGCGCTGCTGTAGCCCGCGCAAATTTGGTAGCCGTTCAATTTCATCCGGAGAAAAGCGGGCAGCCGGGACTTCAGATTCTTGCGAATTTCTGTCGTTGGGGAGGGCAAGATGCTGAGTAAAAGGATCATTCCCTGCCTGGATGTGCGTGATGGGAAGCTTACCAAGGGTATCAAGTTCAAGGGCAACATCGATATCGGTGATCCGGTGGAGGCGGCAAGGGAGTATTATGAGCAAGGCGCCGATGAAATTGTCTTCTATGATATTACGGCCTCATCCAATGGTCGTGATATCATGATTGATGTAGTAAGGAGAGTAGCGGAAACTATTTTCATTCCTTTCTCCGTCGGCGGCGGCATCCGCTCCGTGGAAGACATGAGGCGCGTTATTCTTGCCGGAGCGGAAAAGATCAGTGTCAACTCCGAGGCAGTAAAAAATCCACCTTTGATTGCTGAGGGTGCCAAGGCCTTCGGCAGTCAGTGCGTCGTCCTGGGCATGGATGTAAAGAGGGTTGAACCAGGCACGAAATGCCCATCTGGGTATGAAATTGTTATTCATGGCGGGAGGGTGTACACTGGGGTTGATGCCCTGTGGTGGGCGAAAGAGGCGGAAAAACTTGGGGCGGGGGAAATTTGCCTGAATTCGATCGATGCCGACGGGACTCAGCAGGGTTATGAACTTGAACTGACGCATCTCATATCGACAAATGTTAACATTCCCGTCATTGCTTCGGGAGGTGCGGGAAAGCCTGAACATCTTGTTGATGTTTTGACAGACGGAAAAGCAGATGCGGCTCTGATTGCATCAATGGTTCATTATAGATACTTCACAATCTCAGAGATAAAATCATATTTACAAGGACATGGCGTAAAAGCGAGAATGACATGGTGATGTATGTATTCGATTCACCACCTCTTGATTATTCTTGTTAGCAATATTATAATATTAAAATAAATTTTTATCAGTTTGGGAGGCAAAATAACGTGGATAAAAAGAGATACGAGCTAAATGTGCAGTTGGCTCAAATGTTAAAAGGCGGCGTCATTATGGACGTGACCAATGTTGAACAGGCTAAGATTGCTGAAGATGCAGGCGCCGTCGCCGTAATGGCCCTGGAGCGGGTTCCGGCTGATATCCGCAAACAGGGTGGTGTTGCCAGAATGTCTGACCCTGCAATGATCCTTGAAATAAAAAAGGGCGTATCTATACCTGTTATGGCCAAGGCCAGGATTGGTCATTTTGTTGAAGCTCAGATCTTAGAAGCACTGAAAATCGACTATATTGACGAAAGTGAGGTGTTAACCCCCGCTGACGAAGAATGCCACATTGACAAGACAAAATTTTCCATCCCCTTCGTCTGTGGTGCGCGAAATCTTGGTGAAGCGTTGCGTCGCATTGCCGAAGGCGCTGCTATGATCCGTACCAAAGGCGAAGCCGGAACAGGTAATGTTGTTGAGGCAGTCCGCCATATCCGCACTATGAACCGTGAAATTAGACAGTTAGTCGGTATGCCGGTCGAAGAGGTTACCGGTTATGCAAAGGCAAACGGCATACCCTATGAACTTGCTCTACAGGTACGGGAACTGGAGCGTCTGCCGGTAGTTAATTTTGCCGCAGGCGGCATTGCAACCCCCGCAGATGCCGCATTGATGATGCAGTTAGGTTGTGATGGAATCTTCGTGGGTTCCGGAATCTTCAAATCAGAGAATCCGGCGGTGCGTGCCCGGGCGATAGTTAAGGCAACGGCATATTACGATGACCCGGCCAAAGTGCTGGAAGCGTCAATGGGTCTTGGAGAGGCGATGCCAGGACTTGAAATATCCGAGATCCCGGAAGGGCAACTACTGGCCGGACGGGGATGGTAAATAAATGATTGGCGTCCTTAATCTTCAAGGAGGTGTTGTTGAACACCTCGATCATCTGGAGCGCTTAGGAATTGCCTGCTTACCGGTCAAAGAACCTGACGACTTTAGAAATCTTGCCGGATTGATTATTCCCGGAGGTGAGAGTACATGCATGTCCCGACTGATGCGCATCTTCGGTATTGAAGAGGTCATTCTGCATCAATTTAGGCGCGGGATGAAGATATGGGGAACATGTGCCGGGGCAATTCTCCTTGCAAAATCCATTGTCGGCGAACCAGGCTATTTCGGTCTGATTAATATTGAGATCGAGCGCAACAGCTTTGGTAGCCAGCTTGAGAGTTTTGTTTGTGAGGCTTATGTTCCCCGGGTTTCATCACAATCGATACCACTCACCTTTATCCGGGCACCGAAGATTTTATGGGCCGGTGAGGAAGTAAACGTTTTACTTCGGATGGATGACTACATTGCTGCTGCAGAAACCCCCTCCGTGCTGGTTACCGTTTTTCATCCTGAATTGACAGGCTGTGTCGCCTTCCACCGCTACTTTGCGAGAAAGTGCGGTCTCAATCCCCTTGATGATATGAAAATCCTGAATGTAGATCCCGCCTGGAACAGCAAAAGCTGGACCCGTTACACTCGGATAACGAGGAACTTATCGCTTCCATTGAAAAATTAGAAATCAGGACAGATTATTTTTTCTGATGAAAAGATGTGCCTGAAGATTGAGAATTCTCTTCTAACTTGAAAATCGCCATATTATTCGAAATATAAGACACCTCATTTTTTAGAATTTCCAGGGAGGATTGGATTTTTTCTCGCGTGCCGATGTCCTGTACATCCTTGATAATATCTTCCAGTTTAGTAATCAATCTCCCGTGGTCTTCAATGAGACGCTTCAAAATACCGGATAGTCCGTCAATCATCTCATTTATTTTGGCACATTCTTTTTTTAGATAGTCTCCCTGGCGAAGATAGACCTTTCGCGTTAAATCTCCCTCGGCAAGCCTTTTAAAAGTATGAGAAAAATTAACAAGAGGACCGCAGATTCTATGGGTGATTAATATCTGATGAAGAGAGAATAGCACCATTATCACGATAATAGCCGGCACTAATTGCTTTGCCAGAATGAGAAAAGTCTGGGCAGAATGATATTGGACATCCAAATTTTTTGAGAAGGCCATATCGTATATAAGAGGAAACAGGATTATACCCACAATAATGAGTGCAACCAAAAACATATATATCAGACTGTGACTGATGATTCTGAACTGAAGGTCCCAATCAATAATATAGTTTTTCAATTTCCTCTCATGATTTTGTGCCATTTCTATTCGTCCCTCTCAATCGTTTGATGCGTTGAAAAATCATAAATATACTGTGATTTTAATTTTTTGTGACTGGCTTCAGCTTTGAACGGGGAATCATGGTTGTATGGACGTGCGCCATCACCAGAAATGATTTCGATTCGGACACCCTCTGATGGTTCGAATCTGAACTCTGGCCTACTTAATGTGCCATTTGGGGGATGGCCGCTCTCAATAAAATCACCGGTAGCGCCAAAATACCTGTTGTAATCAATGAAGTAATCTTCCTGAGCCCTAACAAACTCCCTTAAATCATGGGATATGATAATCTTATAGGCTTTCTTTGCATATATCTGGAAGGCCCCTACAGCAATGAACACAATAATAAAAAATAAAATAATAACAGTTACTAATTCGATTAATGTAAATCCGCCTGAGCCAGCAATCCTGCGAGACGTAGTAAGCAGATCTTTTTTTAATGCAGCACTTTTATTCAAGAGCATGATCGTTATCAACCCAAAAACAACTAGTTTACACTTGTCATTCTACGAGTTTGCTTTTTCAAACGACTTATACGGCGTCGTAGAAAATCTAATCTTTTTCTGTTGAATGTTTCATGTGCCGCTTTTTTTTCTTCCTTAAGTTGTTTAATTTTTCCTTTTATCTCACTCTTGCTGAGTTTTATCTTCTCTATAACTTTCTTCTCTACTTTATCAGGCTTTTGTTCCTTGATACCCCTTGCTTCCTTAATGAAAGCTATAAGATCTCCTTTTTTCATGTCTTGGACGGCTACACCTCTTGGGATTTCCATTGCTACTGCTTTTAATTCCTTGACGGTCATTTTTTCTAAGGATTTTTCTTCTTTCTTGCGGCCTTTTTTCTTTGTATCTTCAGCCATTATTCTCCTCCTGCAGATTGGTATTTTTATTGAATGTTCTGTAGATCAAAAGTATTATCCTAATGTTCACTTTCTCCTGATGTGCGACTATAGCCTCGTTGTACCTAGTTATATTGCATCCTTCTTCACATTCACTATTTTTTCAAGATATCGATTTGTTGCTTTATGTTGGCTGCTTTTTCCAGTTTTTTTGTTTTTTCGTAAAAAAATTGGAGTCTTCCCAAATAAACTAAGAGCGCCTTCTTCCACCCATTGTATGATGCGGCATCAATAGCAATCTGCAAAACTCTTTCATCATCTCCATTTTTTTGAACGAGAAGACCAATGGTTATTAACCTCGACAGAGGGTCATCTATACTCGATATTTCATTGGCGATGTCCTCAGCCTTGCCTTTTCGGAACGCCCTCAAGAAACCGATATATTGCTGAGGCAGCAGCTTTTCATCCACCTTATCGAAGGAGCCTTTCAAAAAGTAGTAAAAATTCGTGTTTTGTAAAACATGTGAAGCAGCATCTATCCTAAGGTACTCTCTATCATCAAAAGGCTCGAGAACGGCAATTTGGACGGCGCATTTTGTAAGATAGACTCTGGCGAGAATTTCCAGATTCCCGCTACTCTTAACTTCATCAACTGCTCTATTAAAATATACCTCGGCAATACTATCCCTGCCGCTCAAGTAGCTTTTCTTATAGTTATCCAGCTGATTAAAAGAGGCATTCGTCCATTCAGGGACTGGTTTTGATGAGCTACAGCCGATCAGTAAAATACTGAAAATCATCAGACATGCTATTTTCTTCATGGGAGTTTTATTGATTCCGGTTCTTTCTTAAAAGGGATTTTATTATCAATTTCGTTAACCAATTTTCCAATAGAGTTAACCGTTGCATCGATCTCAGCTCTCAAAACCTTTAAATCTTTTGTTGAATCAGCAGTATCGGCGCTGATCTTTATTACATTATCGAGGGCCGTATCGATTTTTCCCAATTTCGTAAGTATATCTTTTAGAATATTTCTTACTATTGACAGCACACCGTCGTTTCCATAAACCTGCTCATCTGTCTTGGCAAGAATATCTCTGATCTTTTTAAGAGACTCATTAACAGATTTAGCACTCTCCGGAGTTCCGACGGCCATTTCAATGAGTGTATCTCTTTTCGCTAGTGTTGAAGTAATTTTTTCGATATTTGTAACTACCTTATCAACCTTTTCTAAAATGGGCTGGACTTTTTTTATCGTCTCATTAATATCATTTACTACTACAATCTCAGGGATTGTCTTGGGCGACAATTCCGGGCTGTTCAAGTGCTCCGTAGTAACTATAAGTCTTGAAGATCCTATGAGGGGTTTATAAAAACTGAACGTACTGTCAGACCGGATCCACTTTGCGTGCTGTTCTGGTATTCTTATTTTTATCAGAAGTATTCCTTGATCATTGAGTTCTAATGTTTCTACCCTACCAATTTTATAACCGGAAAACAGGACAGGCATTCCTTCAGTCAGGTCCTCACCGGTTTTTGATGAAAGAGTATATATGTATTCTCTGGTAAAAAACCCTTTACTGTAAGCCAGATATATTACACATGCAATGATCAATATGGATGTAACTACAACAAATAGACCTACTTTGAATTCAAATTTTTTAGACATGGATCATCCTATACCTGTCTTTAAACCATGCATAATCAAAGATGTAACATTCCTTAAATGAATCGCCTATTATTTTTAATGAATCATAAATAAATTGATCATCCGGAACATCCGGTATAATCTTAAAAGGTCTGTCAATAACAATAATGGAATCTATGACCATGGCTGCTCTCAAAAGCATCGCGTAAAAGCGCTCTTTATTAAGTAATGCGGGGTTTCGTTTTTTGGCTATGTGCTCAATATTGAATCTGCTCAAATATTGAAGAACCAAAAGTTCAGCTTTATCTTCAGGTAAGTTTTCATGATATTGCTTGATCAGGGAAATATTAATCCACACATCTAGGTTTGAGATTAATGGTGCATCCAGAGAAACCAGCCCAAGGTTACGCTTGTTTTTCTCAGTAAAGTCGGAGAGCGCCTTTTCAAGCATGACATCGTCTTCAAACAGCTTTAAATGAAGATTAGAATTAATGACAGCACCTCAATGAGAACGATAGCTATAAAGACATCAATCATACCATTCAGAACTGCAATCGGAATACTGGTCAAATCCTTTGAAGCATGTAACCCGAATCGTATCGGGATTAGCGTAATAAAAAAGCCAAATGTGCAACATTTTATGAGAGATATTACTATATCATAAAAATTAGCCGAATTTAATAGAACATTTGAATAAGTATCCAAACTCATGCCAAACAACAGTTTTGAAAATAAAAGACCACTTGTCAAGGCCAGGATGGAAAAAAGGAAACTCAGTAAAGCGACAGAAATAACGCCACTTATAATCCTAGGTAAGAAAAGGTAGTCGAGCACATCTATATTAAATTTATTTAATGTGTCCAATTCCTTATTAACTTTCATTACGGCAATTTCAGCATTTATAGCTGAGCTTGACCTAAGGGCAATTAAAAGTACTGTGACGAATGGTGAAAGCTCTGTGACCACCAAACCCATTAGAATTCGGCCCAGATATTCGTCAAGACCAAGGGTCTTTATAATGTGAAATACGATACCTATGAGAAGAGAACCAAATATGATAGATATGCCAATAAATAAAGGTAAGACCTGTACGGATGTAAAATATATTTGGCTGATGAGAACCATCCTCGTGGCGCTGCTATACGAATTTTTATTAAACATTCTTAAAATTATTTCAGTGGCAAAAGAGAGGGTGTCAAGAAATGATTTTGTGGCATTTATACTTGTTTTGCCAATGCTTTCAATAAGATCAGTCATACATTTGCTTTATTAATTAATGAAAATTCTCTAATATAATTGCAATGAATGCTAACATAATGTAGATGGAAGCGCAAATATTGTCTTGTTCTACAATTGAGGGAAATGTCGCTTCAATAAAAGGGTATTAAAATAAATTATTTACCAAATTGTTTGGGAATGTTATTTTTTTAAGATATACTTCAGGAGATGGATTATGAAACTTATTCGCTTCATTACTAGGGAAAATAAAGAGTTATGCGGACTGTATAAGCCAGAACTCCCGGATAGGGCTCTGGTTATTCGGGGAGATATGTTCGAGGATTTTGAAGTTACATCGGAATTAGCTGAAATTCATAGTGTTTTACCACCTGTCTCTCCATGCAATATCCTGGCATTGGGACTTAACTACAGGAAACATGCTGATGAAACAAAGGTGTCGTATCCGGATATTCCGATAGTTTTTATTAAAGCCACTTCAAGTGTAATTGGACACATGTC
>DATKLL010000073.1:0-10732 GCA_035542475.1 Syntrophales bacterium
CCCGCTCCGTTCATGCCGATGACAGCATGGGGACAGACCTCGATGCACATACCGCAGCCGATACATTTTTCCTCATTGAGATTCAGAGTTACTGCATCTTTCAAATATATCATGTTTTCCATTTCAAGCTCCTATGCAATAAATCGCGACACCAGCCAGAGTCCTAATCCAGCAATGCCGGCCCCTATTTGCAGGGGCAGCGCAGTCCGCATTTCCCTCTTCACACCGGAAAGAGAGGTGTATGTTGAGGCGCCGGTGAAATTCATGGCGAGGTACGCCGCTAAGGCCGGCACCAGTAAAAGCCATGCCGCCATTTCTAACCTGCCCGGCCATAAGGTGAGATCGGGATTTCTCGCTACTAAGAGGGTCAGTGAAACAGCAGCACCGACAATACAACCTTTGAGTGAGAACGCTCTTCCGGGAAGAACGGGAAGCAGGATCGGCGTCAGGACGGCGCCGGCCAGGATTGCCGAAAGTAATGCAGCAATGGCAAAAAGGCCATAATTCAACGCATTGGTCCAGTATTCGTCCGGGCCTCCGAGACCACCCAGAAGGAAGAAAGTGAGAAGAATGAGCAGGCTCACCTTGAAAGCTGCCACAATCTCTATTGGGATCAAGGCAATCCGCTCCCGCAGGGGAAAAGTCTTCAAACGCATCTCCGGTGTCGCTTTGAGACCGGCTTCCAAGTAAGCCGCTAAATCCGAAGCCCGGATAGGGCCGTAGTGAATTCTGAAGCCGGAAAATTTCTTCACGAGATGGGCGGCGACACCCGGGCCGGATAGCTGGGGCAGCATGAGTTCCCTGTGGCTTACGATCTTATTCAAGCCGCTTAATGCGATCCGACGCACCAGTTCCTCAGTGCCGAAGGTCCCTTTTCCCGCGGCGCACCAGACGTTGATCCCTTTTGTATCCAGTACAAGCAGCCAGACATCCCGGCCCGCAAGGGTTTCCCGGAGACGGTCAAAGCTCATCTTGTAATTTGCGGTGACCAGTACACGCGACTGGCTGTCCGGGTTACCAAGAGCATAGAGACCGGGCTCAACAGTATAATTCATACGGCCGACTCCCCAGCGTGCTTTAACGGTTCCCCAGCGATCCCGCCATGTCAAAGTAGAAGAAACCTGTGCTACCTGACCGACCGGTGTATCGATAGAACCAACGACAAAGGGTTGTTCTAGGGAAGGAAGGTTCGTCTGTGCCTCAGTTGTCTCCATTAATGACGATATCATGGGAAAAACAACCGGTGCTGTTTCAACGCCATCTTTGCTATCTTTGTTTAATTTTATGTCACAACAATTTTGACTCAATGTTCTGCTCCTTTCTCATTACACGAGCAGGCCGCTGAAGCATTTTTCACGGCGTTAATAAAAAGCTTCACGGCTTCATAAACGTCTTTCCTTTTCGCATTGGGAATCCCTTCCCCAATGGCATCCACAAAATTCTCGAGGCACAACCATACTTTCTTGTGAACTTCCCTCCCCGCCGCTGTCAATATTAAATTTGCCGCCCTGGAGTCATGATCCGATCTCTCACGCTTGATCAGCCCCTGCCTGACCAATGGATTCACCAGCCTGGTCGTTGTACTCTTATCAACGGCCAGGATTTGATGAAGCTCCAGCATTTTTAGGGTACCCTTTTTTGCCACTTGATTGAGTATGAGAAACTGGGAGAAGGTCACATCCTCGCAAAATACGTCGTCTTGCCGGCAGCAGCGGATGACCTGGCAGAGATCCGATATCAGTGTAAGTATTTCCCGATTATTCTGTTTGGCCTTCTTCATAGTTGTATTATACAACTATTTTTTCTTTTGTCAACCTTTTTTTCAAAAAATATTTTTAATGCATTTGCATTCAAAAAATTTCACATTGTTCTTGCATGAAAATTGATGACACAGTAGTATTGGCAAGTTGGTTAAACCTTCATAGAAAAAATATGTAAGCAAAGGAGCGCAAATGAGATTCACGGATGAGATATATGTGTACGAATGGACTGATTATTATGCCAATAACTGCAATAGTTTCTATATCGGCGGCAGTGTAAAGGCCCTCGTGGATCCTGGTTTATCTTCATATGTACCCAATCTTCTGGAAAGCATGGAAATGGACGGGATTATGAAAGATGACATCCAGTATGTAATTAACACCCATTCCCACCCTGATCACTACGAGGGATCTAAACTCTTCAACGAGTCCGATGTGAAAATAGCCCTCCACGAAGACGAGATCGCTTTCATGAATGGCGATGGCGCTAGGCTGTATAACCTGTTCGGATTGACCCCTCCCGATGTCAAGATCAATTTGATCCTGAAAACGGGAAATATTGTCCTTGGTGATGAAACCTTCCAGATATTACTTGTACCCGGCCATTCGCCCGGCTCTCTAGGATTATACTGGCCTGCTAAAAAAGTCCTCTTTCCGGGAGATGTGATATTCAGTCAGAATGTGGGAAGAACAGATTTTCCGGGAGGGAGCGGCGCCCTTCTGAAAAAAAGCATTACGGCTCTTTCCAAGCTTGATGTAGAGACTCTTTTACCCGGCCATATGGAGATAGTTGATGGCGCTGATCGGGTGAAACAGAACTTTCAAATGGTGATGAAGAGCATTTTCCCGTACATATAAAGCATGTAAATATCTTTAAACCTTTAACCCCCGATATCCTTCAGAAGAAGGTACCGGGGATTATTTTAATGATAATTATGAAACATCCCTTTTATAAAGGGAGAATTAGAGAGATTCCTTATGATATAGGACCACCCCCAACCCCCGCCAGCGGGGGACAACCCCCCTGCCTCCCTTAAGAAAAGGGGGTGAGTAGATCTATTTTTAAAAAGAAAGGATGAGACTTATGGCTTTGAACATAACAACTTCTTATATTTCTTTTTCCACATCGGGTGATACAGACGTCATCGATATGACCAGTCAGATATCGGAAAAAGTTGTTATATCAGGCATAGAGGAAGGACACGTCCATCTCTTTGTGCCCGGTTCAACCGCGGCGATAACGACTATTGAATATGAACACGGCGCGGTTGATGATCTGAAGGAGGCTATAGAGCGACTTGCTCCGGAAGATAAATACTACAGGCACAATGAGCGATGGGGTGACGGAAACGGGCACGCCCATGTGAGAGCGGCCCTGCTGGGTCCGTCGCTGGCTATACCTGTTATTGACGGGCATCTTGCACTAGGAACGTGGCAGCAGGTTGTCTTTATCGATTTTGACACTCGCCCGAGAAAGAGGCGAGTCATCGTGCAGGTCTATGGAAATAAAAAGACGACGGGAGTGAAAACCTGAGATTCATGAGCGAAACATTTTTCCCACGGAAATCAAAGGTAGCACTCCTTATACTGGTAGCGGGGATATTCTTTTTCAACTTCCTTTCCCGGCTGTTGCCGGCTCCGCTGATGCCAACTATCGAATATGATCTGGGGCTTGATCATACAGGGGCAGGCAGCTTCTTTTTACTTATTTCCCTCGGTTACTGTATATCGCTCGTGGGTTCAGGATATCTTTCCAGATGGTTTACCCATCGGAGAATGATTGCCCTTTCTTCCATTGCCACGGGCATTACTTTGCTTTTCGTGGCGGCCGGAAAGACTCATTGGACCATCTATTTGGGATTGGTCTTCCTTGGCTTGGCTGCCGGGGCGTATCTGCCTTCTGGGATTACTACCATCACATCTACAATATCGGCCGGTAACTGGGGGAAGGCAATCGCAGTCCATGAAACGGCCCCCTCACTTGCTTATATCGCTGCGCCTCTCGTATCCGAGCTGCTCCTCCAATGGTGTACCTGGCAGGGAGTCCTGGCTTCAATAGGCTCTATGGCAATTATTTTGGGTCTGCTGTTTTACCGATTGAATCTGGGCGGCGATTTTAAAGGCGAGCCGCCCAATTTTGTAAATGTCAGGCCTCTCATGAGGCATTCAACATTCTGGATCATGACTATTCTCTTTAGCGTCGCCATAGCAACCAGCATGGGCGTATTCAGTATGCTACCACTTTTCCTGGTGGCGGAAAGGGGATTCGAGAGCAGTTATGCCAACACAATCCTTGGGCTATCGAGAATTCCCGCAATAATCATCGGTTTTTTTGCCGGCTGGATTTCAGACCGTATTGGGCCAAGGCTAACAATGAAGATCGTCCTTATATTTAACGGGATCATGACAATTCTCTTGGGAATCGTGACCGGCAACTGGGTACTGCTTATGGTATTTCTTCAGCCGATGATGTCTGCTTGTTTTTACCCTGCCGCATTTACCTTTCTATCCAGCATCAGTCCTCCAAATGTCCGGAACGTTGCCGTATCAATGACAATCTTTTTCGCTTACCTGGCAGGAGCCGGTCTCATTCCGGCAGGCATGGGAGTAATGGGAGATGCGGGTCACTTTGCCTCTTCCATTATACTGGTCGGTGTGCTGATCCTGATAAGCGTTGCCCTTTTCCGTTACTTGAAATATAAGGAGGATAAATCATCTTAAAGAAGGGAAGTCATGTGCGGCCGATTTGTTTTACTGACTAACTTGTCGGTTATTTCCGAGAACTTTAATATTCAGGAAATCACCTACGATTATATGCCGAGCAGTGATGTCCTGCCAAGTAATAGCGTAGCTGCAGTAATCCGTGATAGAACAAATCGTCTTGTGCAATTCCGCTGGGGACTGATCCCTTCCTGGGCCAAGGATCCATCCATGGGGAGCAGGCTGATCAATGCACGTGCGGAGACACTGGCAGAAAAACCGAGTTTTAAGGATGCCTTCAAGAGACGCCGCTGCCTTATTATAGCCGACGGATTTTACGAATCATTGAAAGAGGGGAAGAAAAAATATTCTTTCTATTTCCGGTTAAAAACGGGGAAGCCTTTCGGGTTTGCGGGACTGTACGAAACCTGGGTATCACCGGATGGACAAGCCGTTAATACCTGCACGATTGTCACCACGGAGCCAAATGACCTGATCCAGCCCATCCATAACAGGATGCCCGTAATTTTGCCGAAAGAAAAAGAAGCCCTCTGGATTGATCCCGCTGCTTTCAATCAGAGAGAGCTGTTATCGATACTGAAGCCATATCCTTCCGCAGAGATGGAAGTTGTCTCCCCTACCTTGCCTGGGGATTTCTTCAAAAGTTAATTGGCCGTATAAACAAAATGTTCTTCATTTTGTTCCTGTTTAATAAGTCCCTCCTTATTCAATTCAATCAGGTGTGCATATGCTTCGTTGACTGCCAAAAACTGATCGAATTCAGGCAAATTTCCTCCGAAGATATCCAGAGAGACCTGATATGTAGTCTTTGGTCTCCCTTTCACGGAAGCAAGTACTAGTGCCTTTCTCTCGGCATGATGCTCACTGATTTCTTCTACGCGCGCCCGGAGGTTTGTGAAGGGCTCACCATGGGCCGGGTATACCTTTATCACAGGAAGCTCTTTAACTTTTTGCAAAGAATCAAGAAAGCTTTTTAATGGCCGAAAACCGGGATTATAAGGATCGGGACTGAGATTAGGGGTTATGTGCGGCAGAATGTGATCACCGGAAAGGAGGATTTTCTCCTTGCGGAAGTAAAAGCATATCTGACCCCTTGTGTGACCTGGTACGGATAGAACTTCAAATTCCTTATCGCCGACATTCTGAAACTCGTGATCCGCCAGGCGCATATCTACTCGAAAGGGAATCGTAGCTTTTTTGAAAAAATCAAGGAGTTCTATCAGGGAATTGATAAACTTTTCTGCGAGTCCCTGTTGACGGTAGAACATTTTCAATCGATTAATATCAATTCCTTTATCCTGATCAGTGTGTATATGCTGGGCGTCCAGCTCAGACATAAAAATGGAAGCCCCCGTGATCCCCTTGATCTGTCCGGCTATACCGCAGTGATCCGTATGGAAATGGGTAATATATATTCTGTCAATATCGCGAATATTCTTATTGATGGCTTTCAGGGATCCTTCGAGCTTCGTGAACGCTTCAGGTGTATTTACCCCTGTGTCGAACAGTGCCACTTTGCCATTATGAATGAGTGCGAACACATGCACATGCCCGAGGCGAAAGGGCATGGGCAATGTAATCATATAAAAATTTTCTGTTATTTTCTCCACCATCTATAACAGATCCTCCTTAATTAAGGCGTGATCTCAACATGTTTTATCAATCATGTCAATGCAGAGGTTCATATTTTTCTTGTGATCCTCAACTCTATTTGCTAAAGGACATCCGATGTCAAAAATATCAGTCACAAGAAAACCTTATATTATCGGGGTGATGGGAAGCCACAATAGCGAATCGCCTGAGGTCATGGAAGACGCACGGCGTCTGGGAGAGGCCATCGCCAGGCGTGATTATGTTTTGCTTACAGGGGGCGGTCCGGGTGTCATGAGGGCTGTGTGTGAAGGAGCCTATAAGGCAGGCGGCCTCGTTATTGGCATCCTCCCCAACGACAGACAGCATCCCCTCGATAAATATCCCAATGAGTTTGTCGATATCGCAGTTTTTACAGGGATGTTCGATGCACGCAATGTCATCAATGCCAAGACGCCGCATGTCCTTGTGGCCCTGAGCGGCGGTGCAGGTACACTCTCTGAAATAGCTTTGTCCATTCGCAGCGGCACCCCCGTTATCTGTCTGCATGCCCCTCAATTTTCAATTCCCGGCAAACATGACTTCATCACAGTCAACACCGTTGAGGAAGTCCTGCAGGAAATTGATAAGATACTGGCTGCGCAATAAAAAAAATAAATCGAAGGTTTCCACATATGGTGCAATGGAATGTCCTGTTGATAATATTTCTTGTTGTGTTTGCATTTAATGTCGTATTCCGCTGGTTACTGACATATATCAATGTCCGTCATCTGCGCCTGCATGGTCACAATGTCCCTGAAGTATTCAAGGGAGAGATCGATGAAGCTACTCTCGCAAAAATGAGCGACTATACGGCAGAAACTTCCCGATTCGGATCTATTGAGCATTTTTTTGATGACATCGTTACTCTTGTGATCTTATTGAGCGGATTTCTTCCCCTGCTGGTCGGCATAATTCTTACTTACAAGCTTAGCTTTATCCTGTCCGGGCTAATCTTTTTTGGCGTCCTCGCCCTGTTGAGCTCTCTCCTTGATATTCCATTCAGCCTTTACAGCACCTTTGTCATCGAGAAAA
Source organism: Syntrophales bacterium (assembly GCA_035542475.1). GTDB lineage: Bacteria > Desulfobacterota > Syntrophia > Syntrophales > UBA2185 > DATKLL01. Next base: position 7,146 of record DATKLL010000073.1, read on the forward strand.
GATACGGTTTCAGCACGATGACTGTTAGATTGTGGATCACCGATTTCCTCAAGAGCCTTATCATATCGGCAGTACTTATGGGGTTTCTTCTCGGCGCGATGCTGGCCCTGATGCAGTATGCCGAACATTCATGGTGGTTCTGGGTGTGGATCTTTTTTTCTCTGTTTCAGCTGCTTATGATCTGGCTGTACCCGGTTTTAATCGCTCCTCTTTTTAATAAATTCGAACCGGTGCGGGATGAGGCCCTGAAGGAAAACATCATCTCGTTGATGGCGAAAGTAGGGTTGAAAGCCAAAGGGGTGTTTCAGGTAGATGCGGGGAAGCGGAGCAAACATACTAATGCCTATTTTACAGGCCTGGGGAAAACCAAACGCATCGTCCTCTTTGACACCCTTCTCAATTCCCATTCCGCCGATGAAATTCTGTCTGTCCTGGCCCATGAGGCGGGGCACTGGAAGAAAAAACATATCATGAAGCAATTGATTTTTACAGAAGCCGTATCCCTTGCAGCCTTCTACCTTGTTTATCGTCTTATAGATTGGCCACTTCTCTATCAGACCTTTGGCTTTAGCGAGAGACTTCCATATGCAGGACTCCTCCTGGTCGCCGCCCTTTTGGGCCCGGTTACGTTTTTCCTCACGCCGTTAGGCGCGACAGTCATGAGGATATTTGAGCGGGAAGCCGATGACTACTGCCTTAATCTAATCGGTACAGCAAAACCCATGGTCAGTGCACTGAAGCGTCTTGCCAAAGATAACCTTGCCAATCTTCACCCGCATCCTTTTTATGCCTGGTTTTACTATTCCCATCCCCCGCTGGCAGAGAGAATTGCCCGGCTTCTGCAGGAAGAAGGTAAAAAAGCATCTTGATTTTTTTTAATGGTCGATTAAACTAAGTCACAAACTTCCCCCTCCCGTACACTATTCCGTCCCTCTCTTGATGGGAGAGATTGGGGGAAGGAATAAAGATGATAGATAGTGAGGTACATAATGCCCATCTACGAATTTTACTGTCATAAATGCAACACCATATATAGTTTTTTTTCCAAAACCATCAACACTGAAAAAATTCCTAACTGTCCGCAATGTAAAAGGGTTAAATTGAAGCGTCAGATGTCGATTTTTGCCAGGGTTTCCGGGGGCAAAGAAGAAGCAGCCGGAGATGATATGCCGCAAATTGATGAAGCAAAAATGGGAAAAGCTATGGCCATGCTTGCCGGTGAGGCGGACAAGATTAGAGAAGATGATCCGCGTCAGGCAGCTATGCTGATGAGAAAGCTCTCTGACGCAACGGGCATGAATCTGGGGCCGGGAATGGAAGAGGCCCTGAGCCGCATGGAGCGGGGTGAGGATCCCGAAAAAATTGAGGAAGAGATGGGAGATTTACTGGAAGGGGAAGAGCCATTCATCTTCGGGGCAAAAGCCCAAAAGGGAAGAAAAAAACCAAAACCGAAAAAAGACGAAACCCTCTATGATCTCTGATCAGATTGCCAATAAATCATCCGGGACTTCAATAATATAATCAGGTTTTACCGCCTCCAGTTTTTCTTTTGAGTGCCAGCCCCATGTGACGGCAACTGTTTTCACTCCTGCCTGGCGGGCTTCCTTAATATCTCCCACAGTGTCTCCGACATAGAAGGTTTTTTCTTTTTCCATTTGAAAAAATTTCAGGGCATGAAGAATTTTCTCCTCCTTGCTATAACCAAAATCAGCCCCCATTACCTCGCGGAAGCAGCCATTGAATCCATACCTCGAAAGAATGACATGAATAACTCGCGATATATTGGAGGAAACAACCGTCAGGATATTACATTCCTTAAGCTCTGCAAGAACGGGAAATATTGGTGAGAAGGGGGTCATCTGCTCGTAATCGTCCTTTGTCGGAATTGACCGCGAGGCGTTCATAAATTCCGCCAAATCGATGCCCTTTTTTACAATTGCCCAATAAAAATTATCTTCAAACAACTCCAGGAAATCATCCCGGCTTTGAACAATCGGCTTCCCTATTTTTTCCAGGCAGAGCTTGACCCTCTTTTCGTATACTTCCAGGCTGTCAACCAGGACGCCATCGAAGTCAAAAAGAAACAATTTCTGGATCATGTCTGTACCGAATGACTTAAATAATGATTAACCCAACATCCGCGGTTCGGTGTGTATCATTCATACTTCGCATGGTCAACTTTTTTATCGCAACTTGTGCCCATATAAAAAACATTTGACAAGAGCTGATTAATATTGTTAAATTTTACCAAAATAATCAATTTAAAGGGGAGTTTTGTGAAAGTTACAGAAATGAACGTCAATGCAGCAGCCGCTGCCGCCAGGGCAAAATAGCCCATGGCGTGTGACGCTTTTCTGTAACTATGACATATTAAGCTTCATCGGCCATGGGCATTAAGGTTAGTCCATGGCTTTTTTTTGCATTATAAGGCCCTGGACAGTGGCGGATCAGGGCCTTAACTTTTGATGTTTGTTACCAAAGGTTTGTTTGAAGGATGAACTGGTATGAATGATTTTTGGGAGACGTGAGTTATGGAAGAATCAAATGGTTTTATAAAATTTGCTGACAGGATGGATCTTTTACCGCCTTATCTATTCGGACGGATCAATAAGATAAAGCTGGAAAAGCGCAAGGCGGGGGTTGACATGATTGACCTGGCTATGGGTAACCCCAGCGATCCGACCCCTGATCCGGTAATTGATAAATTGTGCGAAGTAGTGCGCGATTCGCGGAATCATTGCTACTCCGTAGCCTCAGGCATATACAACCTGCGGAGGGAAGTTGCACGGTATTATGACAGACACTACAAGGTTTATCTGAATCCTGAAGATGAAATTATAGCCACCATTGGTTCCAAGGAAGGGGTCTCACACCTGTCCCTAGCCCTGCTTGGCCCGGGTGATGTAGCTCTTGTCCCCACTCCTGCATTTCCCGTTCATATTTACTCCTCTGTAATTGCCGGGGCGTCTGTCGTCCGTGTACCTATTGCCGAAGACGAGATCTTCCTCAAAAGTATAGATAACTTGTGCAGGACATTTATCCCCGCGCCCAAAGTCCTTTTTCTCAATTATCCTCATAATCCCACGACCAAGACGGTTGGTATAGGCTTTTTTGAAGAAGTAGTGCGGATTGCGAAGAAGTACAAATTAATAATAGTGCACGATTTCGCTTATGGAGGAGTAACCTTTGATGGATATGAGGCTCCCAGCTTTTTGCAAGTTGAAGGAGCCAAAGATGTGGGTGTTGAATTCGGGACCCTATCCAAGGCCTATAACATGGCAGGTTGGAGGGTTGGATATTGCGTGGGACATCCGAAGATCATTGATGCCCTGGGGAAAATTAAAGGTTATTACGATTACGGTTTGTTCCAGGCGATTCAGATATCAGCCATTGTTGCCTTGAGGGATTGTGACAGCTTCATTTCGGAACAGGCTGCAATCTATGAAAGGCGGCGTGATGTTCTGTGCGATGGTCTGAATAGCATGGGCTGGACTGTGGAGAAACCAAGAGCGTCTATGTTTGTGTGGTCACGAATACCGGATCGTTTTCGGGAAATGGGTTCCATGGAATTTTCGATTAAGCTTATG
>DATKLL010000074.1:0-7401 GCA_035542475.1 Syntrophales bacterium
CCACCGTCAATTATGATATATTCAATATTTCGATAATCTTGTTGTAGAACACTCCGGATAGTATCCTCAAGGTGCTTTGCACCATTGTATACAACCGTGATTACTGAAACGAGGGGAGTCCCGGACTTAGACTCCCTTACAATCCCTTGAAGCCTCACTCCGCCTTCTTTTTTATTCATAACGTCAGCCACCGCCGAAGAATTACATAAGAATTGCAAGCTGCCGTTCATGCTTGCTTATCCAGCTAAAAATATCTCTGAGAATATCCTGTGCTGACAACTTCGGCAACCATCCAAATTCCGTCTTTACCATGCTGTTGTCGGACAAATAAATCGCCAGGTCAGCAGGTCGTGTAACTTCATCACTGTTTATTTCAATTTGATTACCCGTTATTTCTCGACATATTTTTGTAGTCTCCACAAGTGACAAGCTTACGTCCTGCCCGCCTCCAGCATTAAAGATCTTTCCGTTGACACGGTCCATTATTCCAAGCTCTTTATCTATCAGTTCGAAAACATCTTCCACGTGAAGCATATCACGAACCTGCTTCCCCTTCCCGCCGAATCCGATATACTTCAGTCCGTTACGTTTGAAATAATGGGCAAGCATCCAAAGAGTAAATACACCCTGATCAACCCTCCCGAATTGCCACGGCCCGGCTATAACCCCGCATCGGTTGATAACCCCGCGCAAGCCATACATGGCAATATATTCCTGAAGCAGGTATTCGGAGCATAATTTCGAGGCGCCATAAATGGAGCGCGGGCCTCTAAGAGGGAATTCCTCGGAAATACCCTTTGGCGACCAGCCATCCAGTTCCTGCCCCTCTTTCCACACAAACCTGGTTTCAGTCTCGTCAACCCCCAGAGAATTAATACTGTCGTATGGATAAACCCTGCTGGTTGAAAGGAACACTACGTCTGCTTTCCTTTTCCTTGCCTCTTCCAGGCAGTTGATGGTTCCCGTAAGGTTCGTGTTAACAACGTATAGAGGATTGCCATCATAGCCCGCAAGGACCGAAGGTTCAGCCGAGCATTCGATCATGGCATCATACTCTGCCGAAGGAAAATCCTCAGGACATCGGATGTCGCCATGATAGAACTCGATGCCATGGTCCTTCAGACGGGTTAAGTTCAGTTCAGACCCCCGCCGCTTGAGGTTGTCCATGACCATAACGCGCATGCGCGGATATTTGTTTTTAAAGGCAACAGCAAGATTGCTTCCGACAAAACCGGCACCACCCGTTATAAAAATCGATTCATGATGCATATATTCTCAGCCCTTAAAAATCAACACATTTCTGGACATCGTATATCTCTTCCATAACACGCCGCACGTCATATGTAAAACCCCAGTCCGGATAATGATTTTTGAATTTATCCACTCCGCTTATCCACCAGATGTGATCACCCGAGCGGTTTTGCTCAACATATTCATAATTAAGCTTCTTTTCGGATATCTCCTCGCAAAGTTCGATGGCTTCAATCATGGATATGTTGGAATAGCGGCTTCCTCCCATGTTATACGCTTCACCGCAGCGCGGGTTTTCAAAGAAATGATTGAAAGCGTTTACCAGGTCATATGAATGAATATTGTCGCGAACCTGTTTTCCTTTATAACCATAGATATAGTACTTGTTCCCGGAAATGCAGCAGCGCATCAGGTAAGAGAGAAACCCGTGGAGGCGAGTTCCTGAATGAGCCGGGCCGGTCAGACATCCACCGCGGAAAACCCCGGTCTTCAGGCCGAAATAACGGCCATACTCCTGTACCATAACATCCGCGGCGACCTTTGAAGCACCGAAAAGACTGTGCTTGGACTGGTCAATGGACATTGTTTCGTCAATTCCATCGTACCATGGGTGATCTTTCTGTATTTCATATCGTGTATTCAACTCTACGAGAGGAAGGTAATTTGGAAGATCACCGTATACCTTGTTAGTCGATGTAAAGATAAAAACCGCACCTGGACAATTTTGTCGGCAAGCTTCCAGCATATTCAGAGTACCTTGCGCATTAACCGAAAAATCCACAAAAGGATCATTTGCCGCCCAGTCATGGGAAGGCTGTGCCGCAGTATGTACAATAAGGACTATTTCATTGCCGAATTTCTTTAAAACTCCTGAAATAGCATCAAAATCTCTTATATCAGTATCAAAGTGTTTATAATTTCTGAAACTCTTCTCCAGTTCCAGACGATTCCACTCCGTCGAAGCATCGTCACCGAAGAACACCTTGCGCAGGTTATTGTCTATTCCAATAACGTCAAATCCTTGATCGCAATAGAATTTGACAGTTTCCGAGCCTATCAGCCCTGCTGATCCTGTCACCAAAACAACCGACATTTTAAGTCTCCTTAGCGCGCGTTTACTACACAATCTCTCAGCAAAATTTCCAATTGGTCAGCATGGTGGGCAAACGAATGTTGTTCCAGAAGAAACCGGCGACCATTTTTCCCCAGGTTTTGCAGACGCTCGCTGGAACTCATAAGTTCCGCTATCATTGCGGCCGCCCGATCAGGATCATCAAAGGGGATGAGAATACCGCAGTCCGCTCTGGGGATGACTTCACGTGCTTCCCCGATATCAGTAGCAATGACCGGCAGTTCCATCGCCATATATTCGAAAAGCTTTATCGGCCCCTTGCATGAATCATAATGGTTGTTACGCATCGGCAGCAAGCCTGCGGTTGCGGAAGCATAATAATTCGGCATGTCCCGGTAATCCACGGTACCGGTAAAAACGACGTTTTCAAGTTTCAGACTCTTCGCTCGCGATTTAATATGCGGCAGGTACTCACCGTCACCAATAACCAGAAGCACAACCTCCTCACCACTCTTTTGAAGTGCAGCAAAAATGTCCAGCATGTATTGTCGGTCGGTTTCCTGGAAAAAGACAGCGGGCCAAATTAGAATCTGGCCTGTAAGTCCGACTTTTTCGCGTATATATCCTGAATTCCAGCGGGTTCGATCAAACAGACAAAGATCCGTACTGTTTGGAGCATACAGAGCATGCTTACCCCAATATTCAGCCAAGCCTCGTGATGCAACTACCGTTGGAGTTTTCAGCCACTTTAAAAAACGGTCTGAGAAATACTCCTGAAGATAGAGTGGAAGACGCCACCATTTGTTAATCTCGGATGGGAACGTCCGGTCATCTATATCAAGGACATATCCGATGCCTTTTAATCGTGCCACGAGTAGTGACAACAGACCAGTAATCGTATAAGGTTTACTGGGAAAAAGTATATCCGTGTCTCGTTTTTTTGAGGAGGAGATTCTCGACGCCAATTCGACATAAGACCTGTAACCCGAATAAGTTATCCCTGGCTCTATATTATTTTTTCCTTCACCAATCACTAGAAACTCAAATTCAAATCCTTTCGGTACGAGTTCCCTGCAGAGAGGCAAAAGCCTTGAACGGACGGTCGGGCACTCCGGACGGTATACAGTCGGGACCACAACACGGATTTTTCTATTTCTAGTTCCGAGCACCCTTCCCCTCTATACGAAAAAATACAGGATTATTAATTCTTTCCCCTGTGACCGGGATAAGTTCATCTAGGCGAAATTCACTCGAATACGTTCGCTCAACTCCATCACAGATTTCAAAAAAACGGCATTTCCTGCAATCGGCCCCCTTAACGTAAAACCATTTGCGCAGCCCTTCCACCACGCATTCGTCAAGAAGATCGGAAACACTGCCCCTGAAAAGACATTTCCACCCTCCAGCAACAAAGAACCCGTAACCGATCTTTCCTAAGTAACGAAGCAGACTCGTCCCTTCTTCCAACCTTGCCCGCACGCGATGCACCCATTCGTATGGGTCGTAAATGACCTGCCTGTGATCACATACGAACCGCTCATAACCCCGCATAAAACAAAATGGTATATATCTTACATTCACGGCGGGAACATGCGGTTCGAGCAGGTCACAAACTTTTTGCAATGGACCGGACATCTCAGAGTAGGTCAACATCAGTTTTTCGACGAGATTTTTTGCATAACACCAATCGTTTATCGTAATGAAATTGACCTGAACCGGATTAAATTTAAGAACGAATTCACCGACTTCACTCAAATGGTAATAGTTAATCCTATTAACAACCGTGTTGGTCCTTATCCTTACGCCTTCCTCCACTGCATTTTGAAGAGCTTTCGATATTCTGAGAAAACTGCCTTTTGTATCTGTCAGTTGCTCATGAATTTCATCATTTGGACCATGAAGAGAGAAGAGTATTTCGTCCAAACCGGCGTCTTTGAGCGAATGGAGGTAATCCCGATCAGCCAGTCTCCAGCCGTTTGAAATTATACATACCTTCTCCATTCCAATTTCTTTTGCCGTTGAGATCAGCTCCGGTAGTTGTGGATGTACAGTTGGTTCCCCACCAGAAAAATCGACCTCCCTTATGCCATGCCGATAAGCGTAGCAAAGGTCCTTTTTAATCTGCGCAAAGGATTTGTTGGGAGCATGCAATGCATCCCTGTAATAGCAGAATATGCATTGAATGTTGCATTTCAGACCGGTTACGATTTTAACTCTTCTGGTTTTTTCCATTGATCATGCCGGCGAGCGTTCCGGCAAATCCCTTCAAAGAATAGTATGACCAAGTGAATTTCAGGTAATGAGCGGATTTTTCTTTACAAATCCAGGAAAAAGGGGACAGCGCGTATGGAAGCCGTCTTGACATGATCAAGGGGACTGCGATCCCCCATAATGGCTTTCTCCTGATATATTTACGGGAAAAATATGCTGCGCCCCTGCCATTCAAAAGGCATTTCTGCCTGAACTCCTGAATGGATGACTCGTGCGGATGATAGACAACCGAATTTTCGGCATAGACGTGCGAGTAGCCTGCCCACCGCGCCCGGAGACCCAGTTCGTTGTCCTCCCAGCTGGGATCTGGAAAAGACTCGTCAAAACCACCAAGTTTTTCAAATATGTCGCGACGGTATGCGATGTTGCATGTTGCCCAGCTTTTTGCGGGATATACATATTCTTCGATAAGAACAGGAATGGCAGATTTCCTGTCGAAGGAACATGTCCTCCCATTCACAATTCCTGCATTAATATTTTTATTGAAAGACTCAATAATATTACTTAGCCAGTCTTCAGCAGGTATTGAATCATCATCTACAAAACAAAGTATTTCACCTTTTGCCAATCCAACACCATAATTTCTGGCAACAGCCGGACCGGCATTTTCTTTTCTGAAAAGCTTAATCTCAATGCGATTTTTAATTTTAACACTATCAACGATATATTTTATTTCATTATAATTGGGTGAACCATCATCAATGACCAGTACTTCGAAATTACCGTCATAATTTTGCTTTGATAAACTTTCCAGGCATTTCCCGATCCATTCCGTTCTTCTGAAAATCGGGATAATTACCGATACGAATGTCATTTTTCTTGTTTTGCCTTTTTCCGTAAGGATCCAATAACTATGATGTCATTCATTCCATTAATAGAAGCAATAATTGCACCACCCTATCATAACAACCCATAAAAGGCCTACAATAAAAAGCGGCACATCTCTCAGCAGCGAATCTGTCGGATCGCCTCCCAAGCCTCTTTTTACCCTGTAAATATAGCGAAGAATACCGAAGCAGCAGAGCGGAACCGTATAAACAAGCACATGTTTTGAAATGACATACATGGTGTATGTTACGAGAACTGCTCCGCCGGTCATATACATAGTTCCATCAAGATAACCGGCCGGGTACGACATAAGCGTTTTCCTATGATTCCCGGCATTTTCTCCCATCGCATTTTTTTCATAAAGTCTTTTCCCGGTACTAAGAAATATTGAAAGCAGGAATACACTCAGGAAAAGCCATTCGGAAATATTTATGCCGAATACCACACCGCCCGCCTGCAGCCGCAGAATGAATCCGGCTGAAATGCAAAACAGGTCGATTATCGGTAATTCCTTTAATTTCAAGGAATATGATAATGAAACCAACAGATAAATTAACAGAATAACAAAAAATGTTATGTTACAAAGAAATCCTATGAACAGAGCTGCCGCCAAAAGAGCAACAGCCAGGATAGATGCGACTGGAAGCGATATTTTTCCGGATGGTATGGCCCTGTGTTTTTTCCTGGGATGATGAAGATCTTTCTCACGATCAATTATATCATTGAGAACATAAGTGGAGCTTGATGCAAGACAAAATGAAATGATAGGTACAACACCCTTCACTGCCTCTCCTTTTTCCAGAAGCACTCCGGCCAGAAAAGGAGGAAAAAACAACATGAGATTCTTCAGCCATTGAGTTGGACGTAAAATTTTGAAATAAGTCGAAATCATTCCGCTCGTTTTACGCAATTGCGTTTCCGCCTTTTACTATCTCCAGGAAGAGATCTTCCATGCTTTTCCTGACAGGCTCGACCATAGTTATTTCCGCTCCCGATGCCTCGATTTCGGCGACAAACCTGCCGAATTCTTTATTATCGGCAAAAATTTCTTCATGTCCGGCGACACCGGCGCGGATAAATCTGACAGTGTATCCGGTAATACCGCGCGAGAGGATATCCTCGACACTGTCAACCAGTCGAAGTTCGCCCCTTTGGATTATTCCCACGCGGTCACAGACTCTTTCAACATCGGATGTTATATGCGTGCTGAAAAAAATGCACTTGCCGCGTTTTTTCAAATCGACGATGATGTCCTTCACCAGTGCTCTGCCCAAGGGATCAAGACCGCTCATCGGCTCGTCCAGGATATATACATCTGGATCGTGCAGCAATGCCTGGGCAATACCCACACGCTGGACCATCCCCTTACTGTAGATTCTCATTGGCTTGTCGGCAACTTCGGACAAATCCAACATTGCAAAGATTCTTTCAGCTTCGGACGCTATCCGTTTACTGCTTAAACCAAATATTTCGCCGACGAGGTTAAGATATTCACGTGCCGACAGATAATCATAAAACGAAGGGTTTTCTGAAAGATACCCGACTTTTTGTCGCGAGGCCGGGTTTGTTGATTGAATGCCGCAGATGGTGATTTTTCCGGCATTGGGTTTAATAAGACCCACGATCGATTTTATTGTTGTACTTTTCCCGGCCCCATTCGGGCCAAGAAAACCGAACACTTCACCAGACGCGACGTTGAGATTCAGATCGTTGACCGCAACATGGCTTTTAAACCGTCTACTTCTGTATAATTTTGTAAGGCCACTAATTTCTATTGCGTACACGATTCAATCAATCCCTAAACTCAGACTTTTCGATGTACTCTCCACTTTTCCCTCACGAGTTATATAAAATTTTCCGCCGAATGGATCGCGGGGTATTCGTGTCAACAGGCCAGCTTTGCTCAGTTCATCAATATTGCGCGGAAGCACATGAAAGCGGTCCCGGTATAGATTCACAGCATGTTTGATATCTTTCAC
>DATKLL010000075.1:0-4092 GCA_035542475.1 Syntrophales bacterium
CATCCTTCGCATTTTTTTCCATGCCCGCCATGAACAGAATGCCGAGTTCAGTCTCGCCGGCTTCATTGAAAAATTTGGCGGCAAGGGAATTGTAAAATGGATCCCCCGTTATATTGCCTGCTTTTTTCATATACTCTGCCGCCTTCTTATAATCCTTGAGGGTAAAAGCCTCGTTGAATCCGGCAAAAAAAGGAAGCTCGGGGTCCCAAGTTCTGTACTTAATTCCTTCATCCAGCAACTCGTTTATAAATTTCGCTCCGTTCTTAGTGTCCGAATATGTGGCTTGGGCAAAATAATAAACGTCTTCGTTATATGGATCAAGGAAATTTGCCGTACGCAAATAGCGAGCCATTGCGTAATAGTCCGCCGGCAAAGCCAGGGCATTCTCCTGTTTTTCCAGGATCCCGCCAAAATAGAAAATCACCTTCATCATCAATGCAAACCCGACAAACTGCCTGTGGTCGGCCGCAAGACAGCCCACGATTTCCTTTTGAGGAAGATATCCAAGCTTTTCCTCGTAGGGTTTCGCGTTCATGTATGTGGTGAATGATGGAAGCAATATGATGTAAATCAAAAACAGTAAGGCAAGCAAAAGGACTGGAACCCGCATCGGCTATTTTATCTCCCGTTTATGGAAGAAAATCGACGTCAAAGTGATGACGATACAGGTATAAACGAAAAAATATACTAAGGTCAACAATATTGCTTTAAGGTTTAGATTCACACCGTAAATTGCATATACACTGAGATCTGCCGAACTTAAATTTGGCACAAAATAATAGAGTGACTTGACCGCGCTCTTGAGAAATGGGCTGAGCTCAGTTGCACTGGGTGCATTGACATATTCATATACTTGCTGCATCGCACTTCCGGCAAAATAGGTAGTAATAGTTCCAAATACAGGAAGGAAAAAAGAAGTGCTTAGCGCGGAGAAGAAAAAAGCACATGAGCTGAGAAGGATGTATCTCAAGCTTTCAAATACAATGGCAGTTGAGAGATTACCCCAATTTATCGCATGTTCCGGCGGATAAAACGAAGAAGTAGTCCAGACGACTCCAAGGGAGATGCAGCCGAGGACTAAAGTTACTAAGATTATTATGAGAGAAACGCCAAGAAACCTTCCAACGACGTACATGGTTCTAGGAATCGGTAAACTCAAAATACTAAAAGCATACCTCCGGTCAATATCTCTCCATAACGAAGTTCCTCCCAGAAAAACTGACAGTAGAAGGAGAACGAAAGATATAAGGGAAAGCGACAGGCTGATCGAAAGCTCCGTACTCTGCCGCATGGAGAGTGAGCTGACCGAAGGAATCAATAGAAACAGCAAAGAGACAAAACCGATTCCTAAAAATATCCTATCCCGCAGAATACCTTTGATGGTGACGAACACAATCTGCTTCATTTTTCAATACCTGATGAAAACGTACCTTTCAACTCCGAATTGTTCTTGTGGTTCATCAGCTTCAAAACTATCTTTTTAACATCACGTGCTTTCTTATATTCTCCCGCCCGATAAAGGGCTAATACGTAATTTCTCCAGCCCCTGTAAAAATTGGGAGATTTACTGACGCTATCTTCATACAGTTTCACCTCATCCATCCAAATAAAATTTCGCTGAACCGTGGTTATTGTCAAAATGCCAAGCAACAGCAAGGCAAAAGAAAACCTGGCTTTTTCGAACGAATGCCTGCGAAATAAGTCATTAATAACGCAAACCGTTCCAATTGCAAAAAGTGCGGACGGAATATACATATAACGCTCGGCATATAGCGTCCAAGCAAATCTTCCAAGTGCCACGAATATTGCGGAAGAAGCGATACATATACTGCATACGAATAACGCGGATACCAGGCTTTGCTTCCAGAAAAGCCATACCAGCAGACCAACCAATGCAAAACCTAGAAGAATGTAGAGGTCTGACACCTGCGCAATATCGAAGTTAAGGGGCCACGGGCAAAAGATTTTTTTCAGATAAAATCCCATCGCCTTGAGAGACTCCAGTATTATATTGGAAAATGAAACTCCTTTTCCGTCCGAGGTAATACTTTTGACCATGCGGTTGACACTGCCGTCGGAAGCAGTAGCCGCAAGCTTGCGAAGCAGAAAATATGCGATCGGGACCATAGTAATAATCAGGTAGTAATACTTTCTGCTTTTGAAAGACCCGAGAAAAAACTTTAATCTTGTTTTAAGCCCTTCGATAACAGACCCAAAAATTACTACTTCGTTTCTGCCGGCAGCAGGATTCGAACCTGCGTGCAGATCGTAAACATAAATGAAAAACATGAACCCAGGATACGCAAATAGTGGTGTTTCTTTTGCCAGGCATGATATAAACATGGAAACCGCGGCTATGGAAAGTAGTCTTAAACTATTGCGTTCGAGGCTCTTAAATAAAAGAAACACCGACAGGAGAAGAAAATTCCCCGACAGAAGGTCGGTCCTTCCGGAAATCCAGTCAACAGGCTCGGTATTGATTGGATGTAACGCAAACAGTACAGCTGCGGAAAAGGCAATACCCTTGCTCTTCCGACCATATAAAAGTTTGCTGATAAGCAGGGCTACCACATATACGAGGAAAACGTTAACGACGTGAAAAATAACGTTGTCAAGATGCAGAAAACTCGGTTCCAGCATCCAGACCCGGTCCTCAACATAATAAATCAGGTCAAGCAACGGTCGGTAATACCCGACGGCTTTCGGAAGGAATATCGCGGAGAGGTTATAATGACGACTAGTTAGATTGATCAACAGGTCGCCGTCGTCCAGAAGACAGATGGGGGAAAAAATAGCAGGATAATATACGAACAAGACCAAAGCGGCAAGCGCCGAAAAAAGATAACGTTGCTTAAGATTCATATCTTATTAATACTAAAATAAAGAGAAGGTTGGCTTTTAACCAACCTTCTCTTTCATGGGTTTAATTTATTTACACTAGAAGGCGGCAGACAAACCGTCCCAGACGCTGCCGTTTCCTTGAAGTATATAGCTTACATTTGCTCCGTTAAGAACAAGCTTGTCGTGTGTACCTACCAATGAATAGTTATCTTCGTCTCCGTCAGACAACCCAATATGCACTCCACGAGTCGAATGGACATTCGACATATTAGTGATGTCGATGGGGCCGGCGGTATAGGAAGTGGTATCCCTCGCCGGGTCATCAGCAAACCATGCCTTGATCGCAGTATGATAGTTGCGGACGTCGGAACGGACGGCGGATGCGTAGCCCCTCTTCTGGTACGCGGTGAACTGCGGGATGGCGATGGCCGCCAGGATACCGATGATCGCAACGACGATCAGCAGCTCGATGAGGGTGAAACCTTGTTGCTTGCTTCTGAGTTTTTCTAACATTTGTTTTCTCCTTTCGATTTTTTGAAACATGGAAAACTCTCTTTGCCGGATATTAATGCAATGTCCGGGCCAGCCAACTCAGAAGTGTAATCACCCATGCATTTTCAACCGTTTATACACTTTTTCAACACCTGGAAGCAAGTTAAAAAAACATTTTGTCAACATCCGCTAACATTTTTCGTCACAGCTTATGTGCCTTTATTCCTCATCCATGCCGAACTTTGCCAGTCGGTAGCGCATGGAGCGGAAGGTAAGTCCGAGAAATTCGGCAGCCTTCTTCTTGACACCTCCGCTCCGTTCCAGGGCTTTCAGCAGGATCTTCTTTTCGATCCCGTCCAGATAGGCTTCGAGATTCATGCCTTCGGAAGGAATTTCAAATTCCTCACCGGCCGGCATTTCCCTTTGAAACCGGTAAATTTTTTCCGGCAGACATTCTTCGGTAATCATGTTGTTGCCCAGCACAATGCAACGCTCTACAAGATTTTCAAGTTCCCGCACGTTTCCGGGAAACGGATAAGACATGAGTATTTTCAGTGCTCCCGGTGTTATCACCTCTGAATTTGATGCAACTTGTGAATACTTCCTTGAAAAATGCTCCACCAGCAGGATTATATCCTCGGGCGCCTCGCGCAAGGCCGGCATGTGTATTTGAACGACATTCAAACGGTAAAATAAATCTTCCCGAAAAGTCCCTTCGCGTACCTGTTCTTCCATATCGCGATTTGATGCGGCCACGAT
>DATKLL010000076.1:0-2845 GCA_035542475.1 Syntrophales bacterium
CAACCATGAGCACAGCCTCTTGACTCATATAACTCATACGCAACATTTGCAATCTCTTCATGTAAATTCATCGTATACCCCCTTTTTTATGAAAGGTTATCGGTTTTGGTTTCACTACAGATCCCCCTAATAAAACTTTAGCGAATAACAAGTGGGATGTCTATTACTATCACCGTTCGTTTATGGAGGTGACATTTGAAGACAAAAATAGTCTGAGCGTACTTACCTCCTATTTCCTTTAAAAATACGGTCTCAACCCTGATGCCAATTCCTCAGGAAGATTGATAATCAGCTCCGAATGGAGCAGTTTCTGCAAAAAATAGTCATCGTTCCGGTAGTTGGGGTAGAGATTCTGCCTGCTGATTATCTTGAGGAGGCAGCGAAAGCCCTTTCGAGAAGAAGCACCTCTAACCGAAAAGAGGGAATAATTGAAGCTCAGGTGGCCGAGACTCTCGTAAAAGGAAAGTACCCTGGAAATACCCGTAGCGACGTTTAGCAAATCTGTTTCGGAAAGAAGTCCGAAATCACTTTTTCCTTCATGGATAGCAATAACTTCATTATTACCCATTGGAGAAAAGGCTGTCAGCCAATGCCATCCTCCACCTTGAGCTATATATCTCTCCCCCTTTCGCTTCTCTTCCTCTATCAAATCCAGAAAGAAGCCAGAGCTGTGCTCTTGGTAGTAAGAATGGCTCGCCTGGATGAGTCTTTCATGATATGAATATGCGGTGGGGGTAATCAGCATCTGCAGATGAGGGTGCACAAGGGTGGCTCCAGCAGGGAAAAGGTAATTGGCGTTCACAGCCACGAACGACGCTGAAGGATCATGGTTATACACAAGGTTGACAAATGTCTGTGCCGCCTTAAGCCCATTCTCGATTATGTCAGGCCTGAATTCGGAAAGTTTCAGAAAATGGGCCCTGGAAAGGCGGATAACGGAATGGTACTTTCCTATAGGAAAAAGGTTTGGAAACAGCACTGCCTCGCCTGTTTTTATTCGTCCTTCGAGGATCAGATTCGGTGGATATCTGGGAGTGCTTTTTTCGATCATGTCGCCGCAAAAGATACAATTCTTCGCACTGTCTTCTATCAATTTCTCTACAAGGCCGATGTCACTGTCTCCAAAAAAGAATTTGACTTTATCTTTAAGGCGAGGGTTGTAGACACTTATATCGCCTAAGAGCGGGTCTTTGCGGACCTCCACGGTATGCACTTCTTCAGAAAAGTCCCTAAAAGGATTCATAATCGTTAAATCCGTATCAGAGGTTTCAAATCTTATTTTGGACATATTGCCTCCTATGTTTCTGCAAATCCCGCAAGTTCTTAAGCGAATAAGACGGCTCTTCTCACCAGCGCAACTCTTTCCTGAAGACCGCCCTGTCGCCCAATTCCTCCTCTATCCTGAGCAATTGATTATATTTTGCTAGCCTCTCCGAGCGGGCAGGTGCTCCGGTCTTTAGTTGTCCGGCATTTGTGGCGACGGCCACATCCGCGAGGAACGAATCTTCAGTCTCCCCAGAGCGGTGAGAGAAGACGCAGGTATAACCGGCTTTCTCTGCCAGTTCGACCGTCTCCAGTGTCTCTGTGAGGGTCCCTATGCCGTATTTCCGCGCTACAGATGAAATGCTCATGCCGGGTTGCTCTGCTTCCTCAATCAATGCCCTTTTTTCCTCAGGGCTCCAGCGCCTGCGCCTCTGGACCGAGGTAATCACTTCTACCGGACTCATACGCCTCCTTGTCTTGATTGTAGGTATAATTCTACACCTATTCCTACAACTTATCTCGGTTCGTACCTGTGTCCGGTTTAAACGGGGGCTACTTCACCGGCTTCACTTGGCCCGACAAACATATTGTCAGATAGGATAGAACCGAAATTAAAGAAGGTTTTTACCGAGGTTTAGTGACATTTTAACTAAATCTAATTGTAGCACTCGTTGACACGCACTAGTTAGTTTCTTATACTTCATGTATGTTAAAGGTTGGAGTCATAGATGGCCAGGGAGGAGGAATTGGGGCCCTGATTGTCAAGAGATTGAGGGAGGAATTCAAGGAATCAATTGAAATCATTGCTCTGGGCACTAATTCAACAGCAACTTCTGCCATGATGAAATCAAGGGCGAACAAGGGTGCAACAGGAGAGAATGCTATTGTTTTAAACGCGGCCAGGCTGGACCTCATTATTGGCCCTTTGAGTATAGTACTCCCTGATGCCATTCTTGGAGAACTCACACCTAAGATGGCCTCTGCCATAGTTTCGTCTGCTGCCAAAAAGGTTCTTCTTCCCCTTAACCAGGAAGGAATTGATCTTGTCGGCATAAACAGGGAACCTCTACCCCATTTTATAGAACAAGTTATAACAAAGATAAAGGAGATCGAACATGTGTGAGGCAAATGCTTATGTGTACCGGGATGGTGATGAAGAGCTTTATTTGGAAAATGTCGACATCATGAGGCCTGAAGGGGACAATATATTTCTGAAGAACCTCTTTGGTGAACAGAAGATATTTGAAGGGAACATAAGGGAAATCTCTCTTCTGCACCATAAGATTGTGCTTCAAAAAAAATAGTTCGGTATCGCACCCAATAATTAAAGGATAATATTAGCCCTGTATCTTTTTGCAATGGTTGCTGAATTGAAACCTGACAACAAACCTGGACTGAAACCTGGACTGAAACCTTGACAAATCACTTAAGATTATCTAGTATGTTACCAAGCATAAGCATTTTTTCTTGAAGCAAATGAGGTCGAGAAAGACCTGGCGTAAGCCCTGAAGGGTTAAGCTCAGCAGAGTAAAATTACAGACAAAGAAAGGCCATGAAGGCAAGGTACCATGAAGGTACGGCT
>DATKLL010000077.1:0-8346 GCA_035542475.1 Syntrophales bacterium
GATTTGTAGTAGCGGCTCGCATCGGCGCTAATGCTAAATTCGTGCTCGAGCGGTGCAGGAAACTCACCCAAGCGCTTAAACAGGCCCGCGCGTCCATGCACTTCCGTCGCTGCCTCCAGCAGTAAATCGGATAACGCCGGATGCAGGTCGTCGCGAGCAATAAGCTCAACTGTGGGACTGATTAGATCAACATCGTGATCGGGGATGTTCTTTCCGAAATCGATAGACCCCCTCGGTAGGATCAGCTTGCTCAAATAGCCGATGCGTCGGGTATAACCGTTAGCCTGTGTAAAATCAAAAAGTCGGATTCCCTCTGACCGCAGGAGCGTTCGAATTATTTGTATCGAAGCGGAATCTCCCATCAGGAATACGGCATCAACCTTGCTCTCGATCAATGCCTTTGTCGCCTCTTCCGCGTGTATTTCCACCAGTGAAGTCGCGCCGCCGGGCTCAATGCCATTGGCTTTAAGCAGGGCTAGCGACAAAATGTGTGTTCCGCTGCCTGCTGAACCGATGGCTAGCCGCTTGCCGCTCATCTGTGATAAGAGTTCCAAAGGCTTGGCGTTCCGGTAGAAAATGAGGAGCGGCTCATAGGAGATGCTCCCGAGTGAGACCAGCTTATCGATATTCATCTCACCAACAACACCTCCTTGAACAAATCCGACGTCGACACGGAATGAAGGATCAGCCAGTCTTTTAAGATTTTCCTGCGAGCCGTCGGAAGTAAGGATCTTCAACGTCACGCCATTACGCGCCAGTATCTTGCTGTATTTCTCGGCATTTGTTCGGAACACGCTGCCTTCCGGGCCGCTCGTGATGGTAATGGTGTTGGGAGGAGCCGAATGAAAGAACCAGAAAAAGGCGAAGATAGTAACCATGCTTATCAGAGCAATAGTACTAAGCGCTACAGCTCGACCGAGCCCAAAAAACTCCGCGAACATGGCCTGTATCCGGGTGAGACCGCTTTTGAAACTTGTTCCCATGATTGCTACCTCGTTCTATGTCATAATTTCCATCTAATATTTAAACTTTATCGTTGACAATTACAACTGGTAATTAAGACTTTACTGAATTTAAAAAAAATTGGTGTCAACTGTCACAGATACTTTGCAGTCCTTCTCAAAACGTGTATACTTAACATGACTATAAGCAAATGTGTTATTTGCAACTTTGTTGATGCAAGAATCTTTAGAAAGAAAACAGATGAATCGAGAGAGACGCATCCGAAAAATTGAACCGAAAGATCGATCCCGAATCGAAGAGATGGTTATTTCATCAGGTAAATTCAATAAAGTCGAAATAGAAACCGCGTTGGAACTGGTCGATGATGCCTTGAAAGAAGGAGAGGCGAGCGGCTATATCTTTGTCGTGCTTGAATACGGAAAGGAGCATCCCATATTGCATGGATATGCCTGTTATGGTCCAACTCCCCTCACACAGGGTGTGTATGATTTATACTGGATTGTAGTAGACCCGGCAGCCCAAAGGAAGGGATACGGCAGGTATTTGCTTGAGTATGTTGAAGGCGATATAGTAAAGCGCGGTGGACGGATGCTCCTCATCGAGACGTCATCCCAGGAGACTTACAGCGCTACCATACGATTTTACGAGAGGAACGGGTACCAGCAGGTGGCGCGTATCAAGAATTTTTACCGCATAGGTGATGATAAGCTGGTGTTCTCAAAAGATCTGCACTAAATGCAGACACACCGAACACCTGCAAACCCATCTCCCATCCGATGCGGTTTTATCTTTTTTAAATCTGAAAATTAGTCCGCAAAGGGAATTGCATACCACTCATGGGTTGGCAGAATCTACTAGATAGCTGTCCTTTCAGGGGGAAAGAACAATACTCGATAGCGGCCTATTCTGAGTTTATGCCGCCGATACATTTAGGTTGTAGACCCTACGATGGGATGGCGGACGGCTTTTTCTCCGATAAGGATCTTTACAGATTCCCGGTCACAGAGTATGAAGAGTATTACGAATTGCGTCCGGGACTGGAAAGTATCGCTCATCAGGTTCTGGAGACACTTATTCCTCTGGTCCGCGGGGAAGCTGCCAGGCACCTTGCCAAGAACAAACTAGTCAATAATCCGTACTGGCCTCCTGAGCTTGCAAAACTGGCAAAGACATTAAAGCATGAACGGTTTGTGTTGATCATGCCGCTTGCTCTTTCTCTTACTCAGGACGACAAAGGCAGAAGACGTTGGACATTTTTCGGCGGCAGCGAACAGGGTCCTGCGCATCCCTTCTGGAAGAGTTTCTTCACATCTTACGGCAGTGAAATCCCATCTGAAAGGGCCATGGGTTTTATCAGAACTCTTCTGAATGAAGCCTACGGTGAACCTTTTGAGAAGCTGTCTGATCTCTATCAAACGGGATTTCGTATTTTTGCGGAGGATGTGGATCAGAACAAAACTCTGCGGCCGGCCTGGACGTCACACTTTTTTTGGCGCCGGGATGAGCCGCTGAGAGGCGTAAAATATCTTCTGAACTTTGAGCCCTTTGAGAGCCTTCCGGCAGATGTGAAGAAGGCCTACTTCGCGGGGGAACTTAACCTGCTGCCCTTCCCGGGAAGCTTGCTGTTCTGGGGCGTTCCCGGTTTTCTGAAAATGCAGGGTGAATTAGCATTCGCCAACCAGATACCTCTTTTGCATTTGATCGAACGTCATGAGTCTCCTTATGGTCTTCGTGTACCGCAATCCGGCTGGATGCATATACAGCACCCTGATCATTCTTCGCCCCATGAAGACTTTGGACCGATTAGAAATACCTTTCAGCGAACCCATCGCTGGGCCAGGATACATCGTTATGAAGATGAACTTGCGACTCCCGGCCGCCAGGATAATATCGCTAAAGTTCTTTTCAGCACGGCTCCTGACGACCTGGAACTTTATGGTAAACCCATGGCCCGCAACAGCCAGATTTGGACTCAGGATCACCGTCTAATACTTGATGGCCCAAATGCTAATAAGGCAGAAATTTCTTCTGCCATCAGGTCAATCAATCAAGGCGGTCTATTCGGATATCGATTTCATTACCCACCGATGCATGTCGGATCTTATCAGATATACTGGCACCGTCCTCTTATCGCGTACCTGTCCCACAATACAGAGAAACCGGCTGTCTTCGCGGATACTCTTCTGGGATATCTTACTGCCTATGATGTAAAGCATCCCGCTCTGAATCATCCGATCGAACTTTGGCCTCATCTTTACGAACGAAGCACGCAGACAGCGGCTATAGAACTTTTTAAAGACAAGAAACATGAGCAAAAAACAGTTACAAGAATCCTGAATCTCTTGGAGGCTCAGGACCGTTTAGGAATTGAAAAACTCCCTCGATCATTTGCCGGACAGATATTGATGCTGCCCGAAAAAAAGACACTTGATACCTGGCTTGAATCTTTGCCAGAAATTGCGGGTGATACAGAGCAGGGTCAAGATGTCGCCCATAAGTTACAAGATATAATCGGGCATAAAGAGCTTGCGCAGCCGGTTTCAAAAAGAAACCGATTGCCGGTATCAATGACTTTTGGCCGCACAGCCGTTCGTTCTTTTGAAGCCCGATATTGGACGAATATAGTCAGTCTGTCCACAGGTAAATTTATAAATAAAGCCAATTCCGACTGCATCCTGGATCCTGCGACTCAGAGGATTCTAAAGCATCATCATCGGGACCTTGATGCCCTGGGGGATTACCTGCTTGCCTACTACAGGCAGATCATCGCGGCGTGCGGAATGCAGGGAACTGCCTTGGTTGGCGACCTTCCGTTTCGATGGAAGACCGATTTCAACTTCGATTGGTGGGGAGGATGGGTAAATGACCAGGAAGGGCGACTTGAGGAACGTAATCTCATGGTAGTCATTCCCGGGCACGACCGCGGTCGGGCCGTCCTCATGGCGGATCATTATGACACAGCATACATGGAAGATATTTATTACAGGGAGAAAGGCGGTTCCGGCGCCCGTATCGCTGCTGCCGGAGCGGATGACAACCACTCGGCAACCGCCGCGCTTATGGGTGCTGTGCCTGTTTTCTGTGACCTCAGCCGGAAGGGGAATTTAGGTTGTGACATCTGGATTATTCATTTGACGGGTGAGGAATTTCCCTCTGATTGTCTTGGTTCACGGCATCTCTGTCAGCAGCTTGTGGAAGGCACGTTGAAGTTACGCTTATCGGGAGATCAAGAAAAAGACCTGTCGGATGTTAAAATCCAGGGGGCATTTATACTGGATATGATTGCGCACAACAATGAAAGTGAGCTTGACAAATTTCAAATAGCTCCGGGAATGGGGGCAAAATCGTTATGGTTAGCCTATCAGGCCCATATTGCCAACGAGATGTGGAATGCTTCCACCTATATTTGGAATAGGAGGTCGTCCCGTCGCGGCCTTGGCCGCGGGAAGCGAAGCCGTGATAAAAAAACTATTCCCGATATCGCGAGCCACCCGAAACTTGATGGTCAGATTCGATTGCCCCGTGATCCCAAAAGTACGCTTTATAATACCGATGCTCAGATCTTTTCGGATGCAGGCATACCGGTGGTTCTTTTCATGGAAAATTACGATATTACTCGTCATGGATATCATGACAGTCAAGACACGATGGTAAACATTGACCTTGACTATGGAGCGGCTGTCGCAGCAATTGCCGTCGAAGCCGCAGCCCGAGCAGCTTCTGATGAAGTTGATAATTGACGAATTTTGAAAATTATGCAATATTTTTGCTGAAGATCACTGTATCCGATAGGCCGATTCTATAGACCAGGGCCAGTGGATACATGTTCCGGGAAATATATTGATATGAAAGCATTTTTAATGACAATTATCGGTATTTTGATATTTTGGTCTATCTGGTATTATTTCCAGGAAGATAAGAAAGTAATTGGGGATTATACGGTTTACTATTACGCCAAGAGGTGCAATCCTGACGAGCTGACAGCAAGCTTTTCACAGCTTACACAAACGCGTTGTGTAAAAAAGATTACCTGGGTAGAACAAGTCGGCCCGAATCTATACCAGCATATGAGTTGGACACCGGAAACGGGGACTAAGGAAAGCGGTCTTGAACGAAAGTGACTTTCTGTAATTCATAATATTGATAAAATATCCCTTGCCTATCTCTAACCTTCTCCCTCCACGTATTGAGAGGGGCGCAACATCCCTCACCAATAGCTAAAGCGCTTTTGTAGAGGTCGACCAATTCACAGAGATATCTTTTTCCGTTCCATTTAAGTGCGGGGCATCTTACATTTTCCCCATACAGGAATAATCCTATCGAGCATGTGGCTGTTATGCAGCAATAGCCGCAACCCACACATGATTTCTCCGTAAACATTGAATGCAATGCCCCTAATTTTATGTTCGCTACTATCAGCTAAGCTTAGCAGCCGCCTTTCTCATGGCCGTAAAACTGATACATTTGAGAAAAGGCCGGTGACATAATGCGTTCACACTTCAGAGAAAGAAAAATCGTGGTTGTATCAGAGTTATTCAGATGGTTGGTTTGTAAGGTTACCGAAGTAACAGGACTTCTTTATTGCTTTTATTCTCAAAGATTGATGCAGAGTTGTCAAGGACTTTTTGGAATTATATATTCTTAAACAGAAATTGACGTCATACATTTTGATTAAATTAAGCGCTTGATAAATTTCCAATAAAGATGCATATAAACCCAAGTCATTTGCGGACATATATGTGAATTTCTCTGTTCCATAGATAATCTGTTTATTCCTAGGGAAAGATAAACATTGAAAAAGGGTTGATATGAAAACATTTAATAAATTAGCCGTATATGATTTTCCCGGAGCTGATGCCAAAAAATTCGACGAATGGAAGCATGCAGTATTAAGAACAAGAGGCTTCATTTATACGGTACTTCTGATATACGTTATATTGAACGTCAAGTCATATGGCACAACAGGTCATATATTATACGACACACCCATAGTCATGCTCATCGGATTTCTGCTTATCAGCCAATATACCCGATTCGTCATGATGAAACAACCAATGTACATAATGGTTTCTCTATCTGCGATGATATTGTTCAATATCCTTTTCGTGTTGATTACCGGACGCTTTGTCGGAGAAAGTTTACTCACGATCGTTGCATTATTCTGGCTGTATAATCAAAACCAGAAACACAATAAGTCGGCACTCGAGATGGGTATCGACGCCGCCAAACTCAAGCGTGTCCTGTCACAGTAAGTGCCTTGTCTGCTTATGAGACACTTCCATCGTTCCCTGAAAAACCGCCACCTTCAGATGATCGCCATCGGCGGGGCTGTGGGCACGGGTCTGTTCTATGGCTCCGCGCATGTACTCCAGGTTGCCGGCCCGGCCATCGTGGTTTCCTATGCCATCGTCGGGATCGCCATTTACTTCATAATGCGCGCCCTCGGGGAGATGTGTGTCCATGAACCGGTCGCCGGTTCGTTCAGCTATTACGCCTATCGATACTGGGGCGATTTCGCCGGCTTCTTCGCCGGATGGAATTACTGGTTCTGCTTTGTCGCCGTCAGCATGGCGGAACTTGCCGTGATTGGCATTTATATCTGTTTCTGGTGGCCCGGTATCCCTTCGTGGGCAAGCGCGCTGGTTTGCTGGACGGTGATTACCGGTGTAAACCTCATGCGCGTGCGGGTCTTCGGGGAGTTTGAGTTCTGGGCTTCTCTCATCAAGGTTACAGCCATCATCCTCATGATCCTTTTAGGAACATTTCTCATCGTTTCCGGATATCTTCAAGACCGTCCGCCTGCGGGACTGGCAAACCTCAAGGCCATGGGTGATTTATTTCCTTACGGCATTAAGGGTCTATTTCTTTCCTTTGCCCTGGTAATCTTTTCTTTCGGCGGCGTGGAGCTGCTCGGAATGGCCGCCGGGGAAGTGGAGCATCCAAAACAGGTGATCCCCCTCGCCATCCGTCAGTTGGTCTGGCGCATTCTCCTGTTTTACGTCGGCTCTTTTGCTGTGATGCTCATATTTTTTCCCTGGCAGGCAATCGGCCTGGAGGCTAGTCCTTTCGTCCAGATCTTTGCCAAGTCGGGTATCCCGGACGCGGCATCGCTAATAAACCTTGTCGTCATAACGGCGGCCCTATCTGTTTACAATAGTATGCTGTTCAGCAACGGCCGGATGTTGTACAACCTGGCCTGCCAGGGAGACGCTCCTGCCTTGTTCGCCCGCTTGAGCGTTTCGGGAATTCCGCGAAACGGGCTAATCTTTTCGTCCCTCGTAACCCTGATCATCGTGGCCCTTAATTTCCTGATTCCTGAAAAGGTTTTCTTCATTATGATGTCGATTGCATCTGTTGCCATATTAATAAGCTGGGGCATCATTCTCTTCACCCTGATTTTTTTCCGGCGTACCATGTCCCGCGAGGGTCAGACGCCTTTTTTCCCCACGCCGTTCTATCCGTACAGCATTTATTTTACAGCCGCCTTTCTTATCATGACGGTTGGTCTCATGGCCTTTATCCCAGACATGCGTCCATCGCTGGTTATCGCTCCCGTATGGATCGGGTTTCTGTGGCTGATATATGTTCTTCGTAGGAAGGACTCTCGCAAATCAGAGAAACCTGCTTATGAAGAATGCTCACCTGCCGATTGATTTCTGTAGTGAGAATTTCAACGCAGGATGCCGGACAAAAAAGCCGATAAGATAATGAAATCTGTTGACATGCAATAAATCCGTTTACTATACTTCGCAACGCCTTAAATCAAACATCGAAGGAGGTACATCACATGGTTCAGAGTTCGAGAGAACAGCGGAAAAAGAAGGTGCTGGAGGTGCTGAACAAGGCGCGATCAATGGAGCTGCAGGCTATCCATCAGTATATGAATCAGCATTACAACCTGGCTGATATGGACTATGGCGACCTGGCCGCGAAGGTAAAACTCATTGCCATTGACGAGATGCGCCATGCAGAGATGTTTGCCGAAAGGATAAAGGAACTCGGCGGAGAACCAACTGCCGACCTGGCCGGCAAGGTGGAGAAGGGCCAAAAAATCGAAGCCATCTTTCCCTTCGATGCCGGTCTGGAAGATAATACCATGGATGTCTATAACCAGTTCTTACTGGTCTGCAGGGAAAACGGCGACAGCACCAGTATTAAGCTTTTCGAGACCATTGTTGACGAGGAACAGATACACTACAACTATTTTGACAACGTCAGCGACCATATCAAGAGGCTCGGCCCGTCTTATCTCGCCCAGATCGCCGGGACTCCGGCCGATACAGGACCGCCTTCCAAAGGCTTTGTTACCGGCCAAGCCGGTCAATAACATTAAAAAAGACCGAGACGATCCGCTTATTGTCATTTCGAACGGAGTGAGAAATC
>DATKLL010000078.1:0-7536 GCA_035542475.1 Syntrophales bacterium
CTGTAAAGCGTTTAATCGATCCTTCATTGATCTTCCTCCTATCTCTGAATTTAATTATGTTGAAAATATTTGCTTGTTGTCTTGCCGGACCTTCCTCTAAAGCTTGGATATCGGAATATGTCCGTATAGAAACTTACTGCACTGGTCAGTGAAAGGCAATGACAGTAAAATGGATGAACAATGGTAGTTATAAGCTACCTGTCAGAAAAGATCATGTTCGGATACAGATTTTCACTTTGAGCTTAATCTACCGTAAAAATCTTTTACTCTTGAAATGTAAGTTCAATTAGGAAATAATATAATCAAAAGATTTATACAATCACATATTCATGAGAGAGGTAAACAAGAGCATTCTAATCCCGGAAACCACCGCCATGCTTTTTCCTGGTCCTGGTTAATCTGGGTTGCAGGAGCGAAAGTAAGTTTAAAGAGTTAACTAATTTTTTAACTTTCAGCTGAAAGGCAGGGCAATTAGCTCTGCCTTTTTTCATTTAAGGAAATAAAGATTATGGGTTATGGAGACTCAATCGCCTTCGGCGTTATAAGCTTTTATTGTCATTGAGCGGTTCAACTAATAGCTTCTGATCGCAAGATCAGATGCAAAATCCTGCCCCAGGTTTCCCAGTCATGTCTCCCCGGCACAACGAATACCTGATCTTTTGGCAAGACTGCTGCGAGCAGCGCGGCTCCTTCAGCAAATTTATCTTCATTTCCGTATCCGAGGATAAGGCGAGGATGGTTTTCTTCAGGGCGTGTATAGCCTTTCAGCCATTTCCAGAGATCATGCTGGTAATCGTCTTTATCTATTGGCTCCTTCGGTGACCATCTGGAAAGCCCGCCCGCATCGGAAACCTCGTTGATCACTGCCGGATATCCAACAAACGGCGCCAGCACAACCAGGCCGCTGATATTTTCAGGATAATGTTTTGCATACATCATTGCGCCCAGTCCACCCATGGATATGCCTAACAGCCAAATTTTTTTGTATCCCTTCTGCCTTGCCGGAACGATGACGTCTTCATGGAGGCGGGGAAGGAGATTCCTTTTAAAGTAGTAGCCAAGATTCGCATCTACTGCAATAATGTCGGCGTGTATCCCGGACTCTTCTATGGCCTTGATGAATCCGTTTCTCATAAAATCAGCAGATTCATCTCCACCTCCGGGAAGCATGACAATGAGGCTGTCGGACGGCGCATTTCCTTTAACATAATAAAGTGTATCTATAGGTTTCTTTGTTGTGTAGAAAAATACGCATCCAAAGAATGCGATGCAGAGAATGATTATTGACAGATATTTTATGCGCATGTCGGAGGTTCCTCTGGTATGTTTATACCTTGGGAAAAAGATTTTTCGTTATCACTCGAAATGACAAGAAGTAAATACGTCACAAATGCCTTTACTTAATTTGTCATTCCGGGCTTGACCCGGAATCCAGGACTGTCCCCGCGAAAGCGGGGAACCATGACAAACGCTAGATTCCCGCTTTCGCGGGAATGACCGCCTCAGGCTTATTGTAAAGAAGCTTTAGACGCGCTACATAGCACTCATACTTCGACCCTTCGATAAACTCAGGACTAGCTTAGTATGACATTAAGATACCCGGATGGACATCTTAAAGTCAAATACTTTGCGGTCATTTTCTCACTTAACTTGCCGCGGGAATATTCTTCCTTTTAACCTGTAAAAATATAAAAAATAACGCGACTTATACGGTAAAAAATGGTATAAGTTTTAACAAAATGTCTGCTATTTTAGTAGTTGAAATAACAGGAGTTTTTTTACATCAAAATACACAATGAGGACCAGAAAATTATGGAGGAGCTTTTCCAGAAGAACATTCCCATCAACATCGAAGATGAGATGAAAAAATCCTACATGGATTACGCCATGAGCGTCATCATTGGGCGTGCCATACCGGACGTCCGGGACGGCATGAAGCCGGTACATCGCCGGGTTCTCTACGCCATGTCGGAAATGGGAAATGTCTGGAATAAGGCATATAAGAAATCCGCCAGGATCGTCGGAGATATCATTGGTAAGTATCATCCCCACGGCGATACCGCCGCTTATGACACCATTGTCCGTATGGCCCAGGACTTCTCGATGCGCTACCCCCTGATAGACGGGCAGGGGAATTTTGGCAGTGTCGACGGAGATCCGCCTGCCGCAATGCGCTACACTGAGATAAGGATGGCGAGGCTCGCCGACGAGATGTTAGCCGACCTGGAAAAGGAGACCGTTGATTTCGTCCCCAATTACGACGCCTCCCTGCAGGAGCCAACAGTCCTGCCCGCACGCATTCCGGCGCTTCTTCTGAACGGTACTTCGGGGATCGCCGTGGGTGTGGCGACAAACATCCCGCCTCATAATTTAGGAGAGATCATCGACGGGACGATCGCCTTGATCCGCAATGCGGAGATTACCATTGATGAGTTGATGCACCATATCAAAGGTCCTGATTTCCCGACTGCCGGGTTCATTAACGGAACAGACGGGATTATCTCCGCTTACAGGACGGGCAGGGGTTCCATTCGCATGCGGGCGCGGGCGATCATTGAAAGGAACGCGAGGAACGACAGAGAGAGCATCATCATCACGGAGCTCCCCTACCTCGTAAACAAGGCCAATCTGATTGAGAAGATTTCGGAGTTGGTAAAAGAGAAAAAGATGGAAGGCATTTCCGATCTCCGGGATGAGTCGGACAGGGATGGCATCCGGATCGTCATAGACCTGAAAAAAGACGAGCCCTCCGGTGTGATCCTCAACCAGCTCTACAAGCATACCCAGATGGCGACAAACTTTGGTGTTATCATGTTGGCCATTGACCGCAACCAGCCAAAAGTTCTCAATCTGAAAGAGGTGCTCCAGAGATTTGTGGACTTCCGCAGGGAGGTCATTACCAGAAGGACGATCTTCGATCTCCGGAAAGCAAAGGAACGGGCCCATATACTGGAAGGGCTCATCATCGCTCTCAATAATATCGATGCCGTCGTGCAGCTTATTAAGAAATCGAAGAACCCCCAGGAAGCGGCACAGGGGCTTTGCGAAAAATTCGGCCTTACGGAGATCCAGGCGCGGGCCATCCTGGATATGCGCCTGCAGAGACTCACGGGTCTCGAGCGAGAGAAGATCGATGACGAGTACGCGGAACTTACCCGGTTGATTAAAACATTGCAGGGCATCCTGGATGATCCTCGGAAGGTGCTCGATATCATCGTTACGGAGCTGGAGGAGATCAGGAAAAAGTACGGCAATGAGAGGCGCACCGAGATCGTGGAGAGCGTGGAAGACATCGATATTGAGGACATGATTGTGGAAGAAGACATGGTGGTGACCGTTTCCCACTATGGCTACATCAAAAGGAATCCCGTCAGCCTTTACAGGAGCCAGCGCCGGGGCGGCAGGGGCAAAGTCGGCATGGGGACTAAGGAGGAGGATTTTGTCGAGAAGATATTTATTGCCTCCACCCATCACTATGTCCTGATATTTTCGAATGTGGGACGCGTCTATTGGCTGAAGGTTTACCAGATTCCCCAGGCAGGGAGGGCGTCAAAGGGCAAGGCTATCGTTAATCTCGTCAATCTGTCGCCGGGAGAGAGGGTTGCTTCCGTTCTTCCGGTGAAGGAGTTTACTGAAGGCAAGTCCGTTGTCATGGTAACGAAGCGGGGCATAATCAAAAAAACAGAACTGGCTGCCTATTCCAATCCTCGCTCCGGGGGAATTATTGCCGTTACTGTAGACGAAGGGGATGATCTGATCGACGTCCAACTGACGATGGGCGATCAGGACATCTTTTTGGGGACGCGAAAAGGATTGTCAATCCGGTTCAATGAAGAAGACGTACGGGATATGGGAAGAACAGCACGCGGCGTTATCGGCATCCGCATGGACGATGACGATGCTGTGGTTGGGATGGAGATCCCGACGGAGGGCAACTCGATTATTACCGTTTCAGAAAACGGCTATGGGAAGCGTACGGCCGTGGAGGAATACCGACAGCAGAACAGGGGAGGTCAGGGAGTTATCAACCTCAAAACGGTTCCCAAGGTGGGCTTCGTATCAGGGGTTCTCCAGGTGACGGGCGATGAAGACATCATGCTGATAAGCAACGGGGGGAAGATCATCCGTCTGAAGGTTGAAGAAGTGCCTCTCCTTCATCGGAGCACGCAGGGGGTGAGGCTGATCGAACTTGATCCCGAGGAAAAGCTGGTCGGTGTGGCCCGGGCAGAGAGGGAAACGGAGGATAGAGAAAACGGCCTTACTCCGGGAGATGAAACAGAAGCTGCTGAAAGCGAATTGGAATTCGACACGGGCGACCAGGAAGAAGTGACATAATTGCCAAATGTAATTTGATGTCTTATGCTTGTGTCGCTCTGCTGTAGTCAACCTCACGCTGAGTAGTAAAAAACTCAGCCTATTTTTACCGCAAGCATAGAGATAGAACCTCCATCAAATCCCTTGATGGGAAAACTTACCTGCTCGTGATTTCTCCGAAGAGCAATTACATAAAGCAAGGGTAAATAGTGGTCCGGGGTAGGTACCGACAGCATTCCATCACTGCCCAACTCCTCATATTCAATGAGCGGAACATCTTCATGAGCCAATAGTAGTTCGCGGACTCGATCTTCAAATTGTACGGCCCAATCGAATGGTTCCATATGACGTTGGCCCCATGCATAGGCATGCAGATTGTGCACAAGATTGCCGCTTCCTATTATCAGAACACCTTCGTCACGGAAAGGTGCGAGCCGCTTCCCGGTTTCATAGTGGAAAGATGCCGGCTGTGTATTGTCTATACTAAGCTGTATCACCGGGACGTCAGCATGAGGGAAAACATGAAACAGTACGGACCAAGTCCCATGATCCAGGCCCCACCGCATATCGAGACCTACTGAGATTGGTGCAAGCAAATTCTGCATACGGGCAGCAAGATCAGGGGCAGCTGGGGCAGGGTACTTGACTTCATAGAGCTGGCGTGGAAAACCGCCAAAGTCATGAATAGTACGAGGTTTGGGCATTGCCGTCACTGAGGTATATGGAACGTACCAATGGGCTGACACAGCAAGCACAGCTTTAGGTTTTGGGATCTCTCTACCTATGGCAGACCAACCATCAGTCCAGGCATTGTGCTCCAGTGTGTTCATGGGATTGCCGTGATCTAAGAATATCGCCGGCGTGGTTTTTCTCATATCTAATTCTCCGCATTGGATTTCTCAAGCCCTCTTGTCCAGATACCACTTGACCCCGCCCCGACAGGCAATTAAAAGAAAAACAAAACAGTAGAGAACAGCCAACTCACCTTTGTTTATTGCTGGAAAGAGCGCCGGTCCAATCTGGAATTTCCAGTGGTATTGAAAATAAGCCACAGCCATCATGCCGCTGCAAAGGAAAGCAGCCACGCGAGTTTGAAATCCCAGCAGTACCGCTAAACCTCCGAACAGTTCGATGATCCCGCCTATCCATAGCTGGGACCCCACCGGCGGCTGCATCTCGGCAAGCACGCCCAGTATCTTCTGGGCACCGTGAAAAGAGAACATGAATCCCGTCACGATACGCAGCAAGGCGTAAGCGTGATCCGCGTACTTCGCAAGCCATTTCATATTCATTGGCGCACCTCCCCCATAAATGAATTTAAATATTTCCGCATGCTCTGCTTATCCCTCTAAAATATTTTATAAGCTATATTACAAAACAGCCCCAGGCTGATCATAATGATAATTGTTTCGAAAAATAATAGCCCATTTCATACCTTCTGTCATCTGTTGTTTTACGATTTCCTTTTTTTGACAAAAGAAGAAGGGAAGTTTTTTGCTTTTAACATGGGTATGGAAGTTATGATGGTATTTGTGATAAAATATTTTTGTAATGAACAGATACAGGGCATTCGATCATACAGCGGATCTGGGAGTGGAGATATACGGCAAGACAGTGACAGACTTGTTTGCCAATGCGGCCTTCGCCATCTTTGATATTATCACAGACCTGAAACATGTAGCCCCGACCGTGGAAAGGAAAATCATCGTCGAGGGTGAAGGCTGGGAAGACTTGCTTGTGAATTATCTGCGCGAAATCCTCTATATGTTTAACGGCGAGGGGCTTCTGCTGAAAGACTACTCCATACTGAAGATCGATTCGCGGCATTTAGAGGCGATGGTAAGGGGAGAGCGGTTTGACCCTGCGAAACACAGGATAAATACGGAGATCAAGGCGGTGACTTACCATCAGGTTATGGTAAAAGAGACGCCGGGTAGTTGGGTAGGGAGAGTGATATTTGATGTCTAACGACTTCGTAAAAAAATCCATATGCTGCGTTGCGCTGCGCCCCGAGTCGTTCAACGTACGTTTTATGTACGCCTCACGACTCAGGTCTTGTGCGTCTTGCCTCTGGACCTTTTTACAAAGGCATATTCACTTAATATTTGCGAGGTCAGAATGACCGGACTTAAGAAGATTGATGATTGCCGGTGGATGATTCCCCAGAGCGGCGGCATGAGGGTTCCGGGGATTATTTATTCAAGCGAACGCCTCATAAGGGAAATGGGTTCTGATGAGAGTCCGAAGCAGGTGGCCAATGTCGCGCACCTGCCCGGCATTGTGAAATATTCACTGGCCATGCCTGATATTCACTGGGGGTATGGTTTCCCGATAGGCGGCGTCGCAGCTTTTGGTCTACAGGACGGCGTCATTTCACCGGGCGGCGTCGGCTATGACATCAACTGCGGATGCAGGCTGGTGACAACCCGCCTTGCATCTGAAGATATCAAGGATCGCTTAAAGGAACTGATAGGCGCGCTGTTTCATCATATCCCTACAGGCGTAGGTTCAAAGGGTGACCTCAAACTCTCACCCAGGGAGGAAAAGAAGGTCCTGACCGATGGCGCAAAATGGGCCGTCGAGCAAGGTTACGGCACGCATGAGGATCTGGAAGCGACGGAAGACAGAGGACAAATAGCAGGCGCCGATCCTGAGATGGTCAGCGACAGGGCCATTGAGCGTGGAAAGGAGCAGTTGGGCACACTGGGCTCGGGAAACCATTTTTTGGAGATTGAGGTTGTCGAGGAGATCTTTGATAAGGATGCTGCTGCTGCCTTTGGCCTGGAAATGGACCAGATTGCCGTCCTCATCCATAGCGGTTCCCGGGGACTCGGTTATCAGGTCTGTGATGATTATCTGGTCAGGATGGTTAAGCACCTTGGTGAACTGGAGGTTCCTCTCCCGGACAGGCAGTTGGCCTGCGCGTATGTGGATTCGCCCCGCGGGAAGGAATACCTTGCCGCCATGGCCTGTGCCGCCAATTATGCCTGGGCCAACCGTCAAATGCTGATGCACTGGACGCGGGAGACCTTCGAGCATACTTTAAAAAAAGGCCCCCGTGAATTGGGCATGCGCCTGCTTTATGATGTCTGCCACAATATTGCCAAGATCGAAACGTTTGTCATCGACGGCAAAGAAGTGAAGCTGTGCATTCACAGGAAAGGCGCAACCAGGGCCTTTCCTCCCGGCCATCCGGCGCTTCCGGCGCGCTACAGCGGTGTA
>DATKLL010000079.1:0-15159 GCA_035542475.1 Syntrophales bacterium
TCCCTTGGTACTCACGGCAGAGGGGAATCTCATTGCCGTCGATGCCAAGATAAACTTTGATGATGATGGGCTCTTCCGTAATCCGGATATTAAGGAACTGAGAGACGAAAATGAAGAAGATCCCCTGGAAGTTATCGCTAAGAATGCAGGGGTCAATTATATCAAATTAGATGGCAATATAGCCTGCATGGTCAATGGAGCAGGTCTTGCCATGACAACCATGGACCTCATCAAAATGGCAGGTGGCGAACCGGCCAACTTCCTCGATGTCGGTGGCGGTGCTAATCCGGATCAGATTGAGAAGGCCTTTAAAATACTTACATCTGATCCCAATGTTAAAGCCATTTTGGTCAATATCTTTGGTGGTATTCTACGGTGCGACCGTGTGGCAAATGGAATTATCCAGGCTGCTAAGAATATCGATATGAAACTGCCCATGGTGATCAGACTACAGGGAACTAACGTGGAAGAAGGCAAGAAAATCCTGAAGGAATCTGGTTTGAAATTCACGGTGGCTGATGGTCTCTACGAAGCGGCTGAAAAGGTCGTTGCATTGCTTAAATAACAAAATATTATAATTTATAAAGAAAGGGTGAGTTGAACATGGCAATACTTTTAGATAAAAATTCTCGTGTTGTGGTTCAAGGAATTACCGGTTCAGAGGGTACATTTCATACCCGCGAATCGGTGAAATTCGGGACGAAAGTGGTCGCCGGGGTTACCCCGGGCAAAGGGGGTATGGACGTAGATGGTATTCCCGTGTATAACCGGGTGGCCGATGCGGTAGAAAAACAGGGTGCCAATGTTGCTGCCTTGTATACTCCTGCAGCTTTCTCTGCAGATGCGATCATCGAATCAATTGAAGCGGGGATCGGGCTTGTCGTATGTATGACGGAAGGTATCCCCGTAATGGATATGATCAAGGTCAAACAGGTACTTAAGACGTCAAAAGCCAGAATGATTGGCTGTAACTGTCCGGGAATCACCACTCCCGGCGTAGGAAAGATCGGATTTATGCCGAGCTTCATCCATAAAAAGGGTAACGTAGGCGTTATCTCCAGACGCGGAACATTGACTTACGAAGCTATCTGGCAGCTTACCAATCTCGGAATCGGACAGACAACATCAATCGGCATTGGTGGCGATCCCATACCCGGTTCCGGCTTTGTCGATATGCTGGCACTGTACGAGAAGGATACCGATACAGTAGCCCTCGTCATGATCGGAGAAATCGGTGGAACCGCTGAAGAAGAAGCCGCTGAATTCATCAAATCCAACCTGACAAAACCGGTTGTTTCTTTCATCGCAGGTAGAACTGCTCCTCCGGGGAGAAGAATGGGTCATGCCGGTGCGATCATCTCGGGTGGTAAAGGCACGGCTGATGAAAAATTCAAAGCCCTCGAAGCTGCCGGTGTCATCGTCGAGAAAAATCCAGCTGAGATAGGAAAAAGGGTCCAGGAGATTCTTGCGAAAAAGAAGAAGAAAAAATAATAAGGACATCTTTTAATACAAGCCGGATGTTTTGTGAGGTTAAGAGTAACAAGCGGCCAGACCTTCAATATATAAATTAAATGCTTAATCATACAATAGGGAGGTCATTATGAAGATTCTAAAAGTAGACCATATCGGTGTCGCGGTAAATAGTATCGAAGCATCTTTGAAATTTTTTGCCAGTACGTTGGGACTGAAATTGGAAGGTAGTGAAACTGTGGCTGAGCAGAAGGTGACAACCGCCTTCCTTCCCGTGGGTGATACTGAAGTAGAACTTCTTCAGTCTACTGCACCGGATGGGCCAATCGCGGGTTTCATCGAAAAAAAGGGAGAAGGCGTCCAGCACATTGCATTTTTAGTGGATAACATTGAGGCGGCTCTGAAAGAACTGGAGGCTAAAGGGATTCGTCTTATAGACAAAGTACCCCGTATGGGAGCCGGTGGAAAGAAAATAGCCTTCCTTCATCCGAAGGACACAAATGGTGTTCTTGTGGAACTGTGTCAGAAAATATAACAATATCTTATAAGAAAAGGGGAGAGATGTAATGAGTGAAAAACCTCCAAAAATTCAGGAATTAGAAAGACGTGAAGCCATTGCCATGGCCCAGGGCGGGCCAAAGGCAATTGCGAAGCAGCACGAAGGCGGAAAGCTCACGGCTAGGGAGCGGATCGGCCTTTTATTTGATCCAGGCACATTTGTGGAGACGGATCTCTTCATGCGCCATCGATGTACCGACTTTGGTATGGACAAGGTCGAGGTACCGGCAGAAGCTGTTATCACGGGATACGGAAAAGTTAACGGTAGAACAGTATTTGCCTTTTCCCAGGATTTTACCGCTCGTGCAGGGTCACTGGGAGAAATGCACTCCAAGAAGATCTGCAAGGTCATGGATCTGGCAGTAAAGACGGGTGCACCTTGTGTGGGATTTAATGATTCCGGTGGCGCCAGGATTCAGGAAGCCGTGGATTCCCTTGCCGGTTACGGCCAGATATTCTACCGCAACTCCTGCGCCTCAGGAACGATTCCCCAGATTTCAGCTATTATGGGACCGACCGCGGGGGGGGCTGTGTATTCGCCCGCCATGACGGACTGGATATTCATGACGAAGAACACAAGTTATATGTTCATTACCGGTCCTGAAGTTATCAAGGCCGTCACCGGAGAGATCATCGATTTCGAGGGTCTCGGAGGAGCGATGACCCATAATACCAAAAGTGGTGTCGCCCACTTTGCCTGTGAAAGTGATGAAGACAACATCAATCAGATAAAGAGACTTCTCAGTTTCCTGCCCCAGAATAATATGGAAGATCCTCCGTATGTCGATACGGGGGATGATCCGAACCGGCTTGATTACAGTCTGGATACGCTAGTACCCGATTCGCCAAATAAGAATTACGACATGAAGATACTGATCGCCTCGCTCTGTGACAACGGCGATTTCATGGAACCCCATATGTACTTTGCCCGGAATATGTTGGTGGCCTTCGGTCGTATGGGTGGTCATACCGTCGGTTTCATCGCCAACCAGCCGGCCTGGCTTGCGGGCTGTCTCGATGTCGATGCCTCAGATAAGGCGACAAAATTCATTCGTTTCTGCGACGCCTTCAATATTCCCATGATTACGATTGCCGACGTTCCCGGCTACCTGCCGGGTACCGACCAGGAATGGAGAGGGATCATCCGCCATGGTGCGAAACTCCTGTGGTGCTATTCGGAGGCGACGGTGCCGAAGATCACCCTGGCAACCCGTAAAGACTACGGCGGATCATATCTGGCCATGTGCAGCCGTGACCTTGGCGCGGACTTGGTTATCGCCTGGCCGACGGCAGAAATGGCGGTTATGGGTGCTGCAGGAGCGTGCAATATCATCTTCCGGAATGAGATTAAGGCAGCGGCAGACCCGGCAGCCATGCGGGCGCAGAAAATCAAGGAATATGAGGATGCCTTCTGTAATCCTTACGCGGCAGCAAGCAGAGGCTATGTAGATGCAGTCCTTCGGCCTCATGAAACGCGGCGCTTTATCATTAGGGCGCTTGACATGCTGAGGTCCAAGAGAGAGACCAGGCCGCCGAAGAAACACGGCAACATCCCGATGTAGGAATTCTATTACTTAAGAAAAGGATATTTAAGTATGCAATCAATAAATCCGAAAGTAATGGCGGCCATATCAGCAGCGATAGGCGCCTATTTGGAAGAAGAAGCTGCGGCCGCAATGGCAATGCAGCAGGCGGAAGCAGCCGCACCGCCATTTGCGACTGTCAATCTTTGGGCTATAGCCGGACGGATTGAAATGATGGCGCAGCGGCGATCTTGGCAGATGAAGATGTATTAAATCGGTGTCGGATCGAGCAAAGACAACTGGACCGAATTGCTGATTTGAGAATAAAGAAGGCAAGTTAATTAAAATATAAAGATAATTAGAATAATAATTTCAGGAAAGGAAGTTTAAACTTATGGCAGAGAAGAAAAAGAAAGCAGCAGCAAATCCTCTGAAAATCACGGATACCACATTCCGCGATGGTCATCAGTCATCGCTGGCGACCAGGATGAGAACGGAGGATATGATTCCCTTAGCAGAAGCGATGAATGAAATCGGGTGGTACTGCATGGAAGTGTGGGGTGGTGCAACCTTTGACGTACCCACGCGGTTCTTAGGTGAGGATCCATGGGATCGTCTCAGAACACTGAGAAAGTTAATGCCCGATACCAAACTGATGATGCTCCTTCGCGGGCAAAACATCGTTGGTTACAGAAACTATGCCGATGACGTCGTCGACGAGTTTGTCCAGTACACGGCTGAGTGCGGTCTGGATGTCTTCCGGGTATTCGATGCGGTGAATGATACAAGAAATTTCGAAGCACCCTTCCGGGCCATCAAGAAAGCGGGCAAGCACATCCAGGGCAGCGTCTGTTACTCCCTAACCCAGAGGCGGATGGGCGGTGAGGTGTATGACCTCGATTTCTATGTAAAGAAGGCGAAGATTATCGAACAGATGGGCGCAGACTCCTTCTGTATCAAAGATATGGCGGGATTGATTTCTCCTTATGACGCCTATGATCTGGTTAAAGCCCTGAAGGCAACGATTAAGATTCCTGTGGAACTCCATACGCACTACACAAGCGGCCAGGGTTCCATGGCATATTTAAAAGCCGCGGAAGCAGGCGTGGACATTGTTGATACGGCCCTGTCTCCCTTTGCGCTCCGCTCCTCACAGCCCGCCATCGAACCGATTCTCGTTGCCCTCGAAGGTACGGATCGGGACATAGGTCTGGATCTGAGGAAAATGGTTGAGATAGGGAATAACCTTGAAATAGTCGCTCCGAAGTACCGCCAGTTCCTTGATACAACAAGAATGGCTGTTATCGATGCCGGCGTGTTGCTACATCAGGTTCCGGGTGGCATGCAGACCAACCTCGTGGCTAATCTAAAGGAGGCCAATGCGTTACACAGAATCAATGAAGTGTATGATGAACTTCCCCAGACACGTAAAGAGCTAGGTTATCCCCCTCTCGTCACACCGACGAGCCAGATCGTTGGAATCCAGGCCGTTATGAACGTGTTGATGGGCCGGTACAAGATGATCTCCAAAGAAATTAAAGATTACTGTTACGGACTCTATGGGGCTCCCCCGGCACCAATTGATAAGGAGATTCAGAAGATGGCCCTTAAGGGATATCCCCGGGGCGAGACTCCTATGACAAACCGTGCGGCGGATGCATTAGAACCGGAAATGGAAAAGGCAAGAGAGGCGACAAAAGATATCGCGAAGAACAAGGGTGATATACTGATCTACGCCATCTATCCGCAGACTGGTTTAAGATTCCTGAAATGGAAGTATGGTCTCGAACCCATTCCCAAGGAAGTCGTAGCAAAGACCCTTGATGAGGTAAAGAAAGAAGATGACCTGATCAAGAAGGCTCTGACAGGGAAACTTGTGGAGAAGCCCGAAAAGGCCCCACCCGAAAAAGGCCCCGGCATCAGGAAATTCAATGTGTTTGTGGATGACGCGTATTATGCCGTAGAAGTGGAATCGGAAGGCGGCGTGATGATAGCTGCTCCAGTCGCCGCAGCGCCAAAGCCAGCGGCAGCCCCAGCGGCGGCACCGAAACCGGCGGCAGCACCGGCAGCGAAACCGGCGGCGGCACCGAAACCGGCGGCAGCGCCCGCAGCGGCCCCGGCAGCAGGTGGCGCAGGAGCGGTTACAGCGCCCATGCCCGGCCTCATTGTTGATGTAACCTGTAAGGTGGGCGACAAGGTAAAAGCAGGGCAGCAGGTCGTAATCCTGGAAGCCATGAAGATGCAGAATCCTCTCAATGCACCTATGGATGGAGAGGTGAAGGCAATCT
Organism: Syntrophales bacterium; assembly: GCA_035542475.1. Lineage (GTDB taxonomy): Bacteria > Desulfobacterota > Syntrophia > Syntrophales > UBA2185 > DATKLL01. Next base: position 5,840 of record DATKLL010000079.1, read on the forward strand.
TTGTAAAACAGGGTGACTCCGTAGCAGTTGGTCAGGTTCTTGTTGACATTGGATAACACGGGGAGAAGTTTTCCGTTAAATCCATTTATGATGCGAAGGTGAATAGCCTTTATATCCGAATGTTAAGAAATGTATGGAGAGAGTGATCAAGGATCACTCTCTCTCGTTTGCTCTTAACAACTGTTATAAAGCTGTGAATGCTTTATACAACCGAAACAATTGGGATGGTAGGAAACTATGAAAACGAATGGAGTGGAAACAGTTACACACGATGTCTTGATTTTTGGCACGGGATTGGCCGGGCTTCGGGCAGCGGTAGAGATTGCCAGGTCATCCAAAGACACGATTAACATTGCCCTCATATCGAAGGTTCAGATACAGCGTCCCCATTCGGTCTGCGCGGAAGGCGGTTCCGCTGCCGTCATGCGTGAGGAAGAGGGGGATAGTTTTGACCTTCATGCGTGGGATACAACCAAGGGTGGCGACTTCCTGGGTGATCAGGATGTCATTTACAAATTTGTTGAGCGTGCACCCAAAGAGATTCTGCTTTTAGACCATTGGGGAATACCGTGGTCTCGGTTCCCCAACGGGAGGATCATGCAGCGTCCTTTTGGAGGTCACAGTTTCAACAGGTGTTGCATGGCGCAGGATAAGACCGGTTTCTTCGAGGTGCAGACCCTCCACGATACACTGATGCAGTACCGCAATTTTAACCGTTACGACGAGTTCTTTGCTACCTCGATCCTCTATAAAGACGGCGCCTTCGCTGGTCTCACGGGAATCGACTTGGCTACCGGTAAGTACAAGGTGATCAGAGGGAAGGCCATGCTGATTGCCTCCGGCGGTCTCGGTACCCTCTATGGATTTACAACCTATTCAACAACTGTCAGCGGCGACGGACATGCCATCGCCTACAAGGCAGGCATAAACCTGGAGGATATTGAATTCCTGCAGTTCCATCCCACCGGGCTTATTCCGAACGGCATCCTGATGACAGAGGCCTGCCGGGCGGAAGGTGGATACCTGCGGGATAACAAGGGCAATCGCATCATGGAGAAATACGCACCGAAGATGATGGAGCTCGCTCCGCGTGATATCGTATCACGCTCCGAGATGACAGAGATCAAAGAAGGAAGGGGATTTAGCAGACCTGACGGTCTTGATTTCATGCACCTCGATCTGACACACTTAGGTGCAGATAAGATCAACAAAGCCCTTCCGCTAATCAGGGAAGTCTGCATTAAGTTCATCGGCCTTGATCCCATTCTGGAACCCATTCCAGTCAGACCCGTCGCCCATTACGCCATGGGCGGTATTGAGGCGGATATAAACGGCGCAACTTCTATGAAGGGCGTCTGGGCGGCCGGTGAAGCGGCATGTCACTCACTCCACGGCGCCAATCGTCTGGGATCAAACTCCACGATAGAATGTATCGTGTGGGGCGGCATAACCGGAGAAGAGATTGTGAAATACGTACAAGCCGGTGCGCCTCTGCTGGATGTTCCCCAAGATCAGGTAAAGAAGGATCAGAAGCGTATCTATGAGGATCTCCTCCAGAAGAAAGGCAAGGAGAACCCGTATGATATAAAGAAGGAACTGCGGTCAACGATGGATCAGCATGCCGGTGTATACCGCACAGGCGATGAAATGAAGGCAGGCTTGAAAAAGATCAAAGACCTGCAGGCGCGCTTCAGGGATATCTGCGTTACAGACAAGGGTACCGTTTACAACACCAACTTGATGAATGCGATGGAAATTGAGAATCTCCTCATTCTGGCTGAGATACTCGTTACGGGGGCAATTGCAAGAGAGGAATCCCGTGGTGGCCATGCACGATATGATTTCCCGAATCGCGACGATGAAAAGTGGCTGAAACATACACTGGCGACTTACACGGAACAGGGACCGAAATTTTCTTATAAACCGGTGACAATCAACAAGTGGAAGCCGGTTGAGCGTAAATATTAGGGGGAAGAACAATGGCAAACAAACAATTCGATAATCATTTAGGAATAGCAGGGTGGCTCGGCGGCGGCCGCTGGGGTGTAGAGAGATACCTTTACATATTACACCGTCTTACTGGGCTTGGACTTCTTCTCTTCTTCATGATGCATATATTTGCAAGCTCTATCAGGATGTCCGGTCCGGAAAGCTGGGCGGCAGCCATGGTGCTTTTGAAAAATCCCGTTTTAAAGCTTGGTGAATTTTGTGTCTTCATACTTTTTGCGTTCCATGCCCTGAATGGGATCCGGCTCATTTTCATTGAACTGGGTCTGGCTGTAGGGAAAGCCGAGGAGCCGATATATCCGTACAAATCTTCACTTAATAACCAGAGACCCTTGATGTTGATTGCGATGGTGATTGTCGCTATCTTCATCCTTGCCGGAGGGTACAATACTTTCTTTGGAAGCCATTAGGGAGGTAGTCATGAGGGAAACCGCATATTGGACTTGGTTTATCATTGCAGGAATAGTTATTCTTATCATAGCCGGACTGCATATGGTTGTTATGCATCTGCCGATGTTGGGAGTTTTTAATCCAGAAGGTGGTGCTGTCACAAACTGGGGGAATGTTGCCTTCCGAAGTCAGAATCAGTTCCTTGCCTTTACTTATATAATCCTGCTTGGTGCAGTATTATACCATGGGTTTTATGGATTAAGGACCATAGTATTTGAACTTGGGCCCAAGAAATCCTTTCAGGATGGGTTCACTGTTTTGTTATGGATAGTTGGGCTGATTCTTTTCGGTATCGGCACGTATGCAGCAGTCGCATCAAAAGCACTGGAAACAGCATTATAGGAAGGGTGAGAAAATGGAAAAAGGAACTAATATTACCGTATTTATTCGTCGTTTTGACCCGGAAAAGGACGCAGCTCCCAGAGAGCAGCAATATACGCTGCAGGTGGAACGGGGGTTGACGGTTCTTGACGGTCTTCATGTAATCAAACAAACCCAGGATCCCACCATCAACTTCCGTTTTTCCTGCCGCATGGGTGTGTGCGGCTCTTGCGGGATGATGATCAATGGGGTACCCGGCTTGGCCTGTAATACTCAGATTCTTGATGTGGCGACGACAACGCTTACTCTGGCGCCTCTTCCCAACTTCAACCTCATCAAAGACCTTGTAGCTGATCTCGTCCCTATGTTTGGCGTTATCAAGGGTCTTCTGCCTTATATCGAGAGAAGTGATGTGGAAGAAATGGAAAATCCTACCATGGAATATTTTCAGACACCGCACCAGCTGGAGGAATTCCTCCAGTTCACTTACTGCATAAAGTGCGGCTCCTGTATGGCGGCATGTCCTACCATGGCCACTGACAGGGAATATCTGGGACCGGCGCCCCTCACTCAGGCATATCGTTATAATATCGATTCACGGGATGATAATACTGATGCACGTCGGGATATTGTGGCTAAAAGCCATGGCATTTTCAATTGTCACTATGCAGGTGAATGCTCCAATGTATGTCCCAAGGGCGTGGACCCGGCGCGGGCTATTCAGCTAATGAAGAAGGATCTCGTTCTTAACTACTTCGGCCTGGCAAAGCATAAATGTGCACATCTTCATAAAAAACCCGATAAGTCTCAGTGGAAGCCGAAGATTGATGTGCCTCCATTTACGGCAGGAAAATAAGGAAGTATTATTTCGAGAACATAGCGAGTAGTAAGTTTACTTATTTTGAATTTGAGAAATAGGAGGATATAGTTATGGGTCGTAAAAAGATTACAATAGTAGGAGCGGGAAACGTGGGAGCAACAGCCGCTCACTGGGCAGCTATCAAAGAGCTGGGTGATGTTGTTCTGATGGACATTATTGAAGGCATGCCTCAGGGAAAAGCTCTCGATTTGATGGAAGCTGCTCCGATGGAGGGTTTTGATGCCAATGTCATCGGAACCAATGGTTATGAAGAAACCAAAAATTCCGATGTGGTCATCATTACATCGGGTATTGCCAGGAAACCCGGCATGAGCAGGGAAGATCTGCTTAAGATCAACGCTGACATCGTTGGTTCAGTAACGGAAAACATCGTGAAGAATTCGCCGAACTGCTTTATTATTGTCGTAAGCAATCCCCTCGACACGATGACCTATCTTACATTAAAGACCAGCAAGTTCCCAAAGAATAGGGTTATCGGGCAGGCAGGCGCCCTTGATTGTTCAAGATTCCAGTGTTTCTTGGGTATGGAATTGAACATCTCTATTGAGGATATCAAGGTTATCCTTTTGGGTGGACATGGCGATGATATGGTTCCCTTGCCGAGATTTTCCACTGTCAATGGAATTCCGGTCACTGAATTCATCTCCAAGGAAAAACTCGACAAGATTGTAGATAGGACGAAAAAGGCTGGCGGTGAAATCGTTGCACTGTTAAAGACGGGCAGTGCTTTCTATTCACCTTCTCTGGGTGCCGTAATCATGGCAGAAGCCATACTGAAAGACAAGAGGAGACTGATTCCCAGTTGTGTTTATCTGGATGGTGAGTACGGTCTGAAAGATATCTGCTTCGGCGTGCCGACAATCCTCGGGGCAAACGGCATTGAGAAAATTATCGAGCTTAAGCTGAATGCGGAAGAGCAGGCTGCACTTAAGAAGTCTGCTGAGAGCGTCGGAAAAACAATCGCAGAAATGAAGGCGATTAAAGGGATCAAATAAATTGAAACAGAATCAAGGTTGATTTAAAGACCCCTTCTCAGAAATGGGAGGGGGTTTTTATTTTTGGAGTCGTTCTGAGAGATTACGAGCCGCATTAAGCGTATTTGCAATTAGCATGGCAACTGTCATTAGTCCGACGCCCCCCGGCACTGGAGTAATGTAGGATGCTTTTTCTGCCACTTCAGCAAAGGCCACGTCACCGACTAGACGACCGTCATTGATTCTGTTAATGCCCACATCAATGACGACAGCACCGTCTCCGACCATGTCCCCGGTGATCATTTCCGGCTGTCCCGCAGCGGCAATGAGAATCTCCGCTCGTTTAGTTACCTCTGCGAGGTGCCTGGTCCTTGTGTGGCATATGGTTACCGTGGCATGCCGGTTAAGGAGCAACAATGCCAATGGCTTTCCTACAAGGTTGCTTCTTCCTATTATGATGGCATCTTTTCCCTCTATTTCGATTCCGTATTGATCAATCATCTCTACAATGCCTCGCGGAGTACAGGCAATATGGTAAGGATTTCCTGTAAACAAACGACCGGTGTTCCAGGGATGAAGCCCATCTACATCCTTGCGTGGATCAATCTTCTCGATAAGAGCGATCGCACTTAGATGCTTGGGTAGAGGAAGTTGCACTAGAATTCCGTGAATACTGCTGTCCTGGTTAAGCTCGCGAATGATATGAAGAACTTGTGCCTCTTCCGAATCCTGAGGAAGCCTGTACTCCCGGGACAGAAAGCCTACTTCTTTACAGGCATTTTCCTTGCGTCTGACATATATCTGCGATGCTGGGTCGTTTCCGACAAGGATAACCGCAAGTCCCGGCGTTATCCCCATTTGTTCTTTCAGCCGCAGGGTTTCAGCCCTAACTTCATTCCTGATATTCTGTGCAATCTTTTTCCCGTCTATGATAACAGCCATTGTAAAATATTCTATTGTTGAAATACACTTGTGCAGGAGAAACAGGACTCATTTCACCTGATATTCTTTAATTATTTTAATTAACTTCGCTACCTCCTCTGTGGGCAACTTGCCTTTGTATATGTAACGGCAAATTCTATTCTTATCCAGGACGACCACATTGGAAGAGTGATTTTTCAAACCCCAGAGGTTCATGATGGTATAGTTTTCATCCAGAAGAATGGTGGCACCGGTTTCCTGCTGTTTGCTTTTTATGACTCTGGCGATAATGAAATCAGGTACTATACTCGCTTTCATATTGGCAATTCCAAACCCGACATAGTTGCTTTTCCTGTCGATGCCGGTATCTTCTTTGAGAGAGGTGTCAACATGTTTATTCATATCTTTGGAACTTATGTCCGAGTAGTTGATATAGACAACCCTCCCATAAAATTCCGTGGAATTAAGCGTATACTCCTTACCTAGCGAGTCTTTCAATATGAAGTCAGCCGCTTTTTCCCCAACTTTTAATTCCGTCGAAGCAGAAGATATACTCCACATCAATGTCAGTAAAACTAAGATTGCAATTCTCTTCATCTTATGTCCCTGCTGTTTAGAATATTTTTTGGGTCGGATTATAAGTGAAAAAGATTATGCAATCAAGTGGAAAACAATACTTGAAAGAGTTCTACTTGAAAAAACAAGCCGTCTTGTGCTAACAATGCCAAAAATCGGGGGTTGTTGTATCAGTATGAGCCTTGGTCAGATGCTTGAAGAAAGCTGTCGTCGTTATGCAGACAATGTGTGTATTGTCTATGATGGAACATATTTAACCTACGAGGCATTGAACAGGTATGTGAATGCACTGGCTAATGGGCTGAGAAATCTGAGCATACAAAAAGGGGATAAAGTTGCCGTCATGCTTCCTAATTGCCCCGAATTTGTAATATCTTACTTCGCCATTCAAAAGATCGGCGCTGTGGCAGTCACTTTAAATATTTTATCCACATCCTATGAACTTCGTCATCTTTTAGGGAACAGCGACTCAAAATGCCTGATTACGGAGACGCACCTGGCAAAAAGATATGAGGAAATCAGAAGCGGTGTCCCGCTTTGTAGTAATATTATAACTACTAGTGGTCTGGAAACAGATTCATCTTTCTGTGATGTAATAAAAAAAAGTTCTTCCAATCTCAAAATACCAGAAATTGCTGACGATGATCCGGCTGTAATTATCTATACCGCAGGTCTCACGGGAAAACCTCTGGGAGCCGTGCTTACTCATGGAAATCTCCTCTCCCAGTCCGAACTACTGAGGAGTATATATCACTCCACTGAAAAGGAAAAAGGCATGGCCGTTATTCCCCTTTTTCACGCATTTGGTGCTGTGGCGAATATGTTAGCGCCTATCAGAATCGGCGCGAGTGTGGTGTTGCAGGATAGCGTTACTATGGACGCCATTTTCAGCACTATTGAAAAAGAAAAGGTCACCTATATAGCTGCAGTTCCCAGGCTTTTTTTAGGCATGATAATGCATGACAGCGCAGAAAAATACGATGTCAGCTCATTGGATTTTTGCATTACCGGTGGTTCGACAATGCCGCCTGAATTTATTCCGGTGTTCGAACAGAAATTTAATGTGATTTTAAGAGAAGGTTACGGCCTTACAGAGGCTTCGCCTGTATGTTCTGTTGGTAGAAGGGATTTGGTGCATAAACCGGGATCAATCGGTACCGTTATTCCCGGTGTTGAGGCGAAAATAGTTGATGAGCAAGGTAATGAGGTTTTGCGAGGTGAGATCGGGGAGCTTCTCATCAGGGGCGATAATGTGATGAAGGGATACTATAAGGATGATGAGGCAACCGCCCGTGTCATTAAGAACGGTTGGCTCCATACAAGTGATTTGGCAAAAATTGATGAGGAAGGATACATTTTCTTAATGGGTCTGAAAAAACGGATGATTATAACAAGTGGTTTTAATGTTTATCCACAAGAAGTTGAAACAATTCTGAAACTTCATCCTGCCGTTAAGGTCGCCATGGTCATGGGCGAGCCCAATTTGTTAAGGGGAGAAATTGTAAAGGCCAAGATTGTGCGTAATCCGGATATGTCTGTGGAAGAAAGAGATATTACAAGACATTGCAGGATCTATCTTTCCTCTTATAAAGTGCCGAGGGAAGTAGAATTTGTAGAATCGCTTGACGCGCAGGGTTCTTCATAACTATCCGCGGAGAGTTTTTTAATAGCAAAAAAAGCGTAATGCTTTATTAATTTAAGGAGGATTTATGATGAGAGAAGTTGTGATTGTGAACGGTGCAAGAACTGCTGTTGGCAGTTTTGGATGTGCACTAAATGGGGTGAGGACGGTTGATCTTGGTGCGCTTGTTATCAAGGAGGCCATCAAAAGAGCGGGACTGCGGCCGGCTATCAGTGAATTTGTGAAATCCAGCCGCCCTGATGTCTTCGGAGACTTTGACATGACCGACATCAATAAAAAATATTATGATTATGGCAAAGGATTGAAGCCGGTCTATTTCGATGAATGCATCATGGGAAATGTGATCCAGGCGTCTCTTGGTCAGAATCCGGCACGGCAGGCGAGTATTTATTCCGGCCTCCCGGAGGAAACCAATGCGTTTACAGTTAATAAAGTATGCGCATCCGGTTTGAAGGCCATAACGCTGGCGACACAGATCATTAAGAGCGGAGATGCAGATGCTATTGTTGCGGGAGGCATGGAAAACATGAGCAATGCACCATTCGGTTTACCGGACGCCCGCTGGGGGTACCGCATGGGTATGCCCTTCGGGCAGATTACGGATATCATGGTGTTTGATGGTCTTTACGAAATATTCAACGGGTACCATATGGGATTTACGGCGGAGAACATCGCGGCAAAATATGGGATTACCAGGAAAGAGCAAGACGAGATTTCCCTGATGAGTCACCAACGGGCCAGAGCCGCTATCGCCAATGGAACGTTTGCTGAGGAGATTGTGCCGGTTGTCATCCCTCAGAAAAAAGGTGAGCCCATAGTGTTTAAAGTAGATGAAAGACCCATGGATACTACCCTCGAGAAGATGGCTAAATTGCCCACTGCCTTCAAGAGGGAAGGTGGAACGGTGACGGCCGGCAACGCATCGGGCATTAACGATGGCGCAGCAGCCGTGGTTGTTATGAGTGCCGAAAAGGCAAAAGAACTGGGGCTGAAACCGCTGGCCAAGATCAAAGGATTCGCGGCCGGGGGAGTGGACCCCGCCTACATGGGACTAGGGCCTATTCCGGCAACAAGAAAAATCTTCAAGAAACTGGGGCTTACCATGAAAGATATTGGTCTGATTGAGCTGAATGAGGCCTTTGCTGTTCAGGCACTGGCATGCATCAGGGAATTGAAGATTGATTTGGACAAATGCAACGTCAACGGCAGTGGTATTTCTCTAGGCCATCCCATTGGCTGTACAGGTGCGAGGATTACGTACACCCTGGCCATGCAGATGAAGAAGAGAAATGTGAATCTTGGTTTGGCAACTCTTTGTATAGGCGGCGGACAGGGTATGGCAATCGTGCTGGAAAGGGTATGAGAGGGCACACGGCTTCGCAAAAACTCCAAAGATGAGAGTTGTGCTATTTGACCATCACGTCATAAGACAGACAGGCATGCGGCGTATGAAAATTTATGCCGCATGCCATAATGTTCGTGATTTGAATTTACATTTTCTTACTTAGCCGTCTGTTGTCACTTGTAATCTAATTTTGAGGTACTTCTT
>DATKLL010000080.1:0-5780 GCA_035542475.1 Syntrophales bacterium
GGCGTTCATCAGCAGACCATTCCTTTATCATATAGAACAATTGGATCTGTTCCATATCATATGACCTTTCCCCGCGTAGTATATTTTTCGGTAAGGAAGGCAAGAAACTATAATATTCAGGGATTAAGATAGAAAAACTGATAAGCGCCCTGCTGGTGCGCCTAATCCTATAGGTCCGGTTTCACCACCATGAGGAAGACAATTGCCGTCACGAGGCAGGACAGGATAATCCCCAGGATTTTCCCATGGCGGGCCAGATCCTGATAATGGGGCGACAGGAAACCTTTGGTGTCGAGAATAGTGATCTGGCGGGAAAGCATCGGGGTGTAACCGAACATCCCCACCAGCGCCACGACTGCGAATAATACCAGAGACGAAAGCAGCCATGGTGTGGTCAGTGATAACTCTGAGGTGAAGATCATCAGAAGCCCGGTCAAAAGAAGCACGCCGTAGGCGGGGTTGGCTAATCGATCGTTGATCAGCTTGATGCCGCGAAGGGTAAAAGGCAGCATCTCAGGGTCACGGGATGCCCGTGCAATCCATATTCCATAGGTGATGTTCGACCCGACCGCCGCGATGGCGGCCGATACGTGTAGCCAGTTCAGCAGCGAGTGAACCATGATTCCTCCATGGCCATGGGCTTCATCTTTACGCCTCATCCTTGATATATAACGGGCCACATGCCGATGATCTCCCACGGCCCGATGAAATCGAGCTCCTCCGCATCCGGGGACACGAGTACGCCGAGGTTCATACGATCACTCTCCGGGTCCGGTCCGGCGTGCCTGCCGCATGACCTTCATGCAGATATAGGAGCCTACAAAGGCTTCCAGCAGGCTCAGCGGGACAGCATAGACGAGAATGGCCGGCGGGAGTACGTTCAGGTTCAAGGTGACAATCCACATGAGAACAAAACCCATGAACCAGCCGATGAGCGTTGTCTGCAGCAGATTGAATCTCCTTGAGATGGTGAAGATTGCTGCGGCGAACAGGAACCCCCATAAAACCCATATCAGTCCATTCTTCGGGTCGGAGGGGAAAGTCATTCCGAGTTTTCGATAATGGTCTACCCAATATGTCTTGAGGAAGACCTCGTTTCTCAGAAACTCGGAAGCATTCACCCAGATCCCGGTGAGTATAATCGCAATGATGCTTCTTGATTTTGCATCCATGATAACCCTCCTTGAGGAGTCATTATCGAAGCCGTGGATCGAGACGGGGAAGGAAACCCGACCGGCCCGGATTTCACCTCCGCTCAACCAGACCTGCTTGCGGTGCGCCGTTCACCCATGTCATGAATCTTATAATGGAGAAAAACAGCCAAGTCTTTTGCAAAATCATCCCGCATTTTCTCATCCCCTGCCACACAGAAGCCAAACCCCTTCAAGGGGCGGACAGAAAATCACCGGGAGGAGAAGGAGGATGCTTTTAAGACGCAGCGAGTAGATGATCAGCACAAGACACGGCAAACCGAAGAGCAGACTGATGATTCCGGGTGGCCCGATCCTGGGTCTGACGATAAATTGAGACGGATCGTCTTTCATGATCACGGACTGGCTCAGATCAAGGTCGGCGTTGGAAAGCAGATTGTCAATATATCCTGTCATAAGAACATTTCCATCTCTCATTGATGTTAACAACCAAGCTCAGCCGTGCCGCGAAGCGGTGTCGACTGGAGCTACTTGTCATGTGCAGTTTGTTTCTCCAGAATTACCATCGCAATTCCGCCGAGTATAGCTGAGGACGTTAACACAAGGCGCAGGGTTACAGACTCACCGAGAAAAATAATCCCACCAAAGGCTGCAATGACCGGAACGCTGAGTTGCACCGTCGCGGCATTGGTAGCTTTCAAAGCAGGTAATACCGTGTACCAAACGGCGTACCCTATTCCGGAAGCCAGTGCGCCCGACGAAACCGCGTATAAAAATCCGGCGCCATCCATAGTAGCGCCATCATGCATGAGTATTCTCAATGCTGCCGCGATAGGGGCAGCACGCAGGAAATTCTCCGCCGTTGCATCTATGGGTTCGCACGCACCTTTCCCGCGCAGAGAATAAACGCCCCATGCAACCCCGGCGCTCAACATCAATAGGGAATCTAACAGGGGCGGCGCAGAAAGCCCTGGTAATAACAGACCAACCAGTCCTCCAAGTGCGAGTGCGAGACCAACGAGTTGTAGTACCCACAACCTTTCTCCCGTCCAAATGCCATGGCCGATCATCGTTGCCTGGACAGCGCCAAAGAGCAGCAGGGCACCCGTTGACGCCGGCAAGCTCACATATGCGAAAGAAAAGCCGGCCGCATAAGTAAATAATGCAAATGCTGATAACCAGTTGCCATGGCAGGGTTGTGAGCCGCGACTCATTCGTGCGACCAGCCAGAGCATTACCGCTCCGGAGATCAGTCTGATTGTGGTAAAGCTCGCTGCGTCGATGCTCGTGTGCTTCAGGGCAGCACGGCACAGCAATGAATTGCACGCAAATGCAATCATGGCCAGCGACGTCAGGGCAACTACGCGTGCATATGACATTTCATTCCTTCAGGAAAGGTGCACCAGGGCACCCAACGGTTGAGATCAGTGGCCGGGGCGTAGCCCTGGTCCACTGGATTGAGTTGGGCTTTTAAGCGATTTGCTTAAGCTGCTTCTGCATGCAATTTCAATCCAAGTGCTTGTATAACTTTTAGGACTGTGTCTAATCCCGGACTTCTTTCACCAGACAATGCTTTGTAAAGGCTTTCACGTGATAAGCCGGCATCGCGTGCTACTTGTGTCATGCCCTTGGCTCGCGCGATATCGCCGAGAGCTTTAGCAATAATGGCCGCATCACCATTTGATTCTTCGAGACAATCTTCGAGATAGGCTGCCATTTCCTCTGGCGTACGAAGATGCTCAGCGACGTCGTATTTTGTAGTTTTCGTTTTAGCCATGATGAACTCCTATACGTTTCTTGCCAAACCTTAGGCGGTTTTTATATCCTTGGACTGTGATTTCTTATCACCACCTGCCAAAAGAATTATCACCTTACGGCTCTGTTCTTTGTAGTACACCCGATAACCGGAGCCATAATCAATGCGCATCTCTGAAACACCCTCGCCAACTGACTTAACATCACCTGGATTTCCAGCAGATAATCTCTCAATTCGGACAAGTATGCGAGCACGCGCACGGATATCCTGTAATTAATCAATCCATTTCGCAAAGATTTCAGTTTTGCGGATTTCTATCACAGCCATAATGTAGCCAATTGGCTACTTCATTTCAATAGTGTACATACTGCTATTATGAAGCTCAACGGCAAGGGTCAGCGGCGCGCGGCAGCGCGTCCGATGGAACCGGTTGGGCTTTTTACTTAAGGCTTTCAATGTCTGCAAGATCCTGGAGACGACCAGATGCTTGCTTATTCTTTTTGAGATTTTCCAGGTCTATGAAATTCACTTGAGTTCCTTCGATTTCTATCTGCACACGGGATGAGTAACAAGTTGCGAAATCAACACCTGAGAGAGTGTTTATAAGATCGATACGACTGGGAGGATACCCCAACTGGATGGTTTGATCAGGAATCAGAAAATCTTCTTCTTTCAATCCAAGAGAACCAAAACCAAACTGAGCCAATGATTTTATTGCTTTCTCTGCATTTGCTTGGGTCATCTCAATCCAGATATCAATATCTTTAGTATAACGAGGATGACCATGGAAAGCTACAGCATAGCCTCCCACGACTAAGTAACGAACATGGTTATCGTTTAATGATCGAATAAATTCTTTGAAGTCTCGGTTCAGCACCGTACCTCCATCGATGATACTCTTTCCGGATTTGTTCAAGAGCACCAAGACGTTTCGAGTATGGTTGTGAATTCCAATAAGCGAAATCGCTCGGTTGATTCTTTGTGTTTACCTTGGTCACAACTCTTTTAATGTCGGTTCTTCTCATATGAAAATAAGTATACTATTCAGTATGTAATCTTACAACACTCATATTATTGGCGCAGATCCCTCGTATGCAGGCCCAACCGTGGGCATCAGCGGCGGCTGGAAGCCGTCCGGTGGACTAGCTGGTTCGGCTGTTCTCATTTGGTTGTCATTGAACGGGTTCCTTAACATCCTTGCCGCTGTCCACTTTTCTCAAATTTTAGCGAGATTGGGTTTGACGGCCCTATAGAGAGACATGGTTCCAAAAATCGTTGAGAAATTTTTACAGACCTCTACAGAATCAAATCCGCATTGCCGGAATAGCACGGGGAGGAGGCCTTTTGCGTTGTCAGATGTTGTATTGAAGCCATCGAGTATTTGAATGAAATAAAACAGGAAGCGCATAATCATGTTGGTGGGCTTGCCCCAGTCCGCGACATGCAATTGTCCCCCGGGTTTCATTATCCGATACATCTCATCTATGGTGTACATATCAACATCATATTGCATAGCTTTCCAGGTTTCTGAATTCATAGCTCTTAATGGGGCCCTACATGACGGCTTATATATTTCTTCAGAAAATGATTTTTCAAAACCGGAGAATAGTTGTTCACATTCTTCACAAAGAAGATGTTTCTTTAAACCATCTTGGACTCAGAATCATGATCAGGAAAAAACTTTGAAACATCAGGTTCAATTACAACAACGTTTGTTCCTTCTGAATACTTTTTTGCATATTTTCCCCTGATGCCCTTCCTGAAATCATATTCTTCCAACATCTCTGGATCAGTTTTCATTCTCTTCATATTGTTTCTTTTCCTTCCTTGTCGCTTTCCTTGCGCTTATAATCCTTATTCTATTTACTCTCTCTACATGAACAACCACCAAAAGACGACTCTTGTATGAATTTACAATAATGACAAATCTATCTTCTTAATCTGAATGTACACTTTGAAGGCAAATCTGCGCAATCCCTTTAAGTTTACGCCATCGACCCGGACCGAACTGTTTACTCCTATATCCCTGATGCAGGTGGAGACTGATCTTATGAGGTTGCTCTACTGATTCGTCTCTTTGGCAAAGACATATGGAAAGGGTATCGCTATCAAGTCTCCGATGATATACACAGTGAAAAATACGACATACCCCGTCGCATAGGTCGGAAAAGCGCCCGCAATGAAAACGGGAAGAATAACACCAATGAACCAGACCACTTTATAAATGAGCTGAAACAATAAAATAGGCGAAAATTTCAAGGGAGACCTGAGGCCTAATATGGATATAAGGCCGCACGCAACCCAAATGCTACCACAGATACCAAAGACAATGGGATCTTGATTCGGCCAATCAAAAGTGGATCTCATGAAATTCGGAGCTAGGATAATTCCTAAACCAGATCCCCCTGCATGAATGATGGTAAAAATGTACATTCCCTTTAGCCATCCCCATCGAACCTTGAGTTCTTTAGACATGTCTCATTCTCCTTTTTATAGTTGTGGATTAATAGCTAAATATAACCGTGGGCATCAGCGGCGCGGCTCCGCCGCGTCGGCCTGGATGCCCTTGTTATCTTCCAATAATTTCATTGAGACCATCAATAATATGATCAAGGATCTCGGGCGATATATTAGAGATTTTCTTTCCGATACGCTGAACAGATAGAGTTCTTATTTGGCTGATTTTTACCCATGATTTTTTTGGCAGCTTGTCAGATTCAAGTTCAAATGTGAGTGGGAATCCAGCCCGTTGTGGTTGACTGGTTATGGCCATGGCAATAACGGTTCCTGATCTCTCATTGAAAACATCGTGGCTTAATATGAGGACTGGCCTGATGCCGGTTTGCTCGTTCCCTTTTGTAGGATTCAAATCA
>DATKLL010000081.1:0-4987 GCA_035542475.1 Syntrophales bacterium
CTCACCAGTTCAAGAAAATCTCTATAATCTTTTGCTCGCAAGTAGGTGTATGCATGAGTGCCGACACCCCCTATCTTCATTGTTCCAAACCAGTTCGCGAGCCATTCTGGTGAATCCTGAAGGATGAGCAAAACTCGATTCTCGGGCTCTACCCCGAGTCCCTTCAACACATTACCTGCTTTGTCAATCAGCCTGCAGAGGTCATTATATGTGTATGCCTCGTTCTGATAGTAAACCGCTGGTTTATTTCCTCTTCCCTTAGCAATGTTACTCTCAACAAGGTACGATGTGAGGTTGAGATTTTCCGGAACATCATATTCAATATCAATACCTTTCACCATAATTCCCAACCTCCGTTATTATTGTCCGGCCTAATCTTAAACCCGTACTTGGTCCGGTTGGCTAGTCGTACGTGGTCGTGATAAAACTTACAATGCGCCTTCTTTTGCCGTTTGGCATATGCTGTTTCATTTAAATGCAACCGATTTTATCTCAAAAAGAATAGAGAATTTTATCCTTATTAATCTTCCGAATCAGACGGCAACATTTCGACTATTTTTACATAAAATTTGCCTTCCTCGTAAGGTTCTCCCTGAGGGCCCAACAATGTTGCCGGGCAGGTTCCTTTCTCAGATGATCGTAGTATTAATACCTTTCCGCGCTGCCATATCTTATCCTTTTGATCCATAATCTCAATCTCTACAGGTTCCCCTTTCTCAATTTTCGCTTTATTTTTCTCAATTTCTTCACCATACAGCATGTAATTAGTTTCCATCTTTGCTTTCCTCCTCTCTGTCTCTGAAGGTTTCGAGCGTATCTTATTTTAGGCTTTCACGGCCTTTACAGTGTTCAAGAACTGCATCCCCGGCCTTCCTTATAGCTTTTGCTTCTTCGCTGTCGGGGTAACTCACCACAAAAGGATCGCCTGCGTCTAAGCTAGTACTAACTTTTAAAGAGAAAGGAATCTTAGCTAGAAACGGAACCTTTTCTTCTGTGGCCATTCTTTCTCCGGCGCCCTGTGAAATTATCGATACAGGTTTTCCACACGAGGGGCACTCCGCCTCACTCATATTCTCAATTACGCCTATTACAGATATCCCAGCTTTGTTCGAAATGTGTACACATTTCCTTGCCACATTTTGTGCAACAGCAGAAGGAACAGTAATTACCAAGGCACCATCAATACCAGGTAGATACTTTAAAATATTTACTGTTTCTGAACTCGTGCCAGCCGGAACATCAACAATTAAATAATCCACGTCTCCATAATCAACTGCAGCAAGGAATTCTTCTGTGGCGTTGCGTTTCATATCATGAAACCAAATAATTACTTCATCTCTGTCTAAAATTAAGCCTGTAGAAACCACCTTGATACCCAATTTGGCTTCGTAAGGCGAGAGTCCCTTGTCACCTATAAACATTTTAGAATCTTCAGGAATTCCAAGCATCATGGGAATGGCTGGGCAGTCATAGACTTGGTCAAGAAGTGCCACTTTTTTGCCTCTTTGTGCTAAAGTAGCCGCAAGATTTACAGCTAACATTGATTTTCCAACACCGCCTTTGCCTCCTAGAACTACCACTTTGTGTTTTACCGATGTTAGATTTTCTCTAATCATGCCTAATATTCCCTTTTGTTGAAAATTCAATTTATAAGAAGAATCGCAATCGAAGTATCTCTCGCAGTCCTCGCATTTTGCGTTGCAACCCTCCATTATATTTAGGCCCTTTACTTCATACGCATTGTCCATTATAAATTTGCCTCCGGAATTATTTGACAGTAGCTGCTTGATCCTTGCTTTTCGGTAATATCTCTTTTTCTAATCTTTCGGCAATTTCCACTATCTTCTTTGAGACCGGATTTTCCGGATATTTGTAAACAAAAGGGATTCCCTCGTCACAAGCCGTTGAGACCTCTAGATGCAGGGGCAACCGTCCCAAGAAAGGGACGCCTAATTCTTCGGCCAATGCCTTTCCTCCCCCTCCCTTCATAAGTTCGAATTCCGCTCCACAGTTTGCGCATATGTATCCGCTCATGTTCTCTATTATTCCCAACACTTTACTCCCGGCTTTAGCTGACAACAGTGTGGCCTTTCTTGCGGCAAGCTGCGAAACGGCCGGGGGAACGGTTACTGTAACTGTACCGTCAAGGCTAGGGATATATTGCAACAGGTTGCAGGCATCTGAACTCGTTCCAGGAGGTAAGTCTATTATAAGGTAATCCCTTTCTCCATAATCAACGTTGGCCAGAAACTCTTCTGTCGTACCTCTCCTCATCTCATGAAACATTGTCACGGTTTCATCAGGGTAAACCAAGCCCAAAGATATAATGTGAATGCCAAGGCCCAATTCATCCTCCGCAGGGATTATTCCATTCTCGCCATATTTTAATTTTGCCTTCCCTTGAATTCCAAACATCTTAGGTATAGTGGACCCATCAAAATCCTGGTCCAGAACGGTTACTTTTCTTCCCATCATTGCCAAAGCTGTGGCCAGTGCCACGCTTGTCGTCGACTTTCCAACCCCTCCCTTTCCTCCGGATATTGCAATCTTATACTTTATGTTAGCCATTTTCTTGATGGCCTGCCCCATCCTCCTGCGACGGTAAATTTTCCATTTTCGTTCATCCTTGCAATCAAAGAAACGCTCACAATTTTCACATTTGTGGTCACATCTCAGCTCAACATTCAACGTAAGGATTTCTCTACCCTCGCCCATTATGGTTCTCCTTAATATTACAAATATTCACGCTTCTTTTTGATCTGGCCCAACAGCTATCAGAACAGTGATTTTACATTGGCCTTGAGACTTCCTCTTCGGGAACGTAAAGGATTAAGCTTTCTTGCTGTTGATAATTTCCAGGCAAATTAGCCTTAACATCTCGGGAAGTTAAACCGACGCTAACGACCTGAGCCGCAGTTATGGCTATCCATTTCCCGGCATATTTCTCTTGAATTGCAGTAAAGTTGCCGTGCAACCATTGCCAGTTCCCG
Organism: Syntrophales bacterium; assembly: GCA_035542475.1. Lineage (GTDB taxonomy): Bacteria > Desulfobacterota > Syntrophia > Syntrophales > UBA2185 > DATKLL01. Next base: position 2,991 of record DATKLL010000081.1, read on the forward strand.
CACAGTACTTTTAAACTATCTCGCATATCCTTTGACGCTTTTAACTTCTTCGACATTCCTATACCTCCTTGAATCCATATTTAACCCAGTTCTCCTCGACTTTTCGTATTGCCTCTTGAGACGGCAGAGCAACACCTCTCCTATACCCTTCATCGTACGGCGCAAGCTTCTCAGTACAATCCATAATTCCGTAAGATCCAAGGCCGCTGTAACCATATCCGGGTCCTACAAGTGTTGACGAAGGATCGAGTAAATGGCCAGTTGTCTCATCAATGATCGTCATGTTTTTCGAAGGTTGGAACCTGACCGAAAGAGACCATAAAACTTCATGAAAATTATGTGGATCTACATCATCATCAACGATAAACAAGTTTTTAACACTTGGGCTTATTGCCTTTATTGCCATAGCCAACCTCTTCTCTAACCCGGGCATCCGTCTTCGTACTTCCTTTTCAAGGGATACTGCAAGGGTGAATCGAGCTACAGAGATGACTGCAACATCCTTGACACCTGGAACCATATCCTTAAACTGACGATAAAGTTCCAATTCATTAAACAGCTGGAATAAGGTCTGCCCTTCACTTGGCATAGTTGAGTTAAGCATGAATTGAGAGATAGCCTCGTTGCGCATGGTAATTGCTTCAACTTTAATTACGGGACACATTCTAAATCCGGAGTAATAGGAATTCATTTCAGGAAATGGTCCTTCTAATGCGACTTCATCTGGACTAACCGTCCCTTCAATCACGATTTCTGATGTGGCGGGAACCCTTATCCCATTCGTTTCACATTTCACCGTCTCAAGGGGCTCTCCAGTAATCATTTCCCAATAGTCCAACTCATCAAATTCGGCTGGCGCTGGAAGCATACTAACCATGCATGTGACCGGGTCAACACCTATAGCAATGGCTATGGGCATGGGCTGCCTCATTTGCTTGTATTTACCGAAGATAAGTCCCTCATGTTGGCTAGGCAAAATAAGTTCGAGGAGCTTATCCGTATCGACTACTTGAAATCTCCTTATACCGACGTTAGTCCAGCCGCTATCTGGATCTTGAATGAAGCTAAGCCCAGCTGTCAAATGAGAAGTCAACTGAAACTCACCGCTAAATGCGGTTGGTATGTCCAATAAATCAATCTCGTCGCCAAATAGCTTAATCTCTTTACAGGGACCAGTGGTGACTTCTTTTGGTTTTGCTGGCTTACGTTTTAACCTTTCAACCAGAATCTTTCGAATTTCTCCTGGTGACGTTGAATCTAACCCCAACCCCCGTGCGATTCGTCGATAAGCAGTTAATCCATCGGAGTGCAACCTCCAATTGGGATACCCTTTTATATTTTCATGGACCACAGCGGAGCCGTCGGTTCGGGCTATATTTCTTGAAATGGCAGCCACTTCTCCCCTGATATCAACTTCTCTTTTGTTATGGACAAGATCACCCTGCCCATCTAAGAAGGCTAACCATTCCCTCAGCGATCTATATGGAAATCCTCCCATTACTCCTCCTCCTTTTCATTGTTTTTCTGGAGCAACCTATTAACTAAGTCTTGCTTCTTTTTCATTCGTTTTTCGAGCTCGTCCGTCATTATTTCTTTTTTCACCGATCCTTTTTGTTCAGCCATCATTGAACGGAGCATATAACCTCGCCTCTCTCCAAGTTTTGCAGCCTGGAATACAGTCATTTCTTCAGGCTCCTCTTCCTCCTTTTCGACCACTTTTACGTACCAATTTCCTGCCAAAAAACCGCCCCGTACTTGAATTATGAGCTCCTCATAATTCTCCTTGGGAAACTCGGAGATCATCACTTTAGCTCGGAATGCCTCATGAGTCTCTTCGTCCATTAATTCTTGCGTGAATACAACATTGTCTTTGCCTTTGAACATGTCTAACTGATCCTCAGCCACAAACAGTTTATATTTTGGAGCCATTTCCTTTCCTCCCCACTTCCTTTTGGTTACTAAGCTTTTGGAGTCAGCTTAAGCTCTTCGTTCCACCT
>DATKLL010000082.1:0-11082 GCA_035542475.1 Syntrophales bacterium
TCCTTTAGAAAAAGCAGGTTAGATAATGACCCTTCGTAATCTTAAGAATCAACTTTTGTTACGTATAGCACCGACAAGCAAATAGGTATGTGAAAACGCAACTGAAGCAGAGTTTGTCCCGTACCATGCACGATGTGGGCGAGATGAAAATTCATGCCAGCTGTAATCTTGCATTTCTGGCGTGACGGCGTACGGTGTCAGTTACTTTCTGTATTCGATGCACAGGCGTCTCAATCCTCTGAAAAGATAGTTACGTCCGATAGTACGCAAATCCACTGATATGTGAAAAAGGCGGTCTTACGATCTTGCTTTCACCGACTAATCGACAGCTATCACAAAGCGCAACTCCATCAAGGTTACAATCTAAATAAGACGCCTTAGGAAAAACCTGCGTGCCTCTGTTTCAGCCACCAAAGACGTACTAGTCGAGGTTATTTCCGAGATTAAAGCCTCCTGTGACATTCCCGTTTTGATTGATAACTGACACATTATTGACGTAACCCGCTACTCCCAAGATACTTAAACCTAGCCCAAAATTGTTGTTGTTTGCCGTATTGGCGATAATCACGCCAACACTGGCAACAATGCCAGAACCGCCATTGCTGGTTACCGTATTGGCGATGACCGTACCGTCATTGTTATAAATGCCATCGCTGCCATTGTCGCTTACCGTATTGCCGTTGACCGTGCCGCCGGCGGCGAAGAAATAAATGCCATGGCCACCATTGTGGTTTACCGTATTGGTGCTGACCGTGCTGTCGTCACCGAAATAAATGCCATCGCCGCCATTGTTGTTTACCGTATTGGCGCTGACCGTGCCGCCGCCGTCGACAATAATACCAGTCCCGCCATTCTTGTATACCGTATTGCCTTTGACCGTGCCGGTGCCGACATAAATGCCATCGCCTCCATTCTTGTTTACCGTATTGGCGCTGACCGTGCCACTGGCAATAGAAATGCCATGGCCCCCGTTGCTTGCCACTCGCACGCTCTCGATAATAGCCCCGTCGCCATTTATATTAATTCCGGTTTCTCCCATCCCACTGACAGTTCCGTTGTACACTTTAATATTTTGATGACTCCCAGCATCTATCCCTCTACCAGTGCCAGTGTGGTGGTTGCATACCAGCGGCACTCCTGTACAGACCATAGGACCGAGGATTGCAAAGCCGTTCAGGTCGATCGTAACATTGTCAGCTTGCACCAGAATTGCTGTCGTACCTGTACTAGGAACTACAAGATTATGTTCTAACACGTAACTTCCCGGCTGAGTGATTGTTACCGGGAACACGGGTGCTCCGGGGATTGGCTTCACAATAGCGAAAGCAATGCCCGTCAAACACATAATGGAAACTGTCAATACTGCCGCTGTAATCCACTTATTCATTGTTACCTCCTTCAAAAACTTTTGGTTCATAAAAAATGGGACAAGCAATGATGATGCTTGTCCGCTCATCTTAACGATGTCTCCTCATGTTCCCTAGTGATGAGGTCCAAGGCATTATTGTTTCTCTCTCCTTTTCTCGTTTAGAGATAGGATATATGTCTTCCTATCACTCGCTCTAAAAATAAAAAGACCGACCTGCCTAAAACATTTCCCTTTTGGCAGCTCGGCCATCTTCTGTTCGCGGATAAGATCCGCCGCTTTCCGTCCCCTTCTTTCGAAGGGTTTAGTCTTGTCGGGATCGCTTCTTTATGTATTACTTATAGCACTTAAATCTCGACCTGTCAACTTGAAGTTCCCTTAACGTAGCAACCATATAAACACATCTTGATGCTAGGGATTGATAACTACATCTATTCTATCGATTTCCAGTTGTAACAGTGCGCATTATAATAAGCCCTAGAGGTGAGGTGTTCAGGAAGGAGTCAAAGGTATATCATTTAGGTCCAATTTTTTTCAAAATTAAGACCCAGGGTGGTATTTAAGTGGCCTATGAAGAAGGTGGGCTTGCAGACGCGAGCTTTGTCTTCCTCACTCAGTTTGATATACTTTGTTATTAAGGAAAGGTGAAACAACGCCATGAAAGCATTTCTAATCTGTGTTTTGTTACTTCTTTTTCCAGTCAGCTTGGTCTTTGCCTGGCCTGACCTTTGCCAGGATGCGAAGGAAACACCTCACATGACTAATGTTCGTTTTGAAGAGTTCTTCCAGGATGAGATGAAAGGGAGATATTATTCGGGGAAGGGAAAGGTAAAAAATGTTCGCATGAATAGTCCATCAGAATATGTGGTTATTGTGGACTGTCTCAATGGTGTTATCGCTAATGTTATTGTGTCCTCTTCATCCGCTAAAGACCTCAAGGCAGGCGATAAGGTTGAATTTTCAGGCAAGTGTGAGCTTGGATTTAGGCGAGCTTATCGGAGTGAGCAGAGGAGGGGTCAGTTTTTCGAGCTTCGGGACGGTAATGTGAAATAGAACGACTTCGAGATCAACTCACACGAAACCCTACAGCAAACCGCTAACTGTGTTCATCCTGTGTTCCTTCAAAACCCTTCCAACAAAACCTGACGACATATCAAGCTTTCTTGCAATTTTCCTAACTGACAACGAAGGATCTTTCTCAAGAAGGGTTATAATCTTGTCCTTCTCGATAGGTGGTATCGGCTTCCTGCCGAGCCTCTTGCCCTTCCGCTTTGCATTTTCAAGCCCTGCCTTCACCCTCTCACGGATCAGTTCCCTCTCAAACTCTGCCATGGCTCCAATAATATGAAACATAAGCCTTCCCTGTGGCGTTGTAAGGTCAAGATTGTCTTGGTAGGATATAAACCCTATCCCGAGGTTTGAAAGCTCGTCTAAGACCGTTACAAGCTGTTTCAGGCTCCTCCCGAAGCGGTCCAGCTTCCAGACAATGATAAGGTCAATTTGTCGCTTTCGGGCAACCTCAAGGAGCCCATCGAGCTGTGGCCGGCGATCCTTTGTGCCTGAGACACCGTTATCCACATATTCACCGGCCATAACGAAACCCCTTCTTTGACAATACTCCCGAAGGGGGGAAAGTTGAAGCTCGGGGTCCTGACCTTTATCATGGGTTGAACAGCGGGCATACAATGCGGCTCTTACAATATTCCCTTCCTTTTTCATTTTCATTCTCCTTTTCTATAGTTACCATGGTACCGTGCTACCTATATTCATACCACGGCACCATTAAGTTGTCAAGATATTAAGTTGACATGGTAACATGGATTAGGTAAAATCAAGGCATGACTGAAAAGAAAAGCATCAGAAAACAAACAGGAGTGAGGCTCGATGCCGAGCTAATCAAGACGCTCAAACATCTTGCTGTTGATACCGGGCGGTCCTTTACCTCGCTTGTAGAAGAAGCTGTTCAGGACTTACTAAAGAAGCATAAGAAGAAGACAGGATGAAGGAAGCATGAAAAAGGGCATATTAGTATTGGTTATAGGCTATGTGGTGTCTTTTGGTCTTGGTTACGGTAGCTTTTCTTTCTCAAAGTTTATAGATAATTCACCAATCATAACCGAAGTTGCTACCACAACACTAAGTATAGTTATGGAATTTAAAAAGGAGTGTAAGATTTGCCATATGGCTAAGGATTATTATGTCCAGACTGTTCAGCTTCTTGAACCTTCGGATTATTATGTCCATACTGTTAAGCAGCTTGAACCTTATAATTCTATGTCCGCTAATTACCGATAGCGGACAGGAAATACAGGGGATAGGACGCCAGGAAAACCTTGGAGAAATACAAAAATTAATCCCACTCGTTTTGCTTTCGTTATGCTCAGCCACATAGAATGGCTCCTATCAAGGGGAAAAGCGGGTTCGATTTCCACCGCCTCCACCATAAGAGTTCTTCTATAATTAATGCGTCATGGGAGCTTAATTGCTTCTATTTTCGTTTCTCTCGTCATGTATCTTCCACCCCCTTGATTGACAGCAATACTATTTCTGTTTACTAAGAAGGTATTTATAGTAGCGCATATAATCAGAGTTGTTTTCAATAATATTCACACCTATACCATGCTCAATAGTCCTCACTACCTTCCCTTTTACTGTTGATGTCTTATTATCAGGCAACTCTATAACAATATCGAGTATTGCATCAAGGTCAAGTTGATGCGCTGTCTCTATGGACAAGCCAGTTAGAGAGATATCTTGGGTTTTCGCGCTATAATTTGTGCCGTTTGCTCTAAACTTTACGTTGCAATTTACCTCTACCCTCTTAGAAATTCTTCTGTCCTCTTTTGATCTAAAAATGATAAGCATAAAGATTGTAAAAACCAGAATAAAAACCACACCTAAGGAAATCACACTTGTTAGTGTTGGTTCAAACATATTCCTTCTCCAACATGGCTATACATCAGGTCGCCGCCCTTCTAGTCAACGATTCCACAAACTTAAGATAATTGGTATCTTTTTCTGTTAATTGAATTCCCATCCCATCCTTTGAAGGTATTCCCGCCCTTTCAAGGATCAAACTATAAGGCTCCCTTATAGCCCTTGTGACCCTGCCAGTCAGTGTTGAGGTCGAACCATCAGGCAGATGAAGTATTATTTTAATTGTCTTTTCTAGAGCGAATGGTCTTCTTGTCTTTATGAAGAGACCATCCAAGGACAAATTCCTGCATATTCCTCTGTAAGTCTGACCATCCAAGGTAAATTCAATGGTACAACGCTTTACAAATCTCTTTTGCCTTCTTCTTTCCTGATCCAATTTCTTCATTGTGCTAATCCTTACGCTATTCACTCATCTCAGTCAACAATTAATAGCTTATCCTGTACAAACTGTTGATATTCGGGTGAGGATATCCTCGATTCCTACGCCAACAGTTTCTACTCCATTAAAAAGACACTTTGTATGTCTTTTAACGATCCCCGTAAATGAGGTTTCTTCACCCCTCATTGTCAGAAACACTTTAACGTGAGTCCCTACAGATGGTGGTAATCGCTTTGGGAGAAGGACGCCATGCTCTGAAATATCAATGGTTCTGATTTCGTGGACTTTACCTTCATATTCTTTTTTTGCAATAAACTTCTTCGGGTGTCTCGGACTTCTTCTTTTTTCTAAATCGCCGTATCGACCTTTAGCCATAATTATCTCCCTCCTCTTTAATGATAAACTGCAAGTATTATGCCTATAGGAAGTTCCTGATGTCCTCATATCAAAACGGAGCAAATATTATTATTTTATAGGCAGTTATAGGATTGAAATTAATAGGCTAGTGAGTTGACAATAAGGATACTTAACTGAAGAAGTGTCCGAAAATAAAACTAGGTGGCCACAAATCCATCAGAGCCAGCGACTACCATCGGGACACCATTCGGGCACTGTTAGTGTTTTGAGGTTTTGTAGAATGGCTTAAATAGACAATTTGCAACGTTTGACGGCTCATGTACTATAAGCCTCTGCCTATGCGTATTTAGGAGCCCTTTCGTACTGGGCTGGGTTTCGCTTCTTGTTATCTTACTTCAGTATCGCAATGAAGCAAGAATTTGCGAATTTGATCAGTCTTCCTCATTCAACATCCTTTGCACATCGGGATCGTCAAGCCTCAATCGTTTCCTGCACTGCTCGTACGTTTCCACAGTCGCATTCATATTAACCGTCTCCTTCAGCAAACCCAAGCGTTGCATCTTCAGCTTTATAGCCTGGATCTTGTCATAAAATTTAAGGGAGCGATGTGTCCCAATTTGAGTCTCGATAATACCAAGCTCTCGGATACAAGCTGCCTGTCCATTAGTAAGTTCATGGATACTCTTTGGTTCTCCGTTTTCATGTACAAAGTCCTTGAGATTGAATCGGATAAGAGCATCGAGATGCTGTTCGAGTTCACGAGCTTCCATGAGGGCTTGATCAGTCAAATTCTTGAGTGAATTACGAGAATTAACAATAGCAGTTTGGATGTGAGGTTTCGTTAAGTTTTCAGAGGCGATATTTCTCGCTGTTTTCTTCGAGTATCCTGCACGAATCGCAGCCTGTGTAGCATTGAAATCTTTAAGATATTCAACTACAAAAAGGTTTTCCTTCGGAGTCAAATCTCCGTTCTTTCTTATTGCCATAATTCCTCCTTGTTGATCATCCTGGCAATGCGCAATCTATGCCAATCGATATAACAGTCGTTTCCTTTTCGTTTCCCTCACCTTCGCAAACCCTTTACTGTCGCGGTAGTCTGCGGGTTCGATTCCCGCCGCCTCCATAATGTAAGACATTATTTTGTGCTCAAATTGCGTCAAGGTTTTACACTATGAGTCGCCATAAGTCCTTGATATTATTACTGGTGAATGCCTGCAAGATTCTGATTTTAATAGGTTTTACTTGCTTCTTGAGATGCAATTCTCTCATTGCACTTACGCAGCTTTCTGGACTAGCCAAGTCCGAAAATCATCAATAAAGGGACGCCAACAAATGCAAGGGCTTGCGAGAGCAAGTCCTTTTTCTTTTTCCATCGTAATTCTATCTTTTACTATATTGCTGCCGCTTAGACCGCAAGCGTTTATACCTAAAAAAGACAAGAACGAAGCAACCGACAACGGCGAGTCCGACGCTGATGGGGAGCATGATAATTATGAGGGCTATAATTATGAGAGCGAAAACTATTCGCCTTATGAAGTATTTGTTCATGTCTAAAATATGCCATACCACCGTTTTGATTGTGTTATACATTTCTACCATGAAGGGATAACGATTGGGAGGGGAATATATAGTCTTTCCCCCCGTCTCTTGAATTTCATATTACGTCATACCGTCCTTTAGAAATTATCTTAGTGGTGTTTTGCGGCTTCAGCAGCCTCAGCCTCGGCTTTTGTTTTATGAACCGTTCCGTCAGGATGATTCGGAGGAGTGTAAATAGTGTAAAGTTTTAGAGGTATTTCAGAAGACGTATTGACCACATTATGGTATGTGCCAGCAGGCACCACAACTGCGTCACCCTCTGCCACCAGGTGTTCCTCCTTGCCATCAAAGACGAACTTAGCAGTACCCTTTTCTATGCGGAAGAACTGATCAACATTCCCATGTACTTCGTTGCCGATTTCTTCCTTGGGCTGTAGACACATAACCACCAACTGGCTATGCTTGCCCGTGAATAAGACCTGCCGAAAATATCCATTCTGGAGTGTCGCTTTCTCAATTGGTCCAAAATAGGGCTTCATTGTCTGTACCTCCTTAATCATATTTAGGCATCTGCGGACATCCTATAATTCTTTTGTTCATGCTTCACATAAAAGTTACCACGTTTCAAGCAGCAGTTCAAATCCCTCCAAAACATCCCATCATTTTCCAGAGTTGCCTTCATTAGTCATGAAGAGACAAGATTGGGCAGCATAACAATTATTCCTTCTTTGCCGGTTGTATTGCGAAGCAATCATAGACAACTCTTTCCCCCTGATAGTTGGTGCTGCCACGGCGTACAATACGCCATCCCTTCAATTCGAGCCAGCTCTTATCGGTAATAGCTGCAGCCAGTGTTTCATCGTCTTTTGTGAGATCGGCCAATTCCCGGTTCTGGGTCAGAACCACAGTCTTGATTCCTGGTCCAGCGATAATCATCAGGGGCTCGATAACCATGTTTTCCAGCTCCGGAACGGTTACAGGAGCGACTGCGGCACGCGCCTTCAATTGGATCATCCGGGCGCGGGTATCAGGTCCTGCATCCTCCATAGCAAAATGCGCCATGTCCAGCAGCCTCAGACGAACGGCATTCAGATCCTCTATCTGTTCAAGGTCCCTGGATTCCGGATGCTTACCCAGCACTTTGACAAGCGTTGAAACCTCTTTCAAATACGGGCTTCTCTGGTTGTCCGGGACCAAGAACATTATGACCAACCTTACCAATGGCTCACCTTGTTTACCATAATCTATGCCAGCAGGACTCCAGCCTATCGAACACACTAATTCGCCATCAAACGTGACCGGTGCATGAGGGCAAGCCCAGCCGTTTCCCAGAGATGTGTTGGAGACGATATCGCGGGACAGGACGGCCCCTACGATATCGGTTCCGGCAGGTACTGACGGGACCGCTTCCAGCAGGCTCGCCAGGACCTCAAAGGCATCTTTCTTGTCATTGTCCGGCAGCTCGATTACACGGCCATCTTCCAACGCCTGAAGAATAGTATGAAGCATCTTTATTCACCTCCGAATTTCTTAAAGAACCACATCTTTACGTTATGTGTCATTACGCTGTATATAAACAAAAACGCCGCGATCCATCCCCAGTAACTCAGAGGCAGCCTAACAAAGCCAAGGGCGTCAGCAAAAGGGGAATAAGGAAGCCAAACGCCAATTGCCATGACAACGAGAGTAGTCATAGTCATCGGCAGTGAGGCGCGGCTCTGAATAAACGGTATGCGCTTGGTACGGATGATGTGGACGATGAGCGTCTGCGTCAGAAGGGATTCTACGAACCACCCGGTCTGGAAGAGCTGCACATGAATCTCACGTCCAGCCTGCCCCTGGGCAACGTCAAGAAAGGCCCGACTATTGAAAACAAACCACATCAGTGCGAATGTCGCATAGTCAAAAATAGAACTGATCGGGCCGATGAAGATCATGAACCACTTGATGCCGCTTATATCCCATTTGCGCGGTCGCGCAATCTGTTCCTCATCCACGTGATCGGTTGGGATGCCGGTCTGGGAGAAGTCATAGAGCAGGTTGTTCAGAAGAATCTGGATTGGCTGCATCGGCAGAAACGGCAGCAGATAGCTGGCCCCCAGCACGCTGAACATATTGCCGAAATTTGAACTGGCCCCCATGCGGATGTATTTGATGATATTGGAGAAGACCTTTCTTCCCTCCAAAATTCCGTCTTCGAGGACTAATAGGCTCATTTCCAGAAGCACAATGTCGGCAGACTCCTTTGCCACATCCACTGCCGAGTCCACTGAAATCCCGACATCGGCAGCGCGTATGGCAGGAGCGTCATTGATGCCGTCGCCCATGTATCCAACAACATGCCCACTCTGGCGCAACGACTCGATTACCCGTTCCTTCTGGAGAGGAGAGAGCTTCACCATCACATTCGACTCGATGACAGACTGGGCAAACTCTTTCTGGCTCATACGATCCAGATCCTCCCCGGTGACTATGCGATGGACCTCTAAACCCACGTCACGGCATATCTTGCCGGTCACAAGAGCGTTATCGCCGGTCAGGATTTTGACCTTAACCCCTGTGTCCTGCAGCAGTTTGACCGCCTTGGCAGCCGAGTCCTTGGGAGGATCGAGGAAGGCAATATAACCAAGGAGGATCAGGGTGGATTCATCCTGGGTGGTGAACCGTGTCTGTTCGCGCGAAAACTCCCTGTAAGCAATGGCGAGGCATCGGTAGCCTTCGTTGTTCAAACGGGAGACCTCTTCAACAAGATCGTCTCTGATCATGTCAATTAAAGGGTAAATCTCCCCATCCAACTGGTAGTGATCGCAGCAGGCATATATCTCTTCGACCGCGCCCTTACATATTAGGACGTGGTCGCCCTCAAACTCGACCACAACGGACATGCGCCTGCGCTGAAAATCAAAGGGAAGCTCATCCACCAGGCGACAGGTGCGTTCGACCTCGAATTCGCTATGTTCAAGGATCGCCCTATCTAGGAGGTTGCGGAGCCCTGTCTGGTAATAGCTGTTCAGGTAGCCGTAGCGCAGTACGCTTTCGCTCTCCTCTCCGGTAACATCCACGTGTTTTTCCAGGATAACGCGGTCTTGGGTCAGGGTTCCCGTCTTGTCCGTGCAGAGTATGTCGATGGCGCCGAAATTCTGGATGGCGGAGAGTCTTTTGACAATAACCTTTTTCCGGGACATCGAAATAGCGCCCTTGGCCAGGTTTACAGTGACTATCATCGGCAACATTTCAGGAGTCAGGCCCACGGCAACCGCAAGTCCAAAAAGAAGGGCCTCCAGCCAGTTACCCTTCGTCAGACCGACGATCATAAAGCAACAGAAGACCATGACCACCATGAACCTGATCATGAGCCACGTAAAGGATCGCACTCCGAGATCGAAATTGGTCTCTATTGTCCTCTCCGAAAGCCGTTCGGCAATGGCCCCGAAAAAAGTTCGCCGCCCTGTGTTTACCACCAGGCCGCGGGCTGTCCCGCTGCTGACGCTGCTGCCCTGGAAGCAGGCATTGCTAAACTCAAGCAAAGGTCGTCCACCATTTCCTGAGACTTCCGCGTTCTTTTCTACGGGCATGGACTCTCCGGTCAGTGTTGCCTGACTGACGAAGAAATCTCTCGCTGAAAGCAGCCGCAGATCTGCAGGTATGATTGATCCCGCCTGAAGGAGTACAATGTCGCCGGGAACCAGCTCTGGCAGGGGGAGCTCGCTCTCTCTGCTGTCTCTCAAGACAACGGCGCGGGACTGCACCCTCTTTCCGAGCGTTTCGACCGCCCTGCTTGAACGCCGGTCCAACACGTACGATAATCCAACGCTCAGCAAAATCATGGCGGTTACAATAATAGCCGATTTAATCTCTCCGATTATGCCGGAGACAACTGCGATCACGAGAAGCTGGATTACCAGAGGGCTCCTGAGTCGCCGCAGGATATCCTGAAGAAAATTGAGCCGTCTGGTCCGCGTAATCTCATTGCGGCCGTGTTTTTCCAGAAGTCGTTCCGCTTCTTCCGTACTTAATCCACTCCCATTGCTGCCCATCATTTGAATAGCCTGGGTCGCCGGGGCTGAGCAGACTTCCAGAAGACGTTTTTCATCCTCAGTATGGGCATGCGGAGTGCTCGTCATACTCCGTATCCAGGAAGGCATGAAGAAGTCGTAGAGGAATTTAAACATTATCGTCTCCTCTTGCCGGACTGTTTCCTGTGTAATGGCAAAGGCAGTGATCCCTTATACAAGAGGTTACTTCAGGAGTGCTGTTCTGTTCAGAAATACTTTCAAAGCATCTGCGACGTGCTTCCCTGCAGTCAGATAAGTGGATGGCCCGAATTGGCGGGCTAATGATATGGTCTTTGATGATTCACCTCCATGCCTGCCGCAAAGATCCATGCAGCCGGAGGCGAATCGCTCAGGAAAGGATCAGAGGGTGTAACGATTCAGCACGGAGGCCGCATAGATCGACCGATGCGGTCCAGGTTCTTCTTGTTCGTCTTGATTTAGATTTTGAA
>DATKLL010000083.1:0-11559 GCA_035542475.1 Syntrophales bacterium
GATGACCTTGGCCGACAATTTCAGAACAGCCTGATCTGGGATCGATCAGGCTGTTCTATAGCTTATCGTGGAAAATGTTAGCCACGGGTTCATACCCCCATAGCGGAAAAATTCAAACAATTAAGTTTACAACGAACTCAGATAGTTCACGAGATCTTTTTTCTGCTGGTCGGTTAGCCTTATATCAAAGCGCAGATTATAGAAATTGACCACGTCCATCAGTGTCGCTGCATTGCCGCCATGGAAATACGGAGCACGGGAGGCTAGCCCACGCAGGATTGGCACCTTCATCTTGCCGAGGTCTTGGCACTTGCCGGTGATTAAACCCTTACCCGGGTCGGTGGTGATAAACTGGTCACAGTTGGCGGTGCCTCCTGGACAGTTAGATGAGGTAACCGGGTTAGAGAAAAATGGTATGGTGCCCGTCGGACAATAGAAGGCAAACCGCGGAAAATCTGAGGTCCACGGCATGACGTTGACTCCGTTGCTGTTGTCCATAATCCCAAGGCGCTTCGGGTCACTCGCGGAATCGTTGAGCACGTTCTTGTTGCTGTGGCAGGTTGTGCAAGTACCAGGCTCTCCGTTCAGGCTCCCCTTGATGTCATTCAGGCCCGCGACTTTGAAGATGGTGAATACCTTGCTGCTGAAGAGAACCTCACCGCGCGCGATTGATTTGCGTTGCGCCTCCTTAAATGGGGGTTTGGATTTCGTTGGGGTTGAGAATGGAGCGAAAAGCTGAGAGCCAACATTGACGCTTAAGTTCTTTGGATTCCCGTTATTATCCACGAGGACGGTGCCATCAGGGAGAGTGACTGGAGCAAGGAGCGTCTGTTTCACCTTAATCCCCGGACACACAAAACCGAAGATCGCATCGAAGGTACAGGCAGGCAGTGTGCTTTGTCTCCAATCGTAGAGGTTGAGAGGACCTCCCAAAGCGCCACTGCCATCTCCGCCGGTGAGATCCCCAGCCAAGATATTATAAGTTTGGGCGGTGAATATGCCCGACTGGAACCTGACACCCTGTGCAATGATGGCAGGGTCAGGTTCGACAGTAGTCTGGCCGTGGAACATTGTCGCATTGGTGAACTGTGTCACCAGGTTGGGCTCCCGCGCGTCCCACATGATGTCGAGTTTTGCCTCAGGACCATTCCGGGCCAGGAAGGCCACATTGGCTGAGGGGAGTGGCCGGCGGTACACAGAAATCAGATTAGCAGGCAAGCCGTGCTCAGGATCAAGTTCACATCCAAACGGGTCATACTCCAAACTCAACACCCATTCGGGTTTTGTATTGCCGCTGAAGGTCATGTAGCTCTCGTTGAGCGGTCCGAGTGGATTCGGGGCATTCAGGCTGATACGGAAGTTGCCGCGCTTGAATAGCTGGGTCCGTGCATGCAGAAATCTCGGGACTGAAAAGGTATCTGCTGCTCCAGGCGAGTTTGGGCAATTGGCAGCATCTATCGGCTGGAAGAGTGCTGATTGGCCCCGTGCCGCAAATGACTCAGCGATAATTCTAATTTCTGGCGGGCTAATTGACCAGCCGTTCTGTGGCTGGTGACAAGTAAAGCACGTACGTCCGTTGGTGGTGATGTCACGTGAAAAGAATCCGTTGTCCGAGGTCTTCGTCGCACCGCCCGGCTGATATGTGCTAATCCAGCCGGTGTCGTCGGGAAAGCTGACATACTGATCGATCGTCTCAGGGATTTCGCCCCTGAAAATTTTCTGGAGCACTGCAACGTTGTGCCCAATTCTGGCAATAATTGTCATCCCAGGCGTTTTGGAAGGTATGGTTTGCGATTTTGCCACCGTGACTACCAGCCCGACAGCAAGGACTGACATCAAACATAAGAATACCTGCTTCTTTCGCCGATGCATAAATCACCTCCTGCACAAAAGGGCGTTGATAGTTATTGGTTCATTAATTTCTATTAATCCTAATATAACAATGTATTGCATAAATTATAACCGCGTCTCAATCAGGAAATCCCCGATTTTTTACTTCTAAATCTCTTATGTTTTTAGGTTGAAATCTTTCAGGGACTGGTTCCAAATCAGATATGAATGGATTGACTTAGAAAAAATAATACAGCAGGAAGGATACGATGAAAAACTGATTATGGATTTTTCAAGATCACAACTGACTGAATTGCTGATTGCCTATGCGAAGAAAAAAGAGTGAAAAATTTTTTTATTACTGATAGCTGACAGTAATTATTCAACAGTTGATCTCGGCGTTTTATTCAGTACTGCCCAATAGAACCCTACATCGCCAACTGCCTTTATGAAGTTCTCCACTTCAACAGGCTTTACTATATAACTGTTCGCACTGAACCCATCGTTCTTTAACCTATCCATATCAGAACGGGAAGAAATGAGAACTACAACGGGTATCGTATTTGTCCTCGCATCCGACTTGATCCTGTGTAAAACCTCAACGCCGTCGACTTTAGGAAGATTGAGATCAAGCAGAATCAATACGGGATTCTTTCGGGCATCGCTTTGTTCTTTATATCTGCCTGTCCTGAAAATATAATGAAGGCTTCTTCACCATCGCGCAGTACCTTCACTCTATTTGCAAGCTTCCGTGCCTGGAGTGCTTCCATGGTCAGTTCCACGTCATGGGGATTATCCTCTACAAGAAGAATATCGATTATGCTCTCATTCACAGGGGTATCTTGCCTTTCCGATCGGTATTGCTATCACGATTGTGGTTAGAAATATACTATGAAAAGAAAAAGCGGACGTTTAAGATTTATGGAGGAAGTCATAAAAAGAAGGTTACTTAGTTTACATTTAAGTCCTCTATAAAAAGTAAATGCCGAAGACAATGATTACCCTTTGGTAGTTAAAGTTATTTAGGCACAAGTCGAGATAAAGATTTCATTATAATAAATTGAACAAGCTCAAAAATTGGGTGGGTCATGGGATGCTTATTTATTATTGCTTTTTTACTGACCGGGGGAAGCAGCATTCCCAGCTCGGCATGCCGTCTTCTTCGTTGCGAAGTTTCATGGTCCAATCGCCCTTGCTTACTTCCGAGGCAATGATCCTGTTACCAAACTTCTTGCCCCTGACTTCAACTTTGTCGCCGGCCGCAAATTTGATCTTCTGATTCTCAATGAACCACTTGGGCCCTAAATAGACAACGTACTTATTACCCTGATCCGACACGAATCTCATCTGCAGACCATCTTTTACGCCTTTCATTGGCTCAATTTTCGCTACTTTACCGGCGTCGGCTATTATAGCCTCCTGCCCGGTAAATGATGTCTCGGCATCAAGTCCCGGCACCCCCAAAGTCCATGCACCCTTCGGTGCGGTTGGCCCAGTTGCCTGAGCAAATGATGTCTGCGCAAAAATCAGCATAAAACTCGCTGCTACCACAACCCATATTGCTACCTTTCTCATACTTTCCTCCTTAGACCAATTGTTTTGACCCACCCGATTTTCAGCTTAAAGATTTTGAAAATTAATCTTGAGTACAGCTTTAGATCATCTCTGCCACATCCCCTGTGGTTATCACCCTGCCCAAAGCTTCATTCTTTTTGTGCAATTTGCAGGGTTCAATTAAGTATGGATAATATCTTTTAATGCTATCACTGTCAATCATTTAATGACGCACATACAAAATTTTATAATCAAAATATATACTGATTTGTGGTTTTGAAAATCCTGCAGCAATCACCCAATATTAAATACATGGTACGGAAAAGCCCGAAGTCACTGATTTGGCTGGATTGACTTCGGGCTTCTCTAATAATGGCATGCCATGAAGAAGGAGGAGGCATGAGTTAAGGTTATATTTTATAATACACCTTTAAAAATGCTTAGTCAATAATTTATATGACAGGATCGGCTAAGACAAGTAATGCAGTCAGATCGAGCTTGCGGACCGCTTTTTATGCATATTTCTACCAATAATTCTTAAGTAATTATACAAGGGATATTAATATGTTGTATATAAAGGCAAGAATAAAGTTCTTCTATTTATCCAAAATTAAGTAGTGTGTGAGTAAGTAATGCAGAATATATAATGATTACTATATGAAGAACTGTATGTATTGGCTGAATTAGAAAAACAACATTTCAGGAAGAAAGATTTATGGTCATCTTTATACTTTCCGCCAACAAAATTTTTCCTATGACAAATTTTCAAACTGACCCACTTACCAAAAGGCCCGCCGCAGTACCCGTTAAATCCCTCTTGACACCGGCCGATTTCTCTATTAGAAATCACTTTCGTCATTTCCGGATGTGCCGGTGTAAGGAGATATTATGGGGAAAATACCTATTACGAAATCAGGATTTGAAAAGCTCAAGAAGGAACTGGAATATATTAAAACAGTTGATCTGCCGGAAAATATGCGAGACATGGAAGTGGCGAGGGCGCACGGGGATATAACTGAGAACGCGGAGTTTCAGGCTGCAAAAGACAGGCAGAATTTTCTGAAGGGGAGGATCAAGGAACTCGAAAATAATCTTTCATCATCTTATGTTGTAAATCTTGACAATTTAACATGCGAGAAGGTGGTATTTGGATCAATAGTTACCGTTGAAGATATCAACACCGGAAACGGCATAAAATATCAGCTTGTCGGACCGTTCGAATCAGACGTGAACGAAAATAAGATTTCTGTCACCTCCCCAATCGGCAAGGCGCTGATAGGAAAATGCGTTGGTGATGAAGTCAGCGTAAAGACTCCGGGTGGTACACGGGAATTTGAAATTGTGGACATTAGCACCACAGATATGAAATAATAGCACATCGTAAAGTTAGAAAGGAAGGCGAAGCATTGGTTCAACGAAAAGATAAACACAAAATTTTTGCTGTAACCCTTTCTGCAGTCAGCGCTTTTGTATGCCTATGCACGGCTTGCCTGTTAGCCTGGATGGGAGCCATGGGCATTTCCTCACTTTTTTTGAGCGCTGTCCTGCTTTTCATCTGGCCTATGCTGTTGATGTTCATATCAAAACATGTTCAAATGCAGGTATCTCAGTGGATATGTAACCTGCTTGACATAGATAACACCCAGAGATTTAACTTCATAGGTCTTTAGTCTCTCATACCCTCCATTCCTGCCTCATCTGTAATATTGATCTTACTTTCCAAATCCGCAGTGCATTGTCCGTATGTCTAACCAATATAACTTAGACAGAAACAGCTTTGAAATCCTCAAATGGTGATTATATTATAATAAAAAACTCTCAGGATTCTCTTGTGCTATGAAAAAAGACTATTTTCAGTGTGAAGGACCGTCAGGAAAAATAGGATTCGCAATCGACGGAGGCACTTTCCTGATAAGGGAAACCGGCAAAGGCGAATTCTGTATTCCGTCTAATACATTGACACGGATCAAGTACCGGAACCATCCCTGGATCTTCAAGGACAGGGGTGAGTGTTTCCAATTATCCCTGACATGGATGAATAACGGCCGGAAGCGAAATAAGGATATCTTACTCTTTCATGACAGGCAGGCAAACTCGGACTTAATTCTGTTTTTAAAGAGCCGCTATCCCGATCTGTGCTTCATTGGACCCAATGAATGGGAGAGGGGTCAGCTTATGAGCCGGTCCGGAAAGAATATCTATCGGCTCTATGCGCTCGGCCTTGCTACAACCCTGGGCATCATCTGTGCCGTACTGATTATACAAATAATCTTTTTATACCTGTCCCTTTCCACATCTCAATTTGTCAGTGTGTCGAATACCGATGCTTTTTCTCATATAGGGAAGATACTGC
Source organism: Syntrophales bacterium (assembly GCA_035542475.1). Lineage (GTDB taxonomy): Bacteria > Desulfobacterota > Syntrophia > Syntrophales > UBA2185 > DATKLL01. The sequence goes on from DATKLL010000083.1 coordinate 5,738, forward strand.
TTATAGTTACCTTGATCCCTCTCGGCATCCTTATCATGATTTTCTGTAAGAAGCTGATGGTCGTAAAGACCGATCGCACAGGACTGACAGTGCAGAAGTTGTTCATGCGGAAAAGGTTTACGTGGGATGAGTTGGACCCCGGCGGTGTCAGGAACGAAAGGTCCAACGTGTATACAGGCCTGTTTTGCTATAATTCAGATCAAGCGAACATACTTGCCACGAGCAATTTGGTGGAAGTTCCAATCTGGAAGAATGGGGGTAGGGCCGTCGTTCTTAAGATGCCTGCCGATGAAGCAGGCCGGCTCTACAGGGAATTATACTATCGTGGAACGGTTTCTCTGGAGGAAGCTGAAGGAGTGAAGGCATTCCTTTAGCCTTTTTCAGATTTCAGGAATGCCCCACTCCAGCTTGATAAATAACTATAGTTTGAAGACAGGCTTCATCTCCTTGGGGAGGTTTTCACCGGCTGCGCCAGTTGTAAACAGCGAGACCACGGTGGTCAGAATTATGGCCCCTGCTATAGTAAAGAGGTAATAAGGATAGGGCAGTTTATATATCTTGAAGTTCTCAAGCAATGGCAGGGCAATATTTGCAATGACTGCAAACGTCAACCCGGTTATCACACCTTCTCGCGAGCAACGCTTCCAGAGAAGGCCCATCATGAAAGTGGGCAGCGTTACGGATGCGAAGAAGCCCCATCCGAGGGTCCCCAGGATAGCTACCGCCCGGCCGCCCCAGTAGCCAAAGCCTATACAGAGAAGCATCACGACAACCTGCAGGTAGCGGCCGACGACGATCTGTTTATCATGGTCTACCTCATGTCCTAAAGCTCCGGCGAGATCACGGGTGATTGCGCCAGAGGCAAGTGAGATGAAGAAGCTTGCTGTAGATACGATGGCCGCGAGCAGGGCCGCCATAATGAGGGCCTGCATGACCCCCCCCGTCTTACTCACGAAGAGGAATGCAGCCTTGTCCAGATCCTTGATTGCTGGTACGGCTCCTGTTGCTACCAGATATACAGCACCATAACCCACGAGGATCCACACTAAGGAGGTTGCACCATAGGCCACCCCGCCGAGCCACCCCGCCAGTTTAAGGTCTTTATGGCTCTTCACGGCGTACATTTTGGCAAGCATGGTGGGCTGTCCCATAACGCCAATAAAGAAGACCATGGCGAAGGTAATAACCAGTTGGAAGGGCATGACCCCGGCCCCGTCGACGAAGCTCGGACCGAAGTTCGGTGCGTTCATGATGGCGCTAAAATCACCGCCCGTCATAGCGAAAAAAGCAAAGATAACGCCAAGGACGCCGATTAGCATGACGAGCCCCTGGAAGGCATCGGTCAGGATGCTGCCGGACATGCCGGAGACCAGCATGTAGGCCAGTGTCGTACCAAACATTATGGCGACTCCCCATTCTTCAGTGACCCCAAGCATCTGATTCATAAGCTTTGCACCACCCTTTACCTGCGAGGAAAGGTAGGCAATGGCCGCCAAAAACAAACCGATAGCAAGGATGCCGCGTGCTGCTTGACTCTGGAAGCGGACCCTGGCAATATCAGGAAGAGTTGCCACGTCTGTTACTTCGGCCATGGCGCGCATGCGCTTACCGATGACCCAGTAGCCATAAGCAAAACCCGGACCGCAGGCGATGGTCATCCAGATGGAAGTGAAACCGAATTTATAGACCAAGCCGGGGCCGCCGATAAACCCGAATGCGCTCATAACGGCAGCCATGGAAGCCAGACCGATGACAAGGCCACCAAACATCTTAGTGCCGCCGAAGAACCCTTCCGCCGTTTTAGCGTAACGGTTGGCATACCAACCGATACCGATGGAAACAAGCATAAATGCGATAGTATATCCAATTATCAATGGCGATGGTTGAATCAATTGCTCATCCATTATCTCACCTCCTTAGTGAAGTTTCTCTTGAGCAGCGACCTCTTTCATGAACGCGCTCCATTCGTCGTCAGGAACAACGCTCTTATTGAAGAGGACCACATAGGAGAGGGTTGAGGTCAGGAAGTTGCCCAGCCAGAAAAATACCATGGCTCCGAAAAAACCGGGGTGCATTCCCAGGATGAAATCCAACTTCTCACCTTTTGTCATGTAGATTATTGTAAAAGCAATAGCCTGGGTAACACCATTCAGCAGCACCGGCCAGATGAGGACAGCGGTGCTTATCTTCTGATTGACCACTGCACCCATCACATAATAAACGACGACCAGGGCGGCACAGGCCAGAAGACCGAAATAGATGAGCTGATTGCTTTTGCTCAGGGCGCCTTGCCAGCTCGCATAAACGATAAAGGCCCAGAGCAGTGCCGCAAGAACCATTAAAAAGTCTCTTGCTTTGTCTTCAACAGGGATCATGGCTTTATTTTCCTCCTTCCAATAATATTATTTATTAAGTCTTTCAGGATCAAAGACATTACACCTGACTTGGATTGGGAGCAAACCGATCATTCCTAATTATTTTTTTTCAGCAGCCTTCTGCATGTCTTCAATATCTTTTACTGCCCCTGATGCAGACCAGTCTGACTCACTTCGGTCAGCCTTTTTCTTTGGCTCTTCGTTTTTGCTGCATGCAGCAAGAAATCCTAAGTTGACAAAAAATATTAGAGTCAGCAGTATGGCAATAAACCGTCTCATTGCAAGATCTCCGTGCTGCCGGTTGAATTTTTTGTGAGGAACTGTATAAAAAATCTTGAACTTTTCAAACAAACCGTTATGCTATATAACAGCAATCTAAAATAAAATCGAGGAGAATTGTAATTTTTTTTGCTCAAGCCAATAACCTTAGTTTTAAATTTCTTTAACAAACTATTAAATTATTATTAATAATTTGTTCCTGGTACTTCGCATTTGAGGTGGCGAAATCATCGTTGAAAGGAGGTGAAGAGAAGAATAGATTCAATTTGTTCTTTCTGGCAGCGATGTAATTCAATAACGGGAATATTACGAGGATTAAGAATTAAAAGGAGTATTATCTATGAAAAAACCATTCAAGAATATAGTGGTCGTTGGCAGTGGTATCTTAGGGACACAGATTGCCATGCTTGCAGCTAATGTTGGATATAAGGTGAAGGTCTATGATCCCGTTGAAGGGGCCTTTGATAAGGCCTTCAAAAATCGAAAGGCCGAGTTGAAGGCGAAGAAGATCACCCCATTTATTCCCTGGGACAAGTGGGAGAAAATAAGGAAGGCGGTTGTGCAGGTTACAGAACTTGACAAAGCGGTAAAAGATGCCGATCTCGTTATCGAAGCAGCTCCTGAGAATATTGAACTGAAAAACAAAATCTTCAAGGACCTGGGGAATCTGACACCACCGGGAGCCATCCTCGCTACAAACAGCTCTTCCATCCCCGTCTCAAGAATGGAAAAGAGCAGCGGACGACCAGAACGCTGCCTGAATATTCATTTTTACTTTCCTCTTCAAGGCACAAATATGGTGGACATCATGGGCGGGACAAAGACTCTGCCGGATGTACTGCAAAAAGGAAGAGAGTGGATCATCTCGATCGGCTGTATACCTCTAACTGTAAATAAGGAAATCCTGGGATTCTGTTTCAACCGCGTTTGGAGGGCCATCAAACGAGAAGTCCTTTACATGTGGGGTAATGGTTTCGTCGATTTTCGGGATTCAGATCGCGGGTGGATGGTTTTCACACGCATGAAGGAAGGCCCTTTTGCTCTCATGGATAAGGTTGGGCTGGATGTAATTTATGACATTGAGATGGTCTATTACAACGACTCGAAAGACCCCAAAGACAAACCGCCCGATAAACTGCTGCAAATGGTAAAGAATGGTCAGTTGGGAGTTAAGACCGGCAAAGGATTTTATACTTACCCTAATCCGGAATTCCTCCAAAAAGATTTTCTCAAGCCAAAGGGATAGAGGTTTTCTTGGCAAGATACCTCGCTCTGCTCGGAATGACAGCATGCAAAAGGTTCGAAATGATAAAGAGTAAGTTTGACCTATAGACAAGGTATTAGGAAATAACAAAGCCGGAAGTTAAATCACAACTCCCGGCTTTGTTGCTTGTAATAGTTATTCTCATACATAAGTGTTTGACTGACCACATGAGACAGACATACTGCTTCTCATACTCGCCCCTATTTTGGTGGAAATTTTTAATATGGACATGGCAAGCCACGCTTTGAAACTTAAGTCTTCTTCACTGCAAGACGGTCCCAAAATGACCCGACAATACAGGGCAGAAATTGCAAGAAAATGGGGTGATTCCCGTCTGTTTACTGAGTAAACTAATTACTCTTCTTTTTACTGCTTCCTTCCTGAAGTCAGTAAAATCATATCGATGAAAAAATAAATGGTTACAAACGGTAATACTTATCATTCGATCAGGATCCTATTGACATTCGATGAGTTCTACTTTATTTATTGGAACAGACAATGAAAGGGGAAAATATTATGAAAACAGGGAGATATTTACGGGATAAAGGGAAATTAACGGTTATCGTTTCTGCGCTATTCTTGATGATGACCCTGTTTTTGGCATGTGGGCATGGTAAGAAGTCTGATAACATTTCTCAGCTCAAAGAAATAAACAAGCCCGAAGTCAAACCAGAGATAAAGAAGGAGGCTAAGGCAATAGCCCAAAAAGTTGGCAAGGATGGTCGTTTTATCGCTGATGACAATGGGATGGTCCTGGACACGAGTACGAAGCTGATGTGGGCGGGTAAGGACAACGGGGAGAATATTAACTGGCAAAATGCCAAGAGTTATTGTGAAAATTATCGCGGGGGCGGTTATACGGACTGGCGGATGCCGACGCAGGATGAGTTGGCGAAGTTGTATACCGTGGCTAAAACTTATAAGTCTGACTGTGGATATAGTGTTGATTTAACCGAATTGATTCATCTTACGTGTGCTTGGGTATGGGCTTCAGAAAAACGCGGTCCCGACGCCGCCAACTTCGATTTCTACTCTGGCAAGCAGAACTGGAGTCACCAGTCTATAGACTACGATTCCCGGGCGCTCCCGGTGCGTTCTGGCAAATAGGTTGTTTGGTCATTTTCTTTTGGAAACAGAGTGTTTAATCCCGACACACCCATATTGAGAACTTCTTCCTGAAAGAAATAATGGATAGACAACTATGGATAGTGTATATTTCACATCATATTCATTAATAATTTTGCTGAAGAAATTACTTTTGGTAAATTAACTGGTACAGAGCAGTTTAAATCCAAGCGATAGAAGAACGATGAAAAAACCCACATCGCCTGATTAACGTGTGGATTAGGTACCTTATGGAGTTCGGTAAGCCATCTAACAACAGCTTCACCTCGGATCGGCTTTTTCGCTTGCGCTTCATAGCCCATCGCTTAAGCTAAGCGCTCGCTGATGAACGGAACGTGCATAATGACATACAATGCCTTGCTGTCAGAATTCAGAATGATCTTCAATGAAAGCTATAGGATTAAGGAGTCCGACATGTATACTCTGGCCGGACTTACCTCTCCGAAGACTCAGGAAATGGATCTATCATTTATTTCGAACTGCCTTGAGGAATACCTGCGACGGATGATTGGTGCCTGTGCTTGTAGCGTATCAATCCCTGCCCCTAATCCCAAAATGTGGACGACACCAAGACATCTCAAATCCTTATTGGTCCCTACCCTCAGGAAAAGAATGAGATTCGTGGATCGACGTCACACCATCTGGGCCGATCTTCAGGCTTACCTCCTTCCGGTATTTGAAGATTTACCTGCTGATGACGCTAAACGAAAGTTACCGGCACCGGTAGGCCCGCGGCGCTCTCTTCATGAGGTAATATGGGCTCTGTACATGATTACTCT
>DATKLL010000084.1:0-3498 GCA_035542475.1 Syntrophales bacterium
ATACTATACACTGCTATCAATAGTTCCCATGTCCATACTTATTCTGATTGTTCTTTCGCATTTTATAGACGAAGTTCAGTTGTTTCATACCTTATCGACGTATATAGAAATGGTGATACCCGGCTATGCGGCAACTTTAACTGAACAGGCGCGAATATTTCTTGCACACCGTAAGGTGATTGGCATCATCGGATTACTCGTCATGCTGTTTTTCAGTTCTATAGCCTTTACCGTGCTTGAAAACGCCATGTCGGTGATATTTTTCCGCCGTGTAAGAATATTACGTCGACACTTTCTAATTTCCGCCATAATCCCTTATGTATATATTTTTTTGTTGGCCACGGGTATATTACTTGTGTCCTTTATAGCGGGAATTTTAGAGACACTTGCAAACAGGCCATTAGTAATCTTAGGATGGGGTTTAAGCGTGCAAGCTACCACCGGTGTTGCCCTATATATACTGGGAATGATAGGTGAGGTGTTTATGCTCACATCCTTGTATCTGGTTATGCCTGTAGGGCGTATCGCCTTTCGTCAAGCACTGATCGGAGGTATCACGGCAACAATTTTATGGGAGATTACGCGCCGTATTCTTGTCTGGTATTACTCGGCAATTTCCCTGGTAAATTTAATTTATGGTTCTTTCACTACTGTTGTAGTCTTCCTTCTCAGTATAGAGGCTGCAGCGTTAATCCTTCTGTTAGGTGCGCAGGTTATAGCGGAATTTGAACACGGGTCTGACAAATTTGCCATGGATGATCTGTCGGGCTTTGAAACATAAGAATGCCCTGAACCGAATGGGGAAACATCAATTTTATTTATGTTCTATTGTGATAGAATAACAAAAATGATATAATTATTTTATGGCAAATGAACTGACATATGTGGTGATCACGCCTTATAGTCTTATTAAATCGAGGACCGGCAATATTGTTGCGCGGCTCATGTCGTTTTCTGGCTGTGATTTGATCGGTGTCCGGATGATGCGGCCGTCGGATGAGTTTGTAGACGAGTACATACGGCGTGTGAAAAGTCTAAGTATCGACCCAAAAGTTGGGAATGCACTTGTCGATTACATCGATCAAAACTTAAGACGCGAAAATATCCTTGGTCAGCCTAACCGCTGTTTGTTTCTTCTATTTGAAGGCGAGAATGCCGTAGAACAAATCTACAATGTTGTCGGTAAGCTTACGACAGAAACGGAATCGGAAGCTATCCGCGGAACTATTCGCGGGACTTATTGTGATTACATAACCACATCTGACGGAACCGTCAGGTATTTTGAACCGGCAGTGCTGGTACCTACGCATCTTGAGTATGCGAGAAATAATTTGGAACTGTTCGCGCAGCTTGGATTCAAGGACTCGGGTATCTATGAGGAGACGGCCGAAGGGGAAACGACGCTGATCATTCTGAAGCCGGACAATTTTTTCAAACATTCTGTCCGACCCGGTAATATGATCGACATGTTTTCCAAGACAGGTCTGCGGATTGTCGGTGCCCGGATGATCCGGATGAGTGCCGCGCAGGGTGAGCAGTTTTATGGATTCCTGCGGGATATGTTTAGGAGAAGGCTTAGGAACAGCATCGCGGAAAAGATCAGAGAAGGAATTGGAGGGTTATTCGGTTTTGAGATTACAAATGAAGAATACAATGCCATGGCCAGTGTGATCAACGAAAAAAATGCTGTATACGAATTTTCACAAATCGTAAAATACATGACCGGCCTCGATCCGAGCGCGGTGTTGCCGGAAGATCGTAACAAACCCGGAAAGCACCCGTCACTGGCATTGCTATACCGTGGATATAGCGCAGTGGGGAAAATTCGTGAGCGCCTGGGTGAATCCGATCCGTCCAAAGCAGCGGCAGGTACCATTCGTTCCGATTTCGGGCAGAATATTTTACAGAATGCTGCTCATGCTTCCGACTCGGTCCAGAGGGCCCTTCATGAACGAAAGATCATCGGACTCTATGACAACGCAGGCGACGACTGCGCGCATACTATAATGGACTGGCTAAAAAAGTCTTAGCTTAGTGCAGTCCTGTAATTCAGGTTAATTCTGGGGATTTCATAAAGGAGAAGACATATGACTAAACGGGATAAAGAAGACGCCAAGCGCTGGGTTGATAGAGCCGTGGATTTTTATAAGGCTTCCGGTAAGAGAATCGCCCTGGCGGAATATACAAATCCGAGCGGACAGTTTGTCCAGGACGAGATGTATATTTATGTTTTAAACCCTAGGGGAACTATGCTTGCACATGGAGTCAATGAAAAATTCGTAGGGGAAGAATTCATTGACATTAAGGATTATGACGGTAAGCAATTTATAAAAGAGATCGTCGACACCGCAAACAAGGTAGGCAGCGGCTGGGTGACTTACCTATGGTACAATCCGGTAACAAAAGAGGTGCTACCTAAGAAGGCATATTTCAGGAAAGTGGATGACCTGATAATCTGCAGCGGCGTCTATGGGGAATAAGCTATCTGCTTTCGGCCCGCCCTGGGAATCAGTTATTTCCCGGTCAGATTTGTTAGTAATATAACCTAAGAGAAGTCACGCCTTATTCTTTTTCTTACTTTTTCCCATGATCTGGTGATGAGAAAGCTTTCTTCCATGTTGTCTGCCATACGAACAAATTTGGGCCAGGGAATGGCAAATGTCAACATACCGGCAGGAACGAATGGCCGGGCGGATACATCAAACATGCCTAAAACCGCACGAGATAACCCTGATTGAAGTTCTTTATAGGGGTAATCTACGATTGAACCACAGCCTGCGCAGAAGGGCGCAATGACTCCGTGAGGTTGCGGTTCATCGAAACTCGCTAAGGTGAAGAGACCGGAAAGCACATCGGGAGTTGCAAAGAAAATGATGACCAGAGGTTCATCCCCTTCCTCCATACTGTCCCACCTCTTAAATATTATATATCCGGCGGGGGCTTTGAATGGCGTCTGATGCTTCATGTGTTCTCTAACCAGTTCAGGCGTTTTTTTGTACCTTTCACCCTCCAGCTTACCCGGAATACCATAGGAGAGGAAATATTCAAAGTTAGGCATCTGCATTTCCTCAAAGCCCAGGTATCTCTTCCCGCCGCCGCAGCCAATGGTATTAACGTCAAAACATAAAGTCTTGCCGGAGCGTACTTTTGCCAGATCACAGATTATGCAGCGATGTCCTTCAGGAGGATTCGGCATGGTATTCTGATCTTTCGTATCAGAATAATAAAAACCAATGGGTAAATCGGCTCCGGGAAAGTACTTGTTCCATTTTTTGATAAATCCTGCCTTGAATTCTTTGTCCATAGTGAGCCTCCTTTTCTATTTCAAGGCGCTTTTTATGTCCCTGACGAATGATGATGCTATTTGTATCAAGTTTTCATCGCCTCTGTTTTTTCCGATTAGATCGACAAAAGCACTTCCTATAACTATTCCATCCGCGTAGGATGCTATTTCTGCAGCTTGAACGGGTGTAGAAATGCCAAAACCTATAACGAGGG
>DATKLL010000085.1:0-3568 GCA_035542475.1 Syntrophales bacterium
CATCGCCTTGCTAAATCTCGCCAGGGTATCCCGATAATCATACCGATCTTTAAAAAGAAATTGCTCGACAGCCCTTTCGGTGCGAGGCTTAATTGTATTAAACAGGATCGTCACTACCAAAAGGAGGAGCAGAACAAAGCCTAATAAAAGGTAATGGACATCTCCATAAACAATCTTTTGGAACAGGAGAGCTAAGAGAAAAGAGGGAACGAAAAGGAGCAATATTAGAAAAGCATAGGTCGTCCCCTTCTTTAGAACGATATGGATGTCCATTAACCGGTGCTTTACAATTGCATATGAGATAACTATTACGTAAGCCGAGACAAAGTAAAATCCGAATGGAAACACCTCAATATTAAAGACAGGCAAGAAAGTTGTCATCGCCCCCAAAAAGCCAATAACAGCTGCAATAAAGACGTATCTGATCTGATTCCTGGTTTGCCCCTTCGCATATTTAAGACGCTTGAACAAAGTGTAGTGTCCATAGGGCATAACTATTAATTGTGAAACTGCGTAAAAAGGATAAATTGGCCCGGGAACGCCGTAATAGCGGAAAGATAATATCGGTTTTACGTCTTTGATAAGTAAAGGGGTGAAATCAAAGACTAAGAAGATGAATGCTAATGCATAGAATGTTAACATTAGCCAATTTTGCCTTAATTCTATTAAAGAATTCACGAAATGAAAGTAAAACGCAGGTATGAAAATGGATCCCACATAACATAGTCGAACAAAGAAGAGGGCAGTTGTTTTTTCTGTAGCTACATCTCTCCCAAACATTCCCCAGCTCCATAACGAGACGCTTAAACTTAGGAAGAACCAGACTCTATTTACTTCTGAAGATCTGTTTCTTAAATACACAAAAATTCCTAACAATAAGCTTAGCGTTCCCGTGATACCTAACGAGATAATGTAGGAAGTATTCATTTTACTCGCATTTTCTAATTATTATGTTTGAGTTCTTACCTCCAAAACCATAGGAATTCTTAAGCACCGTAGTAATGGAGCCTTCTCGTCCTTCATTTGGAACATAATCCAAATCACATTCCGGATCCGGAAATTCATAGTTAATTGTTGGAGGGATAATTTGGTGTCTTATTGTCAGAACACTCGCAATAAGTTCAATTGACCCAGCAGCTCCCAAGGCATGGCCTATCATAGATTTATTAGACGAGATAGGAATTTGATAAGAGTTTTCTCCAAATATTTGCTTAATTATCTTTGTTTCAGTTTTATCATTTAACACCGTCGAGCTACCGTGAGCGTTAATATAGTCAACCTCAGAGGGATCAATTTTAGCAGCCCGAAGAGCAAGCTCCATTGACTTTCTGGCTTGGTCACCAGTAGGTAAAGGCTGAGCCATATGATAGGCGTCATTAGTTGTTGCATAACTAAGCATCTCTGCATAGATATGAGCATCTCTTTTTATTGCATGGTCCAAACTTTCCAGGATCAGGATACCAGCCCCTTCACCCATTACAAAACCGTCTCTCTCTTTATCAAATGGTCTTGAGGCCTTGGTAGCATCTCCATCCCTTGTTGAAAGTGCGCTTATCAAACAAAAGGCACCGAATGTTAGAGGGACAATGGGCGCTTCAGCACCCCCCGTAATCATGACGTCGGCAAGATCATTTTTGATTACGTAAAATGCATATCCAACGCTATCTGCGCCTGCTGCACAAGCACTGGAAATAGTATTGGAATGACCACGTATGCCAAACTCTACAGAAACCTGCCCCAATGCTCCTCCGGGAAAGATCTTTATTGCCAATAATGGATCTACCCTTTTCAATCCCTTTTCAATAAATATACTATGTTGCTCTTCAGCAGATGGTATACCACCCAAAGCCGAGCCCAAGGCAATCCCTGTTCTATCCGAATTTCTATCAGAAGCCCCTAAATTTGCATCATCCATAGCCATCTTTGTGCAGGCTGCTGCAAATTGTGCAAATCTGTCCATTCGCCTTGCACTTTTAGAATCCATATAATTCAATGGATCGAAATCGTGCACTTCTCCAGCCATTTTAGATGAGTAGGATGATGCATCGAAATGCGTTATTTTTCTAATTCCTGATCTCCCATGAATCAGGGAGTCCCAGAAGTTGTCTGTTCCAATACCATTTGGAGCGATAACTCCAACGCCGGTCACAACTACCCTTCTGCCTTCCACAGTTTTTCCCCTTTACTCTGGTTTATAGTCATTTTTTATCCAATCCATCGTACTTTTGATACCCATCTCTAATGTGGCATTAGGACTGTATCTGATTTCCTTCTTTGCCTTAGTAATATCGCATACCCAATGTAGTTGCATTGTTTTCATCGCATAAAGTTCTATGAAATAAAGATTAAACAGTTTACCCATCAATTTATTAATTTGCCATGAGATGTTCCCAAGAATATTGGGTAAGTGGACGACCCTTACTTTCTGACCAATTGCTGCAGATATTGCTGTCACAATCTCATCAACGGCATACGGTGAATGATCAGATAATATATATAACTTCCCGTTGGTCTCTGGTTTATTCGCTAACAGCATCAGCCCATCAACGAGGTTATCAATAAAACAAAGGCTTCGGGGATTATCCCCTTTCCCGACGTTCAATATTTTTCTTTTGATGAAGGCATTAAGAAATAATCGATTCACAACAGGCGGTTGATAGGGACCGTAAATGATGGGTGCTCTCACAATAACCCAGGGAATGTAAGATTCCTTAATCAATCCTTCAGCATCTAATTTGGTTTTTCCGTAAATTGTCAGAGGCTCACATTCAGACTCCTCAGTTAACAAAGTCCCCTTGGCGGCTGGCTTATAAACTCCAATACTACTTAAAAAGATTATCCTCTTGGTCCCTTTCTCTTTACATGCATCCAAAAGATTTTGTGTGGCCAAAACATTTCCCTTATAATAGTCACTCTTTTTTCTTGAATAAACTTCTCCAGCCAAATGATAAACGAGATCTATTCCATCTAAAGCAGGCCCTAATGAGTCCCTAACAAGTAAATCGCCGTAGGTTACGTCGACATTAAGATCTTTCAAGGTTGTGATGTCACTGCTTTTCCTCACCAAACATCTCACTGAGTAGCTTTTTGATAATGCGCTCACGAGATGCCTTCCGATGAATCCGGTTGCTCCGGTCACGAGAATATTCATTGTGCGACTCACACTTTCTCTGACTATTCAGCGGGGACTGGCTGTGTATAACCTACAGCCATGGGAGTTCGGTAACTCGGATATTAGAAACAAACAGATATCGTGGTCACCCCGTGAGCTTTATTCGAATAGCCCAGGCTAATATTATAGATAATTTTGAATTATGTCAACAATTTTGTACACTTTTCGTACGCTTTCATTGAGCAGGTTCAATCCCGTGGGTGCCGGATTACCTTGACAACCCTATGCTATTACAATATATTATCACTCGCTGACAGGATTAGAGTCGTTTGAAAGGGGGATTGACTTATGAAGAGAAGTTTTCTGGGCATACTGATAGTTTTGGTACTGGGGATCTGTCTATCCAGCAATGTCTGGGCAGCAGACGTGATTAAGATTGGGTTTAACATTGAGTTA
>DATKLL010000086.1:0-10819 GCA_035542475.1 Syntrophales bacterium
TATCGATTGCAAACGTCTCCTCCGCATCCAACCCTTTTTTACGGGCTAATTTCTCGATGCACTTTGCCCGCAAGTCTCCTTGATTTCTATCTGTCTTGAATTGCATAAATCATAACAAACTTTCTGTATATCGCTGGCACATTAGGCCAAGTCTTTGTCTTAAAAAGCATATACATCACTGGAAAGGATGTCAACCCGGTATGGGGAATCAAGTCGGAGGGAGCATAAAGAAAAAGGGTGGGAGTGTCAATGAGAAAACAGTTGTACTATTTAAGAGGTAACGAGCTTTATTTAAAATGATCACATGGCTCTCATTCAGTCATTGCACGGGTGAGCCGCAATAACAGAAATTCAATTGCGCAAAGGTTTATAATTATCTGGTATGTTTAGATTATTGCTCTTGAAACACAGAGTGGCAGGCTAACTTGTTAGGCGAATTGATTTTCTCGGAGAAATAGAAAGAAAAAGTTTGATGGATAATTCCTACATTCCATCAACGGAAGAGTATCTTCTTGCTAAAACATCACCAAATGAAGGTTCAGTTTCTGTTCTTTCTAACATGCTTTCAACTTCGTGGGAACTTCTATTCTTTACGGCACATAGCGACCAGAAGAAGAGAGCTAAAACTAAGTATATGATTAGACTACCGATTATGTAAACCATATCACCGCTCCTTAGTGCTGGCAATTCGGTTAAAATTAAAAAAGTTATTTATTAAATCTGGTTCAGAACGGTGATTAATTAATAGAGCAAAAGATGTACCAGAAAGGATTTAAAATTTACAAGCAATTGTTATTAAATGGGTTATTATTTTCTTTGTCCTTAAAATGGGCTAATCTAGCCTATAAAAATGTATGGATTATCATTCATTCAAAAAAATATAAAAACAAGCAAACATGTTGAAACTGTTACAATCGTTGCATGAATGGTTTTCCCTTCAGTCTTGCCTAAAATCAAGAGGACTCAAGTTGTATTTTTCCAGTAAAGCATAGAGATCCGCACGGTATTTACCGGCTATTTTAGCTGCCTGGCTCACATTGCCCCTGCTGATCTTCATTAATTCCATGAGGTAGCTTCGCTCGAAATCCTGTTTGGATTCTTTGAATGACCGAAAGGCGCTTTCTTCCATCTTCTGGGTCGGCAGAACTATCATCTCATCTGTAATCACATCATTTCTTACCATCACCGCAGCGCATTCAATGATGTTCTCCAATTCTCGAACATTACCGGGCCAGGAATAAAGCATTATCTTCTGAAGGGCTTGGGGCGTGACACTCTTGATACTCTTCTTCATCTTAATGGCATACTTTTCTAAAAAGTGTTCTACCAGAAGAGGAATATCTTCCTTACGCTCCTTTAAAGGCGGCATCCTGATGGGGATTACATGTATCCGGTAAAAGAGGTCGCCGCGGAAATTACCGCTTTCAACCTCCTTTTCAATATCCTTGTTGGAGGCTGATATAATCCGTATATCAACTTTGACTGTCTTCTGCGCTCCCAGTGGGTAAAACTCTCTATCTTCGATGGCCTTAAGGAGTTTCCCCTGCATAGCAAGAGGGATCTCAGATATTTCATCAAGGAATATTATCCCGCCATCAGCCTGGACAAAAAGACCCTTTTTATTTGCAGTTGCTCCGGTGAATGCGCCTTTTTCAAAACCAAAGAGTTCACTTTCAAGCAGATTGACGGGTATTGCGGCGCAATTGAGTGAGACGAATGCCTTATCTTTTCTGTCGCTCAGTTGATGCAATGCCCTCGCGATAATTCCCTTTCCTGTTCCACTCTCACCACTGATGAAGACATTAGAATTTGACTCCGCCGCCAGGTATGTCAAATCAAGGACCTTTTTCATCGCTTCACTCTCGCCGATGATATTCTTGGTGTCATCTCTCTGTCTTACAATAGTCCTTAATTTTTTGACTTCTCTCGAAAGATTTGTTTTCTCAATACCCTTTTTGATCTGTAAAAGAAGTTCTCGATAATTGTAGGGCTTCGTCAAATATATATAAGCACCTTCTCTCATTGCTTCAACCGCACTTTCAATGGTCCCGTATGCCGTCAACATTATAACTGATAGATCAGGATCCACTTCACGGATACTTTTCATGAGATCTATACCGCTGCCACCGGAAAATTTCAGATCAAGAACAGCAAGCTCATACTCATTCTTTGTCACTAGGTCTTTTGCCGCATCAATTTCTGAAGCAGCTTCAACCTGATAGCCATCTGATTCCAGCCTCATCTTAAGAACTTTTAAAACACTCAAATCGTCATCAACGATTAAAAGTCTGTCCATAACTAACCTCGTTACCGCTCAGGAAAAGATTTTTTCTTTTCCTTTAAATTCATATCGACTTCTTTCATCTGTCCTATTTTCTTTTCAAATTCCTCGACTTGCCGTTCGAGCTTATCAATCTGTTTTCGCTGTTTCGTGACCTCATTGATAAGAAAAATCATCACGTTGCTTCCCTGTCTATACCTGCTCTCCGGGTAATCCTTGATGATTTTCTGAAAGCATTCCAAAGATTTCGGATAGTCTTTCTGCTGATTTCTCGGAAAGGCGTATATGACGCCCATCTCGAAAAGGACCCTGTCGCCTTCCGCAGGGTATTGTGCAATAATCTGCTCATATTTGCTCAGAGATGCCTTGTAGTTTCCCCGTTTCATCAAGTCATTTGCTTCTTTGAAATCAGACCTAGTCAGAGATACTTGATTCAGGTAAGTGCACCCGCACATCAGCATTATTAATACTATAACGCAGGCAAAGAGAAAGTAAAGGTGCTCCCTTCGCCCACTTTGCTTTTTACCCATATATGCCCTCCGTGCGCGTTTATGATATGTCTGACGATAGCAAGTCCCATCCCGGTTCCCCTTATGGCACCTCTTTTGTCATCGACGCGCTTGAATTTATCAAAAACCTGCATCAACCCATCTTCGGGAATACCCCGGCCATTATCCGATACAGATATTTCTATTGTATTATTCTCACCGTTACTCTTGGCAGATACAGTGATCTTTCCTCCTTCCGATGTAAACTTCAAAGCATTGCTTAATAAATTTTCAAATACTTCCTCAATCCTTTCTTTGTCCATTCGCAGAGAAGGAATATCTTCCGGAATGTCAAGAGTGATATCCATTTTCTTTTTCTGGATAAGAGGAGACAACTTTAAAACATTTTTCTCTATAATAGGACGAAGGCTCGCTTTTTGAAAGGAAAAAAACATTTTCCCCGCTTCCATTCGTGAAAAGTCGAGAATACGGTTAACTGATAATATTAAACGTTCACACTCTGCTTTGATCAACACGAACAGATCTTCCTGTTTTTCAGGGACCTTTGAGAAAACACCTTCCTGAAGCATACTTGACGCTTCTTTGATAACCGTCAAAGGAGTGCGCAATTCATGAGACAGATGGCTGATATAATCAATTTTCATCTGGTCCAATTCCTGGAGCCTTTCACACATCATGTTGAAAGTATCCGCCAATTCCTTAATCTCCGGCGGAGACGAAATATTCAGCGGATCACCAAATTTGCCGCCGGCCACCTCCTTGGCCCGTTCACTTAACAGGTTTATGGGCAAGTTGATTTTCCTCGTATTGAAAAAGGTTATAATAATGACGAGGATAACTGCGAGAGATAACGATATATTGAAAACATTTGTAATTTGCGTCGACATGTCTTTCGACCGCTGTAATTTTGTATTCCTGTCCTCAGTCGACACTCTGACAAGATTTCGCAACTTCTGATCAATTTCACGGGTAATCATCTCCCTGTCTATCACATAGGTCTGGTTATTTTTTTCCTGTACCGTTAATGACTTCCGCTCATCGATCAACACATCGTAAAGACCCTGGAATTTTTTGATCTCGGTTAATAAACCAGTCTTGACATCGGTATCCGCTATCTTTTCCAGTTCATCAACTCTCTTAGTAAAGTCGCTTCTAATATTTTTGAACTGCTGGTAATAATCAGGATCTCTGGATATAAGATACTTGTCTTCCGCAGCCGTCAGGCTGTACAGATCGTCAAGCGACTCTTCAGCAAGCTTTATTATACGTGAATCATTCTTGATTATGGACTCAATAAGCTGATTAAGATCATTCAGGTTCATAATGGTATACACGCCACTGATACCAACCAGAAGAATTATCAAAAAAGACCCGATGATCAGTCTGCTAAAGATTGTGAGTTTCAGCGTCTGCTCCTTAAATAGTGTTGAGTCCTAATACTACAATTAATTACAATTTGCCATCCCCAGAAAGCATATCGTTATCATCCATTTCCTGATCCGAAATTCAGGTTTTTAGAAATAGAAAATCATAATTCCCATGATGGATCATCCACAATATTTGACATAAATTGAAACATAATTCAAAAAATACAGGGAGAATCAAAATGAACCGTAACGAAAATGTAAAACCGCTGGATATACTCCTTGATGAGAAGATTAAGGAATTTGAAAGTGGAATTGATAAAGAATATGATACAGAACTTGATGAGATGATCTGGGAACTCGGCGATTACGAAACCGAGGAGCCGCTGCCGGAAGCCGAAGAATTTCCGGAAAAAGTACCCATCGAGGAAGACCTTGTAGAAAAGAAAAGGCGTACTGCCAAAAAAAGGTCCTGATCTATTCCTTATTGTTCAGACGCAGCATCGATTGGGGAACAAGATAGTCCCTCATTTTTGATGCGACATATATAAGAATCCAGAGATCATCCGGTGTTCTGTATCCGCGCTTTCCCACAACTTTGCCCACACAGCCATTAAACGGATGTTTGGGATGATCGATCACGACTATATCCCCTATATCCATCTTCTTCTCCTTTTTATTCCTGATGTCGCTTGTGATGAGCGGGTCACTTTCATGCGCCATCAGTAAAAGCATCATTTGATTATATCACACCTCTATTTTAAATATTCTAACACCGCAGGGCTCAATGTCAATCTTAATATCATTTACCTGTGCTTCATTCCAGTCTCCGGTTATTCTATCTTCCAGCTTTAATTTCGTTTCTTTTTTAATTAGCGATGAAAGGTCAATCTGCAAAGAATAGGGATTACTAATATCAAGATTGACAAAGATCAAGTAGCCCTTGTCATTCTCCTTATCCGATTCTTTATCCGGACGACGTAAGGCACCAAGCACCGCGCCGTGGTTGCCGTCAACAAACTCCAGATTACCATCCTGATGAAATACGGATGATTCCGAAAGCACTCTGTTGATATTTCTTATGCTGTGCGAGATGTTTAAATTTTCCTGGAATTCATACTTGTGCTTCCTGCCGATAAAATCTATTTTTTTTGGATATCCATGTTCAACACCCTGAACAATGCCGGTTTGGCCTGTACCCATGAAAGCTGTTACTGCATAGCGGGGCACAGCGGCTTCTGCCTTGCCGTAGAGCTGGGCCGGTACGCCTGTATCATGCGTGGTGATGGGCAGATAATAGCGTACTTTCCGGCCGATATAGTGGATATAACGTAAATAATTACGCACATCATTCGCATAAGGGTATTCCCATTGATTGGCAAGAAAAAGATTGATCGGCCACTCTGCGGCCCTTTTCAGGACAGTATTGGAATCCGTAAAGAACTCCGCCATAACTATGAGGTCCGGGTATGTGTGGTGCATCTCTTCCAGCAAATGCGTTATAAACCCCTCATGACTCGAATGCAGGTTATCGAGGCGGACCATACCCCCTGTAAGCCTGGCGAAATGGGACCAGAACAAGGAATATCTTGTCATATAATCCCAGATATCACTGCGAATACCAGGGTGGGGATGATCATAATAGATCTTTACCAGATCACCCCATTTCAGCCAGGAATTCATATGCCAGCAGCCTGCACGCTTCAGCCCGTCTTTCTCACCTTTGTCCGGCATAATCCACTCCGGGCACATTTGCGTCATCCTACTTCTGATCCCGATATGATTAAGCGTCAGATCAAAGCAGAGTCTGATCCCCAGTTCCCTTGCTTTTTCGACAAATTTTTCAAAAGCCGCAAAATCAGACAAATCTTCATTTCCTCTGTAAGCCTTATCAATGGAAAAAAGATCGTACGCAGAATAAGGACTTTCAGAAAAATCGAGACTGGTAATGGGTAGAAGGTGAACCGCATTAAAACCAAGCCCTGCAATATGGGGAAGCAGCTCTATCCAGTCATTGATAGTGCCCGAAACCGACGGTATCATGGTATACATCCTCATGTCCTTAATCCCCTCCGGATCCACTATCACATGGCTGAAAGGCACCCTGTCCCAGTACCAGTTTTTACCGTCATCAAGAGAATATTTTAATTTGAACTTATAGCTTCCGCATTGCCTGACCTTATATGACAGTTTGAAGATTCTATTCTTCTCCTGTCTGAATTCCAGCTCTCGCCATTCGTCCCTTGGACAGTCGATATTTGTGTAGAGAAAGACTTTGACATGGGACTCCTCCTGCTGAAATTCAACTTCCAGATGGAGGTCTTCATTCTGATAAATTCTGAAAAAATCATCAGGAACTACAGAGAAAGACCGCCGCAGAAGGCCCACTCTGCCTATTCTCATATTCCGGGATTTGAGCTCAGGAATTTCGAAAGGGAGAAACGAAGATTCTGCATCCATGGTTTATATCCTGACAGATAAACTTAGGTTAAGTGAGAGGGATTAGTTTAGATACACGGGTTACTTATAGAAATCCCAGGAATACCCATCCTGCTTATCGTATTTTTCGCCCTGCTCTTTAAGATAACCCCAATACGTGATTTCGTTGATATGAAGCTCTGCCTCCTTCAATGCGGCAATCACTTCACCTGATTCCGGCGGGCATCCCTTCACCTTTATAGCCTTCCGGATATTCGCATTTTCCTTATTTGCCTTGATGATACAGTCGCCGATAAGAACGGTTTTATCATAACCGGGCCGCGCCTGCATTTTCTTGCCGTTCAGGATCTCAACCCGTGGAAGAGGCTGGCCTTGAAAAGCCGATAGCACAAGGATATTGATCATGTTGGCAAACGGTGAACACCCGGAGCAGAGGGTTTCATCATATTTGGGCACTGCTGTGCCGGTGACGCCTAATTTTTCGAAGACGGATGGACCTGTGTTGTCCTTTGTCCATCCCCAATCCCACTTGAGCGGTTTGACATGATCTTCCACCAGGGCTCCCCTGATTTCGTAATCATCCAGGTTCAAAGATTTATTGTGACGTTTGCCATACTCAATGAAATGAATAATGTCCTGAGGGTCGAAGCCTATGGTTTTTGCCGCGACCATATCGGCGGCAAGGATATCGCGGGAGGCAATGATAATGTCTTTTCTGAATGCATTTCCGAAATGAAAGGCTCCCCGCTCCAGGGCATAAATGCCGTCCACAATCGTTAGTGCCGGTTTTACATAATCAGCGACAAATGTGAAGGAGTACTCCAAGCCGGGGCTTGCCTGATGGCAGAGTTTTTTTGAAGAAGTTTTCAGGCAGCCCTTGAGATTCTTAAGTCCCAGAGACACTTTCGATTGGGCATGGGTTTTAAGAACGGGAAAGTCAATGAGAAAGTCTGATTCCAAAGCTTCTCTCGCAATATGGAAAGTTGGTCCTTCCTGTACCTTGATGATCTTGAATTCACCGGCATTGAAATCAATCAGCCTGATCCCATATTTTTTCACTAACCTGTTGTACCCGAGACCTGCATAGGCCTCCATAGTCCCGACACCTTTCTTAAATCCGACCGATCCTTCGCCGACGGATATATCTTTACATCCATAATCCTTGAGCAAGACTATCAGATCCTCCACGAGACGTGTTGTCGTAAACACGCCAAATGGCGCTATCTTAAACTCATCATCCCATGTGACGAGATTTGGTTTAATGAGGACCCTTGCTTTCTTGTACAGCTTCTCAAATCCACCGCACAGTTCGATTGCTTCTCTGAGGGCATTTGGGCTTCCTGTATATTTGACAAGGGATATCAATGGTTTCATAGAGTGTTTCCTTTAACAGAGAAAGAAATCTCTGATGATACAATTGAAAAACGAGTATCCTCTGTTTGGAATATATTTTTCACGCTCTCTCAAGAATCGTTGCCGGAGCCATTCCCCCGCCCGTGCAGAGCGAAATAAGTGCGTACTGGGCATTTCGCCGGATGAGTTCATTCACCGCCGTAACTGTCAGGCGACAGCCGGAATTGCCGACAGGATGGCCGAGGGCAAGAGCGCCTCCGTTCACATTCAATTTACTCTGATCCGCCTTCAGCTCCTTAGCCCAGGCAAGCGGTATGGGTGCGAATGCCTCATTGATCTCATAGATATCGATATCATTAAGGGAGAGGCCAGCTTTCTTCAGAACTTTGGGAGTAACATAAATGGGGCCCGTGAGCATTATCTCGGGATCGGAGCCGATGACGGCATTCGTGACAAATCGGGCCATCGGATTGAGCTTCAGTTCTTTTATTTTTTCTTCACTCATAAGAACCACCGCCGATGCGCCGTCTGTAATGGTACTTGATATACCGGCGGTTATCCATTTGGTGTTCGGCAAGACCTTGAGGGAAGAAAGCGTCTCGTGGGATGTCTCGGGCCTGATCGGTTCATCAGTATCCCTGACAATTTCATTGCTGTCTTTATCAACGCCTTTAATGGGCAGGATTTCATTCTTAAAATATCCTTTGATGGTCGCTGCATGTGCCTTCCGGTGGCTCGCAATCGCAAATTCATGGCATTCTTCGCGTGTGATTTCCCATTTGTCCGCTATCATCTGTGCCGCTTTGATCTGATCCGGTATGCCGTACTTGCTGGTGTAAAATTCGCCAAATGGATTGCCCATGGGCTTGCCTGTATGCAGGGTGCCGTTCAAATCCGAAAACATACCGTACTTTGTCAGTAATTCGCATCCGCTTGCGATTACCACATCCATTGTACCGGAAGCGACCATGCCATAGGCAAGCTGAATGGCAGTGAGACTGCTTCCACACTGGCGGTTTACCGATACACCCGGGACGGTTATCGGGAACTTCGCAGCCAACACACCCATGCGCGCCAGGGTGAACCCCTGCTCCCCAACCTGGTACACGGTACCAGTAATAAAATCATCCACAATTTTAGGATCGAGATCAATCCTGCGGACGGCCTCATCCAGTACTGCACCCAGGAGTTCAGGGGCGGTCCAGTTCCGCAGATATCCATTCTGCCTGCCGATCGGCGTTCTCACAGCACTTACAATAAAAACTTCCTTCATATTCTCCTCTCAAATTGACATTCTGATTATTGCGATTTTTTAATGCTTATTTTTTTGTGTAATCATAAACCCCTTTGCCGGTTTTCCTCCCGAAGCGACCGGCCCTGACCAGTTTCACCAACAATGGGGCGGGGCGGTATTTATCACCCAATTCCCTGTGCAGGCCCTCCATAACATGAAGGAGAGTATCGTTCCCCACAAGATCCGACAGTGCCAGCGGACCAATGGGATGATTGCAGCCCAGCATCATACCCTTGTCTATATCCTCCGCGCTGGCGACTGCTTCATCCAAGGCATAGAAGGCCTCGTTTAGCATGATACAGAGAATTCTGTTCACTGCAAAGGCAGGCGCTTCCTTTACTACGATAACCTCCTTGCCAATCTTTTGCCCCCATTCTTTGGCGATCTCCAGGGTCTCATCAGACGTCTCATAGCCCCTGATAATCTCCAGCAGGCGCATCACCGGTACAGGATTGAAGAAATGAGTGCCGATGAACCGCGCAGGCCGCTTCGTGATGGCTGCCATCTCTGTAATACTGAGACCGGAGGTGTTGGTAAAAAACAGGCAGTGGGTGGGTACGATCTCTTCCAGTTCGCTGTAGACCTTCTTCTTGACATCCATCACCTCTATGACCACCTCAACGACAACGTCGGCATTGCCGGCAGCCTCTTTAAGGTCAAGGGTCGGCTTGATCCTGCTTAAAACGGAGTCCATGTTCTCCTGTGTCCTTTTTCCCTTCTCCACGTCACGGCTTAAATTCTTTCTTATCGTATTCATCCCGCCGTCGATGAATCTCTGCTCAATGTCCCTCATGGTTACCTGAAAACCCGCCTGGGCGCATACTTGTGTTATGCCGCTTCCCATCAAACCGGCTCCTAAGACGCAAACTTTTTTAATTTCCATGATAAGTCTCCTCTTTTATCTTGAAACCACATTGATCAGTGCAACTGATCTTCACTCACCCTGATAATTACTTTCTCTCACCGTCCCCTATATTATTTGCCCGCAAACATATCCTTATAGGATGCCCGCATTTCCCTCTTAAGAATTTTTCCCGTCGGCGTCTTGGGGAGAGCATCAAGAAAGATGACGGCCTTGGGACACTTGAATGCGGCAAGTTCTTTCCGACAGTGTTCCATAATCTCCTCCTTCGTAATCTTCTCGCCTTTCTTTGGGACGACTACCGCCGTTACTGCCTCAACCCACTTGGGATGCGGTAACCCTATGACGGCAACCTCCTGAACCCTCTTGTCCAGATATATGGCCTCTTCGACTTCACGAGTCGGAACATTCTCGCCGCCTGTCTTAATCATATCTTTTTTGCGATCGGCGACGGTTATATATCTGTCATCGTCCATAACCCCAACATCCCCGGAATGGAACCAGCCTCCCTTCATAGCCTCTTCAGTTTTTCCGGGATCCTTGAAATACATAGTCAAGGCATGTGGTCCTTTCCCGCAAATCTCCCCGGGCATCCCCGGCTTGCCGATGGGCCTGTAACTGTCATCTTCAAGCCGTGTTTCCATATTCAAGCCTCCCATGCCGGCCGAACCAAGCTTCTTCAAAGCGTCCTTTGCCTTCAGGATTGTATGGTAAGGG
>DATKLL010000087.1:0-3175 GCA_035542475.1 Syntrophales bacterium
CCTCATCCGACATCGGTTCATTGAATTGTTCGGTTATCCGGTTAAATTCATCGAGCAGGGTCACGATCCCCTGCACGCCTTCCTCCACGATGTCCCGTACTGTTTTTGCTTCATCCAGGTGCGGCTCTTGTTCGAGAAATCCGACCGTATAACCCGGAGAAAGGATGGTCTGGCCGATAAAGTCCTGGTCTACCCCTGCCAATATGCGCAGCAGCGAACTCTTACCTGAACCATTAAGACCCAGAACGCCAATCTTCGCGCCATAGAAATAAGACAGGTAGATGTCCTTCAACACCGGTTTCTTTTCGTAATACTTACTTACCCCGATCATGGAGTAAATGACTTTTGTCGTTTCATTCGCCATCCAGCCGCTGGTCTCCTTCTATTATTTTATCCTGTAAGATAACGGTCAATTATCACTGCCGTTTGTTTTATTAATTCGCCAAAGGCATTATCCCCCCCGTTATTTTCTATCATGAACGGAAAGGCTTCTACTTCAGCCGAAAACACTTTAAGTAACATTTTGATAGTATCATTTTTTCTCTGTTCCACTTTTTCTCTTATACCATAACTATCCCCCTTCTGCTCGTTGGATCCAAAATCATCAATAAGCAAGATATGCCGGATATCTCCCATGTTCAGGCCAGTTTTAAGAATATCCCAAAACAGGTGATCAGCTTTATGGGCACCAAGGTCTGCGGAATTAGCCACAACTACTGATGCCCTGCCGGAAGCAGCGAAGGCGTCTTTTGCTGCTGTCGCCTGAATCTTTAATTCCCGGAGAAATTTTATTATGTAGCCAGTAGCTTCGGCATAATGATCCGTGGCAATAATTACTCTGATTGAAGGGTGTTTGCCTAATTTACTTAGAATTGGCTGCCAGCGCCTGTCAATGCGGGAGTGATTAAGATAACTGTCTGCAAATATAGATGCGGCATCGGAAATATTTTCATATGAAATGTCGGATATATTTTGAGGCAAAATAGAATTAATCCTGTTCTCAATGACCTTCTTATAGCCTGCAAGCGTTGTACTGCCTTCTTGCCAAGTGGGATTGACAATCTGTTCCCAGAATATTTCCGGGCTGCTGATACCAAGGTTCACCAATCCGCTTTCCGTTAGATGTTTCATCAGTTGATCAGGTATGGCGAATAAAGTGGATTCAAGACTGAGGGTTCCCGAGTAGTCGAAGATGAGCAGTTTGTCCGGCGCCATGATAGTATAATTCCTTCAAGTCGATCTTTTTCTCAACGCTGCCTGGATGATGTTATTAAGTTCCCGCGAGGCTTGCAGAGGATCAGAGGCCGCACAAACAGCAGAAACGACGGCAATACAGTCGGCACCAGCCATGACCGCATCTTCCGCATTAGATGCATTGAGACCGCCAATTGCAACCAAAGGGTGCCGCGAATAGGCCTTAATTCTTGCGAGCCCTTCCAGACCCCAGCTTCCTTTTGTATCTGTTTTTGTCGGTGTCTCAAAAATCGGGCTGACACCAAGGTAGTTGACTTCGAGTTCCTGGGCCTTTACGACATCATCCCAGCTCTCTACGGAAAGTCCGATGATGGCCCGCGGTCCCATGAGTTTTCTTGCTGTCTCATAAGGCATGTCTTCCTGACCGATATGAACGCCATCGGCCCTGGCAGCAAGGGCTACATCCAGGCGGTCATTGATAATGAGAGGCACCCTGAATTGGGCTGTAACTGTTTTAATCTTTTGTGCCTCTTCAATGAAAAATCGGGTGGATACATCTTTTTCACGCAGCTGCACACAGATAGCGCCACCTTCCAAAGCCTGGTGCACCACATCTTCAAGCTGCTTGTCACCGCACAATTTTCGGTCAGTGACCAGATATAATCCTCTCAAGCTCAGCCCTCTATTCTGAGGTAGCGATTTATATTATCCTCTGACAAGCGGTAGAGGGTATCCAGAAAGTGGACCTGAAGACTGCCCGGACCGGGTGCATTCTCTACGGCAATCTCTCCGGCAATACCCATAACTGCCATGGCTTGCGCTGTTGCTTCGGCAAACTTCTGGTTGACGGCGGCAAATGCGCCGCATATGGCAGTTGCTATGCATCCCATACCTGTAACTTTTGTCATCATGGGGTGGCCATTCATGACCTTAGTCACATTGCTACCATCAATAATATAATCAGTTTCTCCGCTGACACATACGACACTCCCATAAATTTTGTTTAACTGGCGTGCCGCGTCAACTGCCGTATGCGAGGATGTGGTGCTTTCCACACCCTTCGTCTTTGCATCTTCTGTCAGAAGGGCCATAATCTCTGAGGCATTACCCCGGATGATAGTGGGCGGGACTTCCTGTATAAGTTCTCTTGCTGTGCTGGTACGGTATGTGGTTGCGCCCGCGCCGACAGGGTCCAGGACTATCGGAACATTCATTTTTTTTGCCTGGTACACGGCCCGGAGCATCGCCCGTATCCAATGCGGGCTCAGTGTCCCGATATTAATAACCAGGGCGCCGGCAATATTTACCATGTCTTCCACTTCCTCCTCCGCATGGGCCATCACAGGGGAGGCCCCGATCGCCAGCAATGCATTGGCCGAATTGTTCATGACGACGTAATTAGTGATATTGTGAACCACCGGCGCTTTTTGGCGAATTTTTTGTACGGATGACCAGATACCGGATGCAGAAATTTTCATGAGGATACTCTCCTTGAGTTAGTAAAAATTGGTTTTGAAATGTACCACATAAAATGCCGGCATGTAAACAGGATGTTGCTTTCAACAAGTATATCAATTTATCCTGTTGTCTAGGGTCACTGAATATAGTATTTTAAATCGCGCAGCATGCAACTTTACCGATAAATTTTATAAATGGTCTGAAAGGAGGAGCTATGCCTTACGTAAACATCAAGATAACAAGGGAAGGGGCTACACAGGAACAAAAAGCCGAGCTCATCCGCGGTGCAACGAAACTGCTGGTGGATGTCCTGGGGAAGAATCCTCAAACAACGGTCGTAGTTATTGAGGAAATCGATACGGACAACTGGGGAGTCGGGGGAGAAACGATTACAGTGCGGCGGCGAAGGGGACAATAAATTAAACGCTATTGCTAAAAGTCATGCCGGTACTCAGTTGCGTAATGACGCAGAATTCAGATTCCTATATGAACAGCATCGAACAAATTATTGAAAGACTTAAAG
>DATKLL010000088.1:0-19878 GCA_035542475.1 Syntrophales bacterium
GATATGCTCACATAAAAGCAGTTCAAGATTTGGCCTATGGTAATTATCCCAGTGGACATCTGAATCTTCCGTATAATACGGTGGTAAAACGTGAATATGATTTTCTGTTCTTTTCCAGGGGTATAAGGATTGAAGGAGACATTGTGAAAAAAAAATGTGATCAGATATTTTATGAGGTCACACTACCAGGTTCAGTAAACATAGCAGAGTCAGGAAAGATAATAAAATTTGACTTTGTTGATCCGCCTGTCGAGATAAAATCACCCAGGAAAGATATTGTTTTTATGGACTACGATAAAATGCATCTTCCTCTTGTTATAAGGGCGGGTAGACCGGGTGACAGGATTCAGCTTCTCGGTATGAAAGGGACAAAAAAAATTAAATCGTACTTCATCGATGAAAAAATACCAGTGAATCGTCGAAAAGATATCCCCTTATTGTTGGACCAGGAGTCCGTAATATGGATTGCAGGAATGAAATTAAGCGAACGTGTTAAAATTACGGAAAAAACAAGAAGGATTTTGAAAGTAGAAATTGTTTGAAATAATAACAAGGTTAATGTAATTGTAAAACTGAAATATATAAATTTGGTTTAATAATCATTCTCCTCCTCGTATTCGCGGGGATTAATATAAGGGGAATACAGAGGGAGGTAATATTGAATTCATTGCAGAAGAATATAGCACTTTGGCTGTTCATCAGCCTTGTATTCGTGCTGCTGTGGCATCTTATTAATCAGCCGAAGAGTACGCAGGAAAGCATTATATATAGTGACTTTATAAGCTACGCAGAAAAGGGGCAGGTTGTCGAAGTTACAATACAGGGTGAAAGTATTACGGGTAAACTTAACAATGGGAAGAATTTCAAGACATATGCCCCGAAGGATGCCGGGATAATTCAAGTCCTTAAGGAAAAAGGGGTAAGGATTGCATCTAAGCCTGCGGAAGAATCTCCATGGTATATGAATGTATTGATTTCTTGGGTTCCTATGCTCCTCCTTATAGGCGTGTGGATATTTTTTATGCGCCAGATGCAGGCAGGTGGCGGCAAGGCAATGGCATTCGGGAAAAGTAGGGCGCGTCTTGTTACGGATAAATCGAAAAAGGTGACTTTTGCCGACGTAGCAGGCATCGACGAAGCGAAAGCAGAACTGGAAGAAGTAATTGAGTTTCTAAAAGATCCCAAAAAATTTACAAGGCTCGGCGGAAGGATACCCAAGGGATTATTGCTCGTAGGGCAGCCGGGTACCGGGAAAACATTGCTTGCCAGGGCAATTGCAGGCGAAGCAGAAGTCCCATTCCTCAGCATAAGCGGGTCGGATTTCGTGGAGATGTTTGTTGGCGTGGGGGCTTCGCGGGTAAGAGATCTCTTCGATCAAGGTAAGAAGAATGCACCATGCATTATCTTCATAGATGAGATTGACGCAGTAGGAAGACACAGAGGGGCTGGTTTGGGCGGCGGACATGATGAAAGGGAACAGACCTTGAATCAGCTTCTCGTTGAAATGGACGGCTTTGAATCAAACGATGGGGTAATTCTTGTTTCTGCAACCAACCGGCCAGACGTGCTTGATCCTGCCCTTCTCAGGCCAGGTAGGTTCGACAGGCAGGTTGTTGTACCGCTGCCTGATGTCAAAGGCAGAGAGATGATTTTAGAGGTACATACCAAGAAGACACCCCTGGCAGAGGATGTCGATTTTGCAGTAATTGCAAG
This sequence comes from Syntrophales bacterium, assembly GCA_035542475.1. Taxonomy (GTDB): domain Bacteria; phylum Desulfobacterota; class Syntrophia; order Syntrophales; family UBA2185; genus DATKLL01. The sequence continues at coordinate 1,714 of DATKLL010000088.1, forward strand.
AGGAACACCGGGATTTTCCGGTGCGGACATTGAAAACCTTGTCAATGAAGCAGTTCTTTATGCAGCGAGATACGGTAAAGATAAAGTCCATATGAATGACTTTGAGTTTGCGAAAGACAAGGTAATGATGGGAGCAGAAAGAAAAAGTATGGTGATAAGTGATGCAGAGAAGAGAAACACTGCTTACCACGAATCCGGTCATGCTTTGGTAGCGAGATTATTGCCGGGGAGTGATCCTATTCATAAAGTTACTATTATCCCCAGAGGCATGGCACTTGGATTGACTCAACAACTGCCGGTAGATGAAAAACATACCTATCCTAAAGGGTATCTTACGAATAACATCATCATTCTTTTGGGAGGTAGAGCAGCGGAGGAACTAGTATTAAAAGAGTTTACCACAGGTTCCGGAAATGATATCGAGCGGGCGACAAACCTGGCGAGAAAGATGGTCTGCGAATGGGGCATGAGCGAGGAAATGGGGCCGCTGAGCTACGGGAAAAAAGAAGAACAGATATTTCTCGGTCGTGAATTTGCGGTTCACAAGGATTACAGTGAAGAAACAGCTCAAAGAATCGACAAAGAAGTAACACGCCTAGTCTCAGAAAGCTATGAAAAAGCTAAAAAGCTATTATCGGATCATATGGACATTCTAAACAAGATTGCGTCGGCGCTCCTTGAAAAAGAGGTCTTGAACACTTCCGAGCTGGATGAAATTATTCAGTTAAAGTCGGGTGAAAGAGATGATACAGAAAATTTTCAGCCGCAAGAAAAAGTGATAAATTAAAATACATTTTGAGCACTGAAAAAAAGCGAAGAGGGACAGTGATATGGCAATCTTATTGTTCCAAGTGGGTTATAAGAGTTCTTATCCTAGTCGAAATAGCAATTCATTAATCTCATATTAGTCTTTTTCTCCAGATATATTACATGAACAATGGGAAATAATTCACCAAAGATCGGTCATTTAAGATCTCTTCACTTAAGCTCATCATATGAGGCCCTTGATGTGCTGAGGAAGCTCGGTGTCGATCCTTATGGTATCGAGGCGATGCTGCCAAAGATGACACATCTTAATATATTACTTGAAGGTATTAAGTGTAATGTTGCGAATATTGTGAAACAAGAGATGCTCTCCGTTGGTGGGGATGCTGCTGTGTCACGCTTTTCGGTGTCATGCGGAGTTGAAGAGACGGATGTTATAATTATGGGCACCACAAAGCAGATAAGCAGATTCACTGATAAAATTTCTATTCAACCATTGGGTTTAAGTGATATATCAAAGGACATCAAGCAGCTCTTGGTAAATATTTCACAGGATTTGTTTGTTCTGAGAACGTTAAAAAGGGAAATTGTGTTGGGAAATAGAACGCAGGTTATGGGAATTCTTAATGTGACACCTGATTCTTTTTCTGACGGTGGATTCTTTAACGCACCGGAAACTGCGGTTGAGCATGGTTTAAAAATGGCGGAAGACGGTGCGGATTTTATAGATGTGGGAGGAGAATCTTCGAGACCTGGCGCGAAACCTGTTTCTGTCGAGGAAGAAAGAGCGAGGGTAATTCCTGTAATAAAGGGATTAAATGGCCGTGTTAACATTCCGATTTCAATTGACACGACAAAAGCAGAGATTGCCAGAGAAGCAATTGAAAACGGCGCGGAAATAGTTAATGACATAAGCGCTATGAGTTTTGATGCGAACATGATCAAAACAATAGCTGATAAAGGTTCTGCAGTTATTCTTATGCATATGCGTGGAACTCCCCAAAACATGCAGGAAGGGGATTTATCATACAAATCACTTATGACTGACATAATCGGCTTTCTTTCCAATGAAATGAAAAAGGCCCGCTTGGCTGGAATTGATATCGAAAATATCATGATCGATCCGGGTATTGGTTTTGGTAAGACGGCAGAAGACTCCATGAGACTTTTGAAATATCTTTCAGAATTAAAAGTACTAGGTAGACCAGTCGTAACAGGTGTATCAAGAAAATCATTTATAGGCAAAGTAACAGGGGGCGGCCCTTTGGAACGTGCGGAGGGGACCGCTGCCGCGGTTACGACTGCTATAATGAACGGTACTAATGTCGTTAGAGTACATGATGTGAAAGCTATGAAAAAAGTTGTCGCAATGGCTGATGCTATTGTCAGGGCGTAATGCTGCTATGGCAGTTCATATATGATCCATGGGATAGGCACAGACTTTGTTGAAGTTTCCAGGATCGATAAAATCCTGCAAAAATGGGGTGATCGATTTTTAGGAAAGGTCTATTCTCATAATGAGATTAATTATTGTCAAAACAAAGCCTTCCCGGCAATGCATTATGCAGCAAGATTTGCTGCAAAAGAGTCTTTCCTTAAGGCCCTTGGTATCGGATTGGGGATGGGGGTTAGCTTAAGAGACATTGAAGTGATCAATAATACGCAGGGGCGTCCAGTACTGACAATAAATGACAGAATAAAAGGTAGTCTTGATAAACTTGGTATAACAACAATGCAGATAAGCTTAACTCACACGCGAGAACATGCACACGCTATCGTCATCCTTGAGAAATAAAGAGACCGGCACATGAGAGCAACTTTTATGAGGATGAAAATATCTGCTTAAAGATAAATATTCAGAATGAACTAATGATTTAGGGAAGATATATTTTAGATTTAGTACACGCTATGAGTGAGGGTAACTCACATCTAACTGTGATTTCCGAAAATCCCGAAGAAACCTTTTTCATCGGAAGGATAATTGGAGAAAATTTAAACGTATCTGATGTTGTTGCTCTTATTGGCGAGTTAGGTGCGGGGAAAACACGCCTTACTCAGGGTATAGCTAGAGGAATTGGCGTACCGGAAAGATTCCAGATAACAAGTCCCTCATTTACTTTGATAAATGAGTACCCTGGAAGAGTTACGCTATACCATTTCGATCTGTATCGTTTGGCAGGTCCTCGAGATGTAGAGGTTATGGGATATGAGGAATATTTTTTCGGAGAAGGTGTTAGTGTGATCGAATGGGCTGATAAAATAAAATATATTCTCCCTGAGAAAACTTTGTTTATTTCCTTTAAATATCTTGATGAGAATAAAAGGGAAATAGTAATCTCTGGCGATAAACAGAAAGTGATGAAAATATCGGATGCATTAAAAAGTGGAGGTTTGTAGCGCATGGCTCTTGTTGTGCAAAAATATGGCGGCACTTCAGTTGCGGACATTAACAAGATAGAATCTGTAGCAAAGAGGGTAATAAAAACGAAAGAAGAAGGAAATGATATTGTCGTTGTAGTGTCGGCTATGGCCGGTGAGACAGATAGGCTTATTTATTTAGCTCAAAAAGCATCCGATGAACCCGATGAAAGAGAGTATGACGCCCTCATATCCATAGGGGAGCAGGTTACTGTCACTTTACTTTCTATGATTATAAATAGAATGGGGTATAAAGCCAAATCTTTTCTCGGTTTTCAAGTAAAAATACTTACTGATAAGGCACATAAAAAGGCGCGAATATTTCAAATAGAAACGAAAAAAATAACTAAGGAACTGAAGAAGGGCACGATTGTAATAGTTGCGGGTTTTCAAGGTGTCGATAAGGAAAATAATATTACAACACTCGGAAGGGGCGGTTCCGATACAAGTGCTGTTGCCCTGGCAGCTGTCCTTAAGGCTAAGGTATGCGACATATACACTGATGTGGACGGGGTTTATACGGCGGATCCCAACATATGCAGTAAGGCAAGAATGCTGAGAAAGATTTCCTATGATGAAATGTTGGAGATGGCCAGGGCTGGAGCTAAAGTCCTTCAACCCCGCTCGGTCGAACTTGCAAAAAAATTTGAAGTGCCTGTCTGTGTGAAATCTTCTTTTACGGATGGTAAAGGTACGCTGGTAACTAGGGAGGATGAGGAAATGGAAAGAGAAGTAGTGCGCGGGGTAACATATGATCGAGATCAAGCGAAAATTACTGTGGTTCATGTTCCGGACAGGCCCGGCATCGCAGCCAAACTGTTTACGCCACTTGCCGAATATAACATCGTGGTTGATATGATTATTCAGAATGCAAGCATCGAAGGATTTACAGATTTGACCTTTACTGTATCACGCAAGGAGATAAAGAAAGCGCATGAGCTAGTAGAAGATGTTTCAAAAGAAATCGGTGCTTCCAAAATCGAGATTGACGATGATGTTGCCAAGGTATCCATCATCGGTGTAGGAATGGTAAGCCATTCCGGCGTTGCTGCAAAGATGTTCTCCGCATTGGCGAAGGAAGGCGTCAATATTTTGATGATCAGTACGTCTGAAATTAAGATTTCGTGTGTTATACAAGCAAAGTATACAGAACTCGCCGTTTCAGCTTTGCATGATGTTTTCAGATTAGATAAAAATATATTACCTTAATTAAATAAATATTTTGGATTTATTTTTTTATAAAATTGTCAAGAGCTGCAAATGGTTCTAGGCATAACAGAAAGACAACTTGATGGAGCGGTTGTAGTTATTGTAATCGCCGTATTCATATATACAGCTGCTTCTGCTGGCTCACTGTTTGACGCTGCGAAATGCGATATTCCCTATGGGGATAAAAGTTATGGACCGCTGATAGTTGCAATAAGCGGTGATGCAGACTTCAACGGCATCTATCACATTTCTGGCAACACAAGAATCTGCGATCTCCTGATTTCTGCCGGCATTGCTAATCTTGAAACGTTTGACAAGATAATTCTCTCTAAAAAGCTTTCGACCGGAGACGTGGTTATCATGGAATCAGGTAACCAGTTAACAACAGCAGAAATGAATAATGCCCAAAAGGTGGCATTAAATATTCCTATTGATATAAATAAAGCTACGCTTAATGATCTCACTTTGATTCCAGGCATAGGCGAAAAGACGGCATGGAAAATTATTCAATTCAGAGAAAGGTCAGGAAGGTTTAGCAAGCTTGAAGATTTGATGAAGATACGCGGAATCAAGGAGAAGAAGTTCACAAAAATAAAGAGATATTTGTGCACTAATCAGATTTCGTAAAAATATCTAGAGTTTCATTTTTTATCTGAATTTATCAAGGTAACTGAGGACTCTGCGGACATATGTCTGTGTTTCTCGGTAGGGGGGAACACCTCCATATCTAATCACGGCATTCTCACCTGCGTTATAAGCAGCAATGGCTAAATGGAGATTACCGCTGAAATAGTTTAAAAGGTAGCGGAGGTATCGTACGCCGCCTTCTATGTTACTTTCGGGATGGAAAGAGTCCTGAACCTGCAGTGAAGAAGCAGTCGCAGGCATCAGCTGCATTAATCCCCTTGCCCCTTTTTTTGATACCGCCCGATGATTGAAATTTGATTCTGCCTTAATAACAGCTTTAATAAGCGCCGGATCCACACTATATTTCTCTGATGCTTTTGCAATTAAGTGATCATATTTTGATATATCTTCACCCAACTTTCTATCAAAGATAATACGTTTCTCCCTCATGATGAGGGTATATTTGATACCGCTTTCTGTAGGAACATTTGTAAGATGGATAACGCCTTCCGCATCAACATATTTGTAAATGTCTGCAGATGAAAAAGAAGGAATCGCTAGGAGAACAGCAAAAGATATTAGTACAAAATATTTCATGACAATATAAGTCTAATTAATTTGAGAAATGAGAAATATATAATTTTTGACCACTTTAACAGATAAATTATTACTACACGATAAAGTTGAATTCAAGGAGTCATTAAATATTTTATTCAAAAGTATTTATACCTCATTATCCTTGACAGAGTCGTGCCATGGTGGTAATTCATCACAAATATTTACTAATCATGTCGGGGCGTGGCGCAGCTTGGTAGCGTATCTGAATGGGGTTCAGAGGGTCGGAGGTTCAAATCCTCTCGCCCCGACCAGTAAATATGTTTATTAGTATCTATATGTTATGCCTGGATAATATCAAACGCCTGCTAAATAAAATCAGTTTATAAATATAACTCTCTTGAATTGCTCAATTTTCTTCAAGTTACGAAGTCTGCCAAGATAACAGTACCATTTATAGAAAACAACACTACAACTATATATCGGCAATTAATAAAAAAAATTTAATATTTAATACGGTAAAAACGCAAATTGATCGGCAAAAAAATACTGCCGCTAAGAATTAGCCCTGATTAAATTAATGAGGTTTTTTTAAATTATGGCTGACTATACCTTCTATAATGTTTCTATAAATGCTTCAAATCTTGTTTTCAATCTCTCTCCAAGAGAAAATTGATCTTCCATTTCAATGAGCGCATGTGGAATACCTTCCTTGTCCAGGAGCTTTTTTAGATATGGATAATCAAATGCATGGGGATCGCAGAACTTGAGAAGGATGAAAACAACCCCATCGGCATTATTGTTCTTCACGATATCGATAAGATTTTCAGCTCTACTTGTAATACCGCCATATTTTGCTGGGCATACTATGCGCTTTAAATACCTCTCTGCAATTGACACGATCGGATCACCGTCTTTATTTATAAGTCCTTCAAAGTATCTCGATCCGGTACAAAAATTGTCCCACACGACCACCCCACCGACATCTTCAATAATATTATATATGTCAGGGAGATCGCACATACTTCCGGCAAGCACAAGCTTCTTGCGATTGGTAAATGAGTCCACCTCCTTTTTTTTCTCCAACTCAAAGATAATGTCCGTCAATATACTTGGGAGAATATTCCTGTCAATCATCATTGAGGTCTTCATAATTGTATAAAATTCATTACCTTTAATTATGGCAGGATTTTCATGCCTTATAGCGTGTATTGTTTTTATGCCCTCCCGTATTTGATTATATATAGTAATGGCATACCTGATGTTATGTTCGGAGATCTCTATCTGCAAATTCTTCTCTAGGTCAATCTTGAATTTCATAAATATATCAACCATATACTCTCTGGCACTTTCGGTATTTAGTTTTAGCGGTAAAACAACATCAAAATGAAATTGTAAGGGCACATGCAGGCGCCATATATCTGATAATCTCTGCATAGAATCACAGGTATGAGGGAAGACGGCAGCGTCCAGAAAATCCAAATTCCCTGATAAACCCTCTTCGAGTATCCCTCGCACAAAGTGACAGCAGTATGTTTGCAGATATGTATCAGCCCGGTTGATGCTTTCTCCCGTTTGAAAAAGCCTGAAGGGTAGGGCGTCGGCTGCGAATATTAATTCTTCCGGGGTGTAGGAACATAAATAACCGACCGCCTTCTTATTAAATTCCTTTTTATAATTTTTCGCATACCCGTAAGGATTACTTAGTATTTCATTAAGCTCTTGTAATCTCACCAACATGACATTCTCTCAATTTATTAATATTCAAGATTATTTGTATAAATTTTTGTATCTTGTATTATTCACAAATGGCATGCTATAGGAAGCACAAATAAGTATAATACTCAAGAGTAATTTCGGCAATACTTAAGCGAGTTCCCTATTTATTTTATTATAATTTTAGAATCTGTAATGAGATAAACCAAAAATTCTTCTCTTTATTTAATTATCTTCTATTGATGCTCAGAGTAAAGCAATTTAGGTATAATTTAGATAATTTAAGTTATCTTATATATGGAGAAAATCAAGCTCTGGCTATTGATGGCGGAGCTGCCAGGGAAATCTTTTCTTTTATTGAAGGCCGGAAATTAAATCTTCGTTTTGTTGCAAATACACACAAACACCTTGATCACACAAGCGGAAACAGAATGCTTCTTGATCGTACTCATGCCCAGCTTCTGCGACATGAAGATATCATTAATAAGGGAGGCGTAGGATTAGAAGGTCAAATTATAAATATGTATAATACACCTGGACATACAGACGACTCTGTTTGTTTTCATGTGAATGGTATTTTAATTTCGGGCGATACGTTATTTAATGGCACTATTGGAAATTGTTTTTCCGGCAATTTAATGAATTTCTATCATTCAATAAAGAGACTAATGATGTTACCTGCTGATACTATAATATATGCAGGTCATGATTATGTACATGATGCAATGAACTTTGCAAAAAAGCTGGAACCGGAAAATCAATATATAGATGTTTTTTTAAATAGTTATAGATCAGACCATGTCTTTTCCACTATGGCAGATGAAATGAAGGTTAATCCGTACCTGCGTTTCAATGAAAAAAGTATTATTGGGCTTCTAAAGAAGAATGGTCTTCCATGCCATACCGAGTGGGAAAGGTGGGAGTCCTTAATGTCAATTGAGTAAAAGATAGTTATAGCAAAGTCAGACGGTATGATTTTATTTTCATTACAGGATTGTATGACTTTTTTGACTGAGCAAGATTTGGAAGTTTCATATCACTTTCCTTGTTGATGTATTTATAATCGGCAAAAAGACGCTTTGCGCACTCATTGTCAAGAAATTGATATAGCCCCTTTATTTTGGGATTAGCCTTTTCGAAATTAAGAACACCCATGTCATCAGTAAGATGTGAGCTGATCCCGAAGGCACTTACTTTTCCATCAATACGGACTAAAATTCCCTTAACCTCAAGAGTATCAATGTTATTAAGGGTTTTTATCGCAGCCATTTTTTCACAGGCAAGACCCTCATCATGCTCCATATCGCATTTACGCATATCACACCATTCATTTAAGAAATTGAGACATTCCTCTGCTTTATCATGATTTATCAATTCTACGCCCACTTTTTCCTTTTCAAGATATGCTTTGGAAAACTGATTGATCAAGTTCCTCTGGCGAGTGAATTTATTGCCCTTCAAATGCATTAGATCATTTGTCAGATATATATAATCGTCGAATTCCGTTTGTTCGTTAATCTTGAATAAGGATTCAATCTCATTAGAACCGTAGTTCAGGAGGTAATCCTCCGGTACAGACCAGTAGCTAATAAATCCCAGTTTCTTCGCTAGATTAAATAGATATTCAGGAGTGATATTTGCATTTGGTGATATCGGTAAGATAAGATGGCCATCGTTCGGGTTACTGCTGGATTTATTACATATAATTAAAGTGTTATCATCAATTGTGTAGAACGTTTTTAATTTCTGGTTACTCCAGACTATCAGAGATAAAAGCGAATAATCGCATAGTCGGTATTGTTGATTATCAAAAAAAATCCGTAGATTTTGATAGTCAGTTATGTCTAATTGCTTAAAATCCATAAAGGTTTAAAATAATGATGCATAATGACGATATATTTATTAATCAAATAATATTAAAATTAATAATCATGTACAATCATGATGTCAAGAGTGATTACTAGGATTTGTTTTATTTATGAAATTAGGTTTGGATTTTATAAGAAAGATTGGGATATAGCTCTTTATAAAATAATAAAAATAACTCTTTAGCATGTTTCAAGTATTATATTTGCAGTATGTTAATAAAATAATAGCCGTTGACAATCTTGCTGGTAATGAATATATAAAAAAAGTTTAGTGAGCGAGAGTGGCGGAATTGGCAGACGCACTGGACTTAGGATCCAGCCCGCCTGAGCGGATAGGGGTTCAAATCCCCTCTCTCGCACCAGATATTAATTTGGTATATATATTGTATAAAAAAGAGGTTAAACGGGTGTCGGAAAATATCATGGCTGTAAAGGTTGAAGATGTAAGTCCTGTAAAAAAGAAACTGGTTTTTGATATTTCGTGGTTGGAAGTTAAGAATGAACTGGATTCTGTTTACAAAGACGTTGGCCTAAAAGCTAAGGTAAAAGGCTTTAGGCAGGGGAAAATACCAAGGAATATTTTAGAATCAATGTATAAAGACTATGCGGAAGATGAAGCTATAACTAATCTCGTAAATAGATACTATTGGGAAGCTTTAAAAGCAAACAATATTAGTGCAGTGGCGCAACCCAACATAGATCAAAAGGGTATAGAGGCTGAGAAGAATTTTACCTTCACTGCTACCGTCGAGGTCGAACCAGTTGTTAAACCAGAAGGTTATTTGGGTCTTGAACTCGAGAAAGAAGAGCATGAAGTTAGTGAATCTGATGTTGATGCCAGGTTACAGGAAATTCGTGAAATGTTCGGTACCATGGAGGAAGTGGCATCTGATAGGGAAGTGAAAGAAGGGGATTTTTCTGTCATTGATTTTGAAGGTACACACGATGGTAAAATCCTTAAGGAAATGAAAGCAGATAATTACCTTCTGGAAGTTGGCTCTAAAACATTTGTTCCAGGTTTTGAAGAACAACTTGTGGGTATTAAAAAAGGCGAAACAAAACAAATAAGAGTTAAACTACCTGATGATTACCATGCTAAGGATTTGGCGGGAAGAGAGGTCTTATTTTCGGTAACTTTAAAGAATATTAAGGAAAAAAAGTTGCCAGAAATTGATGAAAAATTTGTTCAAAATTTTGACAAATTTGAAACTCTTGATGATTTGAAAAAGGATATAAGAAAGACACTTACTGAAGAAAATATTACTCGATCCAATACAGTTTTTAAAAGTTTGATAATAGATAAACTTTTGGAAATTAATAAATTTGAAGTTCCTCAATCATTTGTAGACAGGCAGGTTTCTTTCATGATCGCCGATATGCAGAGAAGAATGGCCATGCGTGGAATTAAGCGTCAGGATAAGTCCGAATTATACAATAGATTTTATGATCTTTACAAGAATGAAGCCTTGAAGGTTGTTATGACAATCCTTATTATAAAAAGTATAGCCGATAAAGAATCTATTACTGTATCGGATGGAGAACTTGAAGAGAAGATTCAGGAAATTGCTGCTCAAAGATCCCAAACTTATGATTCCTTAAAGAAATCTTTGGAAGACGGCAAGATGATTGAAGATATAAAGAGTGAAATTTTAAATGCAAAAGTCTTCAGTTTTATAGAAAAAGAAGCGAAAATAAAGATAATAAAAAAATAATATATAAGGAGGGCGGTAAATGCCCTTAATTCCGATGGTAATTGAACAGGATGGGAGGGGTGAAAGGGCCTTTGATATTTATTCAAGGCTCCTGAAGGATAGGATAATCTTTCTCGGTACAGCGATTGATGATGATATTGCTAATCTCATTATAGCGCAGATGTTATATCTAGAATCAGAAGACCCGGATAAGGAGATATTTTTCTATCTGAACTCACCCGGAGGTAATGTAAGCTCGGGAATGGCAATTTATGACACCATGCAATATATTAAACCCCCAGTTTGTACTGTATGTATGGGGCAAGCGGCAAGTATGGCCGCATTGTTACTTGCAGCGGGTGAGAAGGGGAAAAGATCAGCCCTTCCGCATTCGAGAATATTGATACATCAGCCACTTGGTGGATTTTACGGTCAGGCAACTGACATAGATATACAGGCGCGAGAGATTTTACGAATGAAAGAAGAATTAAATCTTATTCTAGCTAACTTGACAGGTCAACCACTCTCAAAGATCCAGATGGATACGGAGAGGGACTACTATATGACTTGTGAGCAGGCGAGAGAATATGGTATCATTGATGATATAATCGTAAAACGTCAGTAGCACGATATGAAAAAGAGGTATTTCCAATGGTAAGAAGGAACAAGGACAACCAGGGTTCTCAAGGTATTTTGTTCTGTTCATTTTGTGGAAAGAATCAGAACGAGGTAAGAAAATTAGTTGCCGGGCCAGCTGCATATATTTGTGATGAATGCATCGAACTTTGCAGGTGCATTGTTGAAGAAGAATGTGAATCTACCGTTAATGATGAATTTCAGAAGGGAATACCAGAACCGAGGAATATAAAAAAATTTCTGGATCAATATGTAATCGGGCAGGAGAGGCCAAAAAGGGTTCTTTCGGTAGCTGTTTATAATCACTACAGGCGTCTGTTCTCGAATGTAGATATGAATGGCGTTGAAATACAAAAAAGCAATATCTTATTAATTGGACCCACAGGATCGGGTAAGACACTACTTGCGAAAACACTTGCTAAAATGCTTAACGTGCCATTTACCATTGCCGATGCTACAACACTGACAGAGGCGGGTTATGTGGGAGAAGATGTAGAAAACATAATACTTAGTCTGCTACAGAATGCCGATTACGATGTCGAGAGGGCTTCCAAGGGTATTGTGTATATTGATGAAATTGATAAGATAGCTAAGAAATCAGGCAATCCTTCAATTACAAGGGATGTTTCAGGTGAAGGTGTTCAACAAGCTCTCTTGAAGATTATAGAAGGAACAATGGCGAATGTGCCGCCGAAGGGAGGCAGAAAACATCCACAGCAGGAATTTATCCAAGTGGACACAACAAATATCTTATTCATTTGCGGTGGAGCATTTAATGATCTTGAAGACATTATATCTAAAAGACTGAGTGCATCAACGATGGGGTTTGGTGCAGATATTAAAAGTAAGCGGTATAAAAAGATTGGTAATCTTTTATCGGATGTCCAGCCTGAAGATCTGCTGAAGTTTGGTATGATTCCGGAGTTCATCGGCAGATTGCCGGTGATCGCCACGTTAAATGAATTGAATCAGGACGAATTGGTTAGAATTTTAATTGAACCTAAAGATGCAATTACAAAACAGTATAAAGTGATATTCGAGCTTGAGAACGTTAAACTTAAATTTACAGATGGAGCCCTCAGGGCGATAGCTAAACTATCAGTTGAAAGAAAGTCAGGTGCACGGGGTCTCCGATCGATATTAGAAAATACGATGCTTGATATTATGTATGAATTACCATCACGAAACGATGTTAGAGAGTGTGTAATCACCGAAGAAGTTGTTATGAATAAAGAAAAACCAATATTGATTTTTGAAACAAAATCCGAAACTGCATAGACGGGAAATTTGGGTTATGGGAAATAGAGATATGTTCGATTTTTTAAAAAATAAGGATAATGAGCGTACGACATTAACAATTCCTCTACTACCATTGAGGGATGTTGTCGTATTTCCACATATGATTGTACCACTATTTGTTGGCAGGGAAAAATCTATTGCTGCACTCGAATCAGCCATGAAAAGTGAAAAAGGTATATTCATGGTGGCTCAGAAAAGTGCCCAGAAAGATGAACCAACGGAAAACGATATATACAAAGTGGGAGCTATAGGAGTAATTATACAACTTTTAAGGTTACCCGATGGGACTGTTAAAGTACTTGTTGAAGGAAAAAAGAGAGGAATAATTAAAGAATATATACCAAATGAAGATTTTTTTATGGTGAGCGTTGAAGAGATTCAAGATTTAGATGACAAAAATCAAATAAAATCTGAAGCTCTAATAAGAAATATCAGAGAATCGTTCGAAACTTATGCAAAATTAAGTAAAAAAGTTCATATGGAGATGGTCAATACAATAGCATCTATAGATAGCTCTTCAAAATTAGCCGATGTTGTCGCATCTCATATAAGCCTCAAGCTTGAGGAAAAGCAAAAATTGTTAGAGATATTCAATGTTAATGATAGGCTTGAAGCGGTCTACGAGCTTATGCTCGGAGAGATTGAGATCATGGAGGTCGAGGAAAAGATAAAGCGAAGGGTCAAAAAACAAATGGAAAAGACCCAAAAAGATTATTACCTGAATGAGCAAATGCGTGCCATCCAGAAAGAGATGGGCGAAAAGGATGAATTCAGAAATGAAATAGCTGAATTGGAAAAGAGGCTAAAACAGAAAAAATTATCGGAAGAGGCATATAAAAAGGTCAAACATGAAATTAAGAAGTTACAGATGATGGCCCCCATGTCTGCTGAAGCGACAGTAGTAAGAAATTATATTGACTGGTTGCTGGATATGCCATGGTCTGATAAAACTGAGAACAAACATAGCCTTAAGGAATCCGAAACAATATTAGAAGAAGATCACTATGGCCTGAAACAAGTCAAGGAGCGGATACTCGAATACCTTGCCGTTCAATCCCTTGTGAAAAAAAATAAAGGACCGATACTTTGCTTTGTGGGTCCTCCAGGGGTTGGAAAGACTTCAGTAGCAAAATCTGTAGCCCGGGCAACAAACAGAAAATTCGTGAGACTTTCTCTCGGTGGTGTAAGAGACGAGGCTGAAATTAGAGGACACAGGAGAACCTACATAGGAGCGTTACCGGGCAAAATCATTCAACTGGTGAAAAAGGCAGGGTCGAACAACCCTGTATTTTGTCTTGATGAAGTAGATAAATTAAGTTCTGATTTTCGTGGGGATCCTTCAGCCGCCCTTCTTGAAGTACTGGATCCGGAACAAAATAATGCATTTAACGATAACTACTTAGAGGTTGATTATGACCTCTCTGATGTGATGTTTATAACAACAGCAAATATTCTACAAACGATCCCCGCAGCATTGCAGGATAGAATGGAAGTAATACGCCTTGCTGGGTATACTGAGCCGGAAAAGCTGAGCATAGCTAAAAAATTCCTTGTTGGTAAAGAAATGGAAGCAAATGGTCTTACAAAGGACAATATATTTTTTACCGATGGGGCTCTATTGGCTATAATCAGGCAGTATACAAGGGAGGCCGGGGTTAGAAACCTCGAAAGGGAGATTGCATCTATATGTCGTAAAGTTGCCAAGAAGATAGCAACAAACGGCACAAATAATCATATCAGGATCAATTCAAAGGCTATACCTAAATATTTGGGTGTTCCAAAATTTAGGCATGGAGAGATCGAAGGTAGAGACGAAATAGGTTTGTGTATTGGCTTGGCTTGGACAGAAGTGGGAGGGGAGCTTCTTGCGATAGAATCTTCTCTTATGAAAGGTACAGGCAAGATGGTCATGACCGGCAAGCTCGGTGATGTGATGCAGGAATCCGTCCAAGCAGCTCTTACGTATGTCCGCGCAAGAGCCGAAAAGTTCGGTTTGGATTTAAATTTTTATAAGGAAACTGATGTTCATGTGCATGTACCGGAAGGTGCTATACCAAAGGATGGACCGTCTGCGGGAATAGCGGTGGCAACATCGATCGCTTCCGCTTTTATGAAGAAAACGGTTCGCGGTGATCTTGCTATGACCGGCGAAATTACATTGAGAGGCAGGATATTGCCTATCGGCGGGTTGAAAGAGAAGCTGCTTGCAGCACACCGCGGCAATATAAAGACTGTAATTATCCCCAAGGATAACGAAAAAGATCTAGCAGATGTTCCAGCTAATGTCTTAAAGGCCCTTGATATTGTCTTTGTAGAACACATGGATGAAGTTTTAAAAGTGGCGCTTGGTCTTGATCTAAAAGAGCGTGAAGAATTTGACGAAGAGGCATCGATACACATTCCGTCTATTCCGGTGAGCGGGGCCGTCCGTCCTTTGGAGAATTGCTCTGTTAAAGAGCGACAGTCTTATTTATTGCTTGACAACAATAAATACAGTTGTTAAAAAAATAACAAAGGCGGGTAGCTCAGCTGGAAGAGCGCCACGCTTACACCGTGGAAGTCACAGGTTCGAGTCCTGTTCCGCCTACCAGAGCAAAAAATAGGTGAATCCCTTAATACATTTATATATTCCTCATTGAGGAATAAGGAATAGAGGTTTTGTTGTTTGTTATTTTCAATATTTTGGGGTCGTAGTTAAGATGGTTATAACGCCGGCCTGTCACGCCGGAGGGCGTGGGTTCAAGTCCCATCGGCCCCGCCAAAATTCCAGGGGTTGACCACCAAGGTTAACTCCTTTTTTATTTTTTATTTCGATTAATTCAGATAACGATATAAGAATTCTTAAAATGAAGTATGAAGGTGACATAATAAGACCACCCAGTGAGGCTAATAGTTTATTGATTCAAGTTACGGTTGGTTGTTCCCACAATAAATGTATCTTTTGTCCCGCTTATAAGAGTAAGAAATTCAAGATTAAATCTATCGATGAAATTCAAGAGGATATATTGGAAGCCTTGCGATATAGGTACATTGAGAAAATATTTTTATGCGATGGCGATGCTCTGATTATTCCGCAGGAAAGGCTTGTTCAAATTTTGAACATGATAAAAACACAGATTAAGAGTGTAAAAAGGGTGGGAACATATGCCAATGCGAAAAGCATACGGAGAAAATCAGTCAATGAATTAATTCAATTAAGAGAACAAGGTCTGAAGATAGTGTATCTCGGTGTAGAGACAGGAAACGATGAATTGCTAAAGAAAATAAAAAAAGGAGTTACGAGTAAAGAAATGATCCAGGCAGGTCGCCGGATAAAAGAAGCGGGCATTGTGCTATCGGCAACTATCATCCTGGGTATAGGGGGGATTGAGAAGAGTATTGAACATGCCTTTGACACGGCAAGAATCCTTACTGAGATAGATCCTGACTTTGCAAGTGCCTTAACCCTCATGCTTGTACCAGGGACACCATTGTATTCAGATTTTATGTCTGGTAATTTCATACTTCCTGATAAACTTGGATTGCTAAATGAACTTGCAATAATCATTGAAAATTCTAATTTCACAAACTGCTTTTTTACATCAAACCATGCTTCAAATTATCTTCCCATTAAGGCAAGTATGCCGTCTGAAAAGAGCAAGGTTGTCAAAATGATTAATAGTATAATTAATGACCGTGACGTAAAGCGTCTCAGACCGGAGTATTTGCGGGGACTCTAAAGAAAGGAGTAAAATATTTTAGGGAAAAATATTTTTGCGAAAATAAAAAAATTTTTTTCGGCAGATGAACAGTCACGCCTAGAGGAAGAACTGCAGTCTATCATAGATGCAGGAGAGGAAAAAGGGCTGATAGACTCCCAGTCGGGAGAAATGATTCAGAGTATCCTTGAATTCCGTGATACAGTCGTCAGGGAAGTGATGATCCCGCGAACGGAAATGATTGCTATTGGGAGTGATGCAACAATCGATGAAATTCTCGAACTAACCATAAAACATGGTCATACAAGGATGCCGGTATATGCCGATAGTGTTGATAATATAGTTGGTATCTTAAATGTAAAGGATCTTCTTAAATTCTGGTCAAAACCTATAAAAGAAAATGATATCCTATCAAGCTTGCGAAAGCCATATTATATTCCGGAAACAAAAAACTCGCATCATCTTCTCCACGAACTGAAACAGAAGAAGTATCATATGGCGATTGTTATAGATGAGTATGGCGGTACATCAGGGCTTGTCACCCTTGAAGACCTGATAGAGGAAATCGTTGGAGAAATTCATGATGAGCACGATTCAAAAAAGGCAGATATAGTTGAGTTGGCTGATGGCTATATCCTTGTTGATGGAAGGGTAGAAATTGAGGTGCTTGAAGATTACTTGAAGAAAAAATTTAAGGAAGGTAAATATGAAACCCTCGGTGGTTTTATTCTGAGTGTTATTAAAAAGATTCCGGTAACCGGAGAAATCATTAATGTTGATAATCTTGAAATGATCATTGAATCTGCCGATGAGCGAAGTATTAGGAAAGTTAAAATAAAAAAGATGGATGAATCTCTAGCAGGCGGGGGAATCATCAAAAGTTGAGAATGCAAAGCCTGAATGGTACTAAAAATACATTTATATTTAGTTTCACTTCCGGGGTTCTTCTTTTTCTCTCTTTTCCAAAATATGGTTTTGGTTTTATTGCTTGGGCAGCTCTGGTTCCTCTGTTTTTTGCCCTCAAACATGTAACAAGTTGTAGAATTGGTCTAATCGCTGGCTTTATTTCCGGTATCACATTTTATACCGGTATTTTTTACTGGATTGTATTTGTTATTGTAAACTATGGGCATCTTCCATATTATGCTGGCATTTCCATAATGCTGCTCTTGTCTTCGTATTTAAGCATCTACCTGGCACTTTTTGCCGCAGGTACTGTGTATTTTGCAGGTAAAGGTATACCCAAGATTGTTGTAGCACCGGTTTTATGGACATGTCTAGAATATGGGAAATCCCATCTGTTCACAGGCTTCCCCTGGGAGGATCTCGCATATTCTCAATACCTCAACACTACGTTAATTCAGGTTGTTGATATAACGGGAATATATGGAGTTTCGTTTATCATCGTTTTGGTCAATGTAATTATTTTTGATATTCTCAATCAGAAGTTAAAAGGGATGAGATTGATGGCAGAAGTAGTTTTAGGTTGCACTTTAATGCTAATAATCTTTACTTATGGGTATTTACGAGTAAACATAATAGACGAAAGACTAAAAGCTGCAGAATCCATGGATGTTACCCTTGTTCAAGGAAACATTGATCAAAATATCAAGTGGGATCCCGGCTATCAGAAGGGAACTATAGACGCTTATGCTGATTTATCCTTACAGGCAAAATCATCGC
>DATKLL010000089.1:0-15882 GCA_035542475.1 Syntrophales bacterium
AATTAGGAATGAAGATGGGATTTGTTATTACCGCCTATGGTTGCACACATGATTGCTCTTTCTGCGCCATTCCGGGAGTTACAGGGGGAAGATACCTTGTCCACACACCGGATTCTGTAGCAAGGGACATAGGCCTGCTGGGTGATATTCCCTTTATACGTATGGTTGATGCCAATACTTTCGGTGATCCTGACATGTCAAGGGATGTATGCCGGAGGATCAAAGAGATGGGCATACGGAAGCGATTCATTGCCGATGTACGGGCGGATACGATTGTCAGACATTATGCCTTGTTGAAAGATTGGAAGGAAGCCGGTCTTCATGCAGTGGTTGTCGGATTTGAGGATATTCAGGGTCGAAGGATAAAGGCTTATAACAAGAAATACAAAATTGATGTTATTCCCAGGGCCATTGAGCTTCTCCACGAACTGGGTATGCTCATTGTTGGTGATTTCATCGTTGCTCCGGATTATACAGAAGATGACTTTATAAATCTGGAGAAGTTCATTGTAGAGCAGAGGATTCAGATTCCTGTCCTCTCAGTACTCACACCTATTCCAGGAACACCCCTCCATAGGAAAGTGAAGGATCGAATAGTCACTCACGATCTGGACTTTTACACCTTCACGAACGCCGTTCTTCCCACGACCATTCCTGAAAAGACATTTTATGGGACATTTTCAGAACTGGTGAAGAGGCTACATGGAAAGGATAAAAGATCCAACTGATCGATCAGACCTTATACCATTGACAAGTGAATTTTTTACTTGCATAAAAAGGGTTCCTTTTAGTAAGTAGGCACCTTATGAAAAAACAACCGGATCGAATACAGGGAGATGAAGTGACTGTTTTTATTAATGACGTTTCAGCATTTTTACCTAATGAACCTGTCGACAATGAACACATACAAGACGTCATCGGCAAGATCCACAACTTGCCGTCAAGAATGAAGAATAGAATTCTCGATAATAATAAAATCGAGAAGCGTTACTATGCCATCGACCCGGCGACGGCTAAATTGACCCACACCAACGCACAATTAACAGCAGAAGCAGTAAGAAAGCTGAGGCCTTACGAAGGATTTACCGTATCCGATATCCAATGTCTGTGTTGCGGTACGTCTATGGCGGATATTATTGTGCCCGGTCACGGCCTAATGGTCCATGGCGAGCTGGGTTCTCCCCCCTGTGAGGTAATTTCTACTGCCGGAATCTGTCTTTCCGGGATTAGTGCCTTTAAGTATGCATTTATGAATGTGGCCCTTGGTCTCAGCGATAATGCCGTGGCGACGGGATCAGAACTGGCATCCTCTCTCATCAGGGCGAAATTTTTTGAACATTTGCAAAGCGATTCGGCTGTAAAAAGTAATCCCGTGGTGCCGTTTGATGCGGAGTTTCTTCGCTGGATGCTGTCCGACGCTGCCGGTGCGGTATTCATGTCGTCGAAGAAAAATGCGGATCGATATTCGCTGAAAGTAGATTGGATCGAGCATGTTTCATATGCCGGCCAATATGAAGTATGCATGTTTGCAGGTGCTGTTAAAAATGAAGATGGTTCAATCACGGGATGGCGTCAGCTTGATTCTCTGAAGGAAGCTCTCGATAAAAACTATTTTGCCCTGAAACAGGACATGACCATCTTGAATGAGGAAATGGTCAAGGTTTCTGTGAACATGGCGCTGGCACGGACAATTGCGAAAAGAAGACTCAAAGCCGGCGAGGTGGATTGGTTTTTACCTCACTATTCTTCTTATTACTTCAGGGATAAGGTCTTCAAAGCAATGGAAGAAATTGGATTCACCATTCCTTATGAGAGATGGTTTACCAATCTGTCATATAAAGGAAATACCGGATCAGCTTCCATTTATGTCATGCTGGAGGAACTTTTTCATTCGGGAAAGCTGAAGGAAGGAAATAAGCTGCTCTGCTTTATCCCGGAAAGCGGGCGTTTTTCTATTGCCTATATGCTGCTGACAGTTGTCTAAAATGACATTGGGGCAGTTGAAAAACATTCACCTGCTGCGCTGTGCTTGGGTTTCAACAATCCCGCAGTCCCGTCAATTGCCCTGAGACTTCAGCATTTCAGCAGCTGCCTTAAAATAAGCCTTTTTGAATTGGGGATCGGTCAAGATAGTCTCAAAGAGTCTGTTGGTCATGCGGTACGCACGCTTCTCCATGTTCTCCGCCGTGCGTTCTTCTTGTTTGATGTCCTCCCCTGTGACTGTATAAACTTTGGTAAAGAACACGCCGTAAACGAATTTCTGCATTTTCACCTCCACCTCAAACCTGGCGTCGGTGACGGATTTTAAAGTCAGCCACAAGGCCGGTGCGTAGGGATCAGGCTTATCCATGTTTGAGACCCACATCCCGAGACTTATCAGGGCCTTTTCAAAGGAATACCAGAAATAATTCTGAATCAGCGAATTACCGCCATAGGCATACTGCCTATCCGGGCTGAAATAATACCAGACGGTGGTATCTCTGGCCTGATTATCAAAGTTCATGAGATACACCCGTTTGCCTTTATATTCATTTAAATCGGTCGTGAAAGCAGGATAATAATTTCTAAGCGGAATGATGCCACGAGCCTGCGCCAAAGCAGACATAGCGAGAAGAGTGCACAAAAAAACGCATGTAATCAATGCAAATCTCGTTTTTCGGGGCATAATTTTTACCTCCCGGGACATCTATTATGATGGTGAGGATAAGCTATATATCGATGCCTATGTACCATGTTGTCGTCGGGTTCCTTTATCTTTCGTCACCAATTTTTCATTTCCTGATCGCAGAATCCTTTCGATCATTGCTCTGTCATATTTGCCTGCAGGAGTCACGGGGATTTCCGGTACAGCAACAATACGCTTCGGAATGGCATACGCTTCACTGACTGTGGCAATATGCTGCCTCAAATGAGGTACATCAAGATCGGTTGCCACAAGCGCTGCCAGTTCATTTTGGCGTCCGTTCCCGGTAGGAATGGATACAATTACGGTATCACGAACACCGGGTATCCGTTTTATTTTTGCCTGTATGGCGGAAAGGTCAACTCTCTTCCCCCCGACCTTGACAATATCATCTGCTCTGCCCCGCAGGACAAATCTGTCATTACCGTCAGAATCCGCGCAGTCTGCCGTCATGAAAAAACCGGCGGCATCCCGGTGCAGTGTGGGAGAAATAAATTCCGATCGAACATGCAGCCTTCCGTTCCTTATCTTCCAGTTGACAGGGTCAAGGGCATTCCAAGCCTCGCCGTCTCTCAGACGGCGCCTTGCGGCCACCCCTCCTGTTTCCGTTGAGCCATAAATTTCTATAACGTCCAGACCTGTTTTGTCGTGAAAATATGCAGCATCCTCTTTATCCAGTACTCCTGCGGAAGAAAAAGCCATCCTTAAGTCATGACTTTGCAGATCATCCGTTTTCAAAACTCGGTAATGTAAAGGAACGCTTACCAGGATGGATGCCTTGTAATTTTTGGCGGCCCGGAGTATCTCCCTGGGGAAGGTATAAACGCCGTCAAGAACACAGGCAGAGCTTATGAATGGAATCAGCACGGAAAATAGGAAGCCGTAAATATGTTGGGGCGGTACGGTCGACAGAAAGAGATCATCGGGAGCTATAGCGAATTTGTCAGACATATATCGGGCCTCCGAAAGCATGTTTCGGGGTGTCTTGGACCACACCTTCGGCTTCCCCGTAGATCCGCCGGTGAACAGCATGAGGAAGGGTTCATTCGGATCAATAAAGGTAGCGCGGGTCGTATTATCACCATCCAGCATAGCAGGAGTTATTACCGAAGGGCCGGTGGGGTAATCACCCGGACGGTCTGTGAGTAGAAAGGATACGGGCATAGTCTCACAGACTTCCTCAATGGCCTGCCGGGAGAAGGCATAGGGAAGAATAAGGCGAGGTCCGCCGGCAAGCGAAGCTACCAGTGAAGCAGCAACGAGGGCTTTATCATCGGTACATAGGCAGATTACAGTGTGGTCATTGTCTTCCGCTGACCGGATAGAACTAATCACCGCTGCGAGACGATATATCTCTTTATAAGTGCGGCCGCCTAGTATAAATTCCTTGTCAGGGTCCGGTGGAAGGGTGAAGATATTTTGATACCACGGCAGTCCACCGATGTTCCTCATCTTCATCAATAATTCCCCTTGACATCTCTCATTTTTTCCATTTACTATGCCGCCGTCTAATAACATATTTAGATTGTTTTGAACATCTAAAACTCTCATCTCGTGATGACAGGATGGATATTGAAACACTGATCCCCCATCGGGATAGAATGAAATTGATCAATGAAGTTCTGGACGTAAACGCCGATACGGCCGTAACGTCAGCCGTCGTCACCGATCGATGGCCTCTCTGTCATGAGTCTTTCGTCGACCCTATAGTCCTGATCGAGATTGTAGCACAGACAGCAGCTGTCCAAATAAGATGTAGAAGGGGGATTGAGAATGATATGGGCAGGGGGCTGCTTGTCGGGATTAAAAGCGCAGATTTTTTTCTGGACCGGATCCCACTTCACACGGTACTAATCACAACTGTGAAAAATCTATCCGGCGCTCACAATTACAATGTACTGGAGGGAACCGTAACGGCGGGAAAAGACCTCTTGGGAAGAATTCAAATACAAGTCGTGCGCTTCGATTCCGATTAACACTAATCCCGCTGTGATCCATCCTAAGGAGCAGAACTATATGAATGAAGAACGGGTTGCCCTCGTGACCGGCGGCAGTCGCGGCATCGGCCGTGCCATTGCGGTCGAACTGTCAGATGCGGGATATCGGGTGATCATCACATACAAATCAAACGATCAGTCTGCTGAGGAAACCCTGGATCTTATCAGAGCGAAGGGGGGCAGCGGGGAAAAGTTTCGCTTTGATGTGGCCGATCCGAAGGAAGCTGCTAAGCAGATGGATGAAATCATCTCGCGGCATAAGAATCTTCGCGTCCTCGTAAATAATGCCGGAGTTACTGCCGACGGGCTGTTCATGATGATGCCGGAAGCAGATTGGGACGCGGTTATCCAAACGACGCTGAAGGGTTTTTATAACATAACGAAGCCGGTAATAAAGACAATGGTTCGGAATCGCAGGGGATCAGTTGTCTCCATTTCGTCTGTGTCTGCTCTCGTCATGAATAGGGGACAGGCAAACTACGCTGCTGCAAAAGCTGGATTGATCGCTGCCAGCCGCTCACTGGCGTCCGAAGTGGCGAGGCTGGGTGTCAGGGTCAATGTGGTTGCCCCAGGGTTGATCTATACGGAGATGATCAAGGGAGCTCCGGTGGATAGAATCAAGGACATCATTCCCATGGCAAGGATCGGAAGGCCGGAGGAGGTTGCAAAGGTCGTCCGCTTCCTGTGTTCAGACGACGCCTCATATATAACGGGACAGGTCATTTCCGTCAACGGCGGCATGTTTTAATGGATTTCATAACGACAAAGGGCAGAGCAAAGAGGGGTGTGTTCCTCATTGGTGTATTCATTTCCTGTACGGTTATGCTTGGGTGGGCGGACAACTGGGAGGATATCCGGAGGGAATCAGCAAAGATAAAATCTGTCAACGCTCATTTCACCCAGGAAAAGCACATGCAGATCCTTTCCAGACCCCTTGTCTCAAAGGGGCTTTTTTATTTTCAGGCACCGGATTCGGTCAGGTGGGAATATACGTCTCCTATAAGAAGCGTTCTGCTTATGCGGAAGGGAGATATCAGACGATATACCGCAGGGAGTAGAGGACTTGTGGAGGATAAAGGCGGGTCACTTGAATCAATGCAAATCGTTCTTCAGGAGATCAGCTGGTGGAGCACCGGCCAATTCACCGCGAATGAGAATTTTTCGGCGACCTTGAAAGGGGGAAGGGGACCGAAGATTATCCTCACGCCCAAGGAAAAAGGGCTGTCGTCAATGATATCGCGCATCGTGATAACACTTTCGCCTGATCGACCAGGTGTTATTAAATCTGTCAAGATTACAGAAAGCGAAGGAAATTATACTCTCTTTGAATTTGCCGACGTGCAGATTAACGGGAAGATCAGTGAATCATTATTCCGGGAAGTAGGATGAAGTGTTTCATGTTACCCGCACGCTGGCTCTCCATATTCATATTGGTTTCTTTTCTAGTCTCATGCGGCCGTCTCCCCGTAATAAAACCTGTGGATCATGTGTTGCTGCCGGATATTACGAAGCGATGTCATCAGCCGTTCATAGATACCCCCTACCGTTTTATCCACGCTATTGAGGTAATTTTGCCTGGTGAAGGAACAGGAACGGTTGTGGGTGTGACCGTTATTGATCCGGCATCTGAAACGATCCACAGCGCAATCATGACTATCGAGGGATTTGTTTTGTTTGATGCCCAATATGAGAAAGAGATGCGCGTAAATCGGGCAGTGCCGCCGTTTAATACCAAAAATTTTGCGGAACACTTGATGAAGGATATCCGTCTGATTTTACTTGCCCCGCAGGGACGGCTTTCGAAGGCCGGCCTGCTTGAAGACGGATCGACGATCTGCCGTTATGATGAAAATCAAGGCAGGATTATCGATGTGATTGTCCATCAGGATAGTTCTTGGGAGATAGGCCTATATAGTGACAGTTATGAAACGATTCGGAGGGTAAATGCCTCTTCCATAAAGAACAGGATTCCCACATTGGTCAGACTGACTGCCTTCGACACTCGGGATTATACGCTGCTTCTGAGGTTGATCAATGCAGAGCCGGTTTCAAAAAGGACAATGCAGTTGCAACCCGGTGAGTCACCGGATGATGAATAGAACCCTCCTAAAAAATTTCTGTTTGCGTCATTCCGAGAGGCAAAGTGACGAGAAGGCTTGTTTTTTTATATAAAAGTTGTAATATTCCTTAGTTTAGTCGCAATAACAAGATAGAGGTTCTTCATAGGTCTTAATAGAAGGCAATAGATGTGAAATTCAAACTTATCTATCCGAAATGGAAAAAGTTGGAGAGGCAGACGGAATTCCACCTTCCGCCGCATGGGCCCGTTGTGTTTGCTGCGACTCTGCCCGATGATGTGGAAGTCGATTTTACGGATGAAAATGTGGAATCTGTCAACTTGGATGATGCCCCAGATTTCGTAGGCATATCGATGATGCTGACCAGCCAGGTGAAAAGGGGCTGGGAGATTGCCGACAGTTACCGGCGGAGGGGAATCAAGGTTATGTTCGGAGGCATAGCAACGATGCTGCACGCAGAGGAAACTATGCAGCACGCCGATGCGATCTTTCTCGGTGAAGCAGAAGGCAGGATGGAGGAGATATTCCGAGATTTTAAAAACAACCGGCTGCAGAAGCGGTATGATTACCTGATGGATTTCCCACTCGCGGAATCCATCGGGACGGCAAGAAGGGACATATTAAAACACGAATTTTATTACTACAAGGGTGTGCAGATGGTGGACCTCGTGCACGCTTCGCGGGGATGCCGCTTCAACTGCTACCCCTGCTGTGTGGCTTTTCTGGGAGGGAGAAAGTTCCGCCCCCGCCCCATTGACAAGGTTGTGGAGGAACTGGCGGCAATCGACAACAACCGTTTGTTTATCGTGGACAATTCCCTCGCCCAGGATAAGGCATGGGAACGTGAGCTGTTCAAGGCCATGATCCCTCTGAAGAAAAAATGGTGCTGTCATCCTATCGAGGATGACGATGAGATACTTGACCTGGCCGCCAGGGCGGGGGCCTGGTATGTCTACCAGGCTATCTTCGATACATCGGATTATATACGGGAGCGCATCCGGCGTTACCATGACCACGGTATAGCTGTGGAGGGGACTATTCTCCTGGGTCTCGATGATCATACAGAGGACGACATCCGTCGGCTTGTGGATTTTCTCATGGAGATCAACCTGGAACTTGCTGAATTCACTATCCTTACGCCATTTCCCCACACCAAGGCTTTCGATGACCTGCACCGGACAGGGCGCATCTTCTCTTATAACTGGAATAATTACACGGCAGACAAAGTGGTGTTCCAGCCCTGTCATATGACTCCGGAAAAGCTTCAGGAACTCTACACCTATGCGTGGGACACATTCTATCGTCGTGAACCCCAGACATACAAGATGTTCAAACTCCTACAGAAGGTCATGGAAAAGGAGAAAGCCGACGGCACATATCGCGGCCGCAGGCGGGAACTGATGACCCGCCGGTTTGGGCAAGTGGAAGATATATTCGGAGGTCAGTGATGAAGAAGCGTGTTACTGAAGAAGTAATTATTGGCGAGGGGCTTGTGTCACTCTCACAGATTGTTGCCGTCGCTCGGGGAAAGGCTGTAGTGAAGCTCAGCCGGGGGCGCTCCTTTCAGGAACGTATCCGGCGGAGTGAGGCCATGCTCCACAAAGCTATCCGCGATGGAATCCCCGTCTATGGCGTGTCTACCGGATTTGGCAAATCCTGCGGAAAGCGCCTGAAACAAGACCAAATGCGAAAGCACCGGGGAGCCAACCCCATCCGATTTCACGGCTGCGGCACCGGCGAGCCCATCAGCATCCCCGCGACTAGGGCGGCAATGCTCTGCCGTCTACTGTGCCTGTCGGCGGGGTATTCCGGTGTATCCTTAGGTCTTCTGGAGAGACTGGCGGCCTTTCTTAACCATGGGATTACGCCCGTTGTTCCCTGTGAGGGTTCCGTGGGTGCTTCCGGAGACCTGACTCCTATGTCTTACGTGACGGCGGCCCTGACGGGGGAACGGGAAGTATTTTACCGTGGCGAGTGCATGCCGGCTGCCAAAGCGCTGAAACTTGCAGGTCTTGTTCCGTATGCCTTTGCCCCAAAAGAGGCTCTTTCCATGATGAACGGCACATCCACAATGACGGGGATAGCCGCCTTGGCCGTGGAGCGGGCCAACAGGATACTCGATGCCGCCATATGTGCTACCGGCCTTACCGTTCATGCTCTAAAAGGCAAGTTCCTTCATTTTCATCCTGTCATCGGTGAAGCCAAGCCTTTCCCTGGGCAGATACAGGCGGCGAAAAGGCTGACCGAACTGCTACAGATGGATACAGATAACGGAGACCTTGAATCCCAGGCTAAGGGGGCCTTGCAGGATCCTTATTCCCTCCGGTGCACACCGCAAATCGTCGGCGTTCTCTATGATGCCCTGACATGGATTCGCGAGTGGGTTGAGACAGAAGCGAACAGCTCAAATGACAACCCCATCTTCGATCCGGAGACGGGTCAGCCTCTCATGAGCGGAAATTTTTACGGCGGCCATATGGCCTTTGCCATGGATGCCCTGAAAGCAGTGCTGGCCTCTGTAGCGGACATGTCGGACCGGCAGGTAGCCCTCCTTGTTGATCCGCTCCTTAACAGGGGTCTCCCGGCAGACCTGGTACGGGTCGCGGGTGAGGACTCTGTCTTTCACCACGGATTCAAAGCCATGTCCTTATCTACTTCGGCCCTAGCGGCGGAGGCACTGAAGCTGACCATGCCTGCATCTTCCTTTTCCCGCTCCACAGAATCTCATAACCAGGATAAAGTAAGTATGGGTACCATCTCAGCAAGAGATGCGGAACGAATCTGCACACTGACAGAGCGGGTTCTGGCCATCCATCTCCTTGCCGCTGCCCAGGGCTGTGAGATCAGAGGTAACCTCGATGCCAGACCGCTGCTCTCCGGCCTTATCGGAAAGATTCGCTCCCTTTCAGCAGCCATGCTGGAAGACCGTGAGATGGATAAAGACATCGAGCGTGTTGCCGGTGCTATCGCTGAATCAGATCTGTTCAGGAGATAACTTAATGTTCTATGATGCGACATGGCATGAAATCCATCAAACTTCTGGTTTTTAGCTATGATAGAAAATTTCCGGCAGGCCCTTATTGCCGGTGTAGAGCGTCTCACGGCGTGGGCCGATCTTCTGGACCGGATCAATGTCTTTCCCATTGCCGATGGAGACACGGGCCGTAACCTCGTTATAAGTTTGGCACCCCTCCGCCGGCCTGACCGTGACGTACGGAGTTTGTCACACGATCTTCTCATCTCGGCCAGAGGTAATTCGGGAAACATCGCCTCCAGATTTTTCCAGTGCTTTATTCAATCAACTTCCTGGGAAACTATGCCCGATGCCGTCCGGCTGGGGCGTGACCGGGCATGGCACGCCGTGCCGGATCCCCGGCCAGGGACGATGCTGAGCTTTCTCGATGCCCTGGCGGCGGTTCTTCACGACGCCTATACTATCCCCAATACTGACCGAATCTGCGAGATTCTAACGCATCTGGAGTCCATCGTCCTGAATACAACAGAACAGCAGCTTAAGCTTCGTGAGGCTAAAGTAGTGGATGCCGGAGCCTTGGGCATGTTTCTATACTTTGAAGGATTTTTCTATATTCTTACAAATGGCCGGATACCCTTCCGAACAATAATGGATACCTTTCGAGGCAGACTTCAAGTTTTACCGTCTTTCTTAGAAAGACCTGAGGCGGGTTATTGTGTGGACATGGTTCTTCAATCTGAGAAAGAGGTGAAAGATGCCGGACAGACGCTCGCTTCCATCGGCGAGTCCGTCGTTGTGACGCAGGAAGATTCTTATCTGAAGGTTCATTTCCACACACAGAATAAAGAGGAAGCCCGCCGAAGGCTTGATGGCCTCGGCCAGCTGATCGGCTGGGTAGAGGATGACCTGTATCTTCAGACATCATCCTTCGGCAGTGTGCGCCCGGAGTCCGGCATCCATATCATGACTGATGCAGCAGGCTCACTGACAAGAGAGGAGGCTAAGACCCTGGGGATTACGCTTATGGACAGCTATATCACAATCGGAGATCGCTGCATGCCGGAGACCTACTTTAGACACGAGGAGCTTTATAGAGCCATGCGCACCGGTGTGCATGTGTCAACTGCTCAGGCATCGGTGTTTGAACGCTATCAGATCTATGAAAGCGTCCTAAGCCTTCATTCACAGGTTCTTTACCTGTGCGTTGGATCGGCCTTCACGGGCAACTACGGCATTGTCATGGAATGGAAAAGGCGGAATGATCCGGAGGAACGACTCGCGGTAATTGATACCGGCGCAGCCTCGGGACGTCTTGGTGTGCTCACTCTGGCGGTGGCAAACTATGCCGTTGAAGCTGGCCATTACGGACAAGTTATAGCCTTCGCCAGAAAGGCTGCTGCCCGCTGTGAAGAGTATGTGTTTCTCGACCGTCTTGAATACTTGGCCGCTGGGGGGAGACTGTCGAAAGCGGGTGCATTTTTTGGAGATATGCTCCACATGAAACCGGTCGTGAGTCCCATGCCCGAAGGTGCCCGCAAAATGGGCGTTGTAAGGAACCGAGAAGAACAATTACGCTTTGCCATAGAAGCCATGGGACGATCACTTCAGCCGGAAGTAAACGCGCTGGTCATGCTGGAATATTCGGACAACCGTCCCTGGATGGAGGAGATTAAGAATGAAGTAGTAAAGCGCTATCCGAAAGCCCGGATTATAATACATCCTCTATCTCTGACATCAGGTGCACACATGGGCCCTGGGACATGGGCTGTGGCATTCCTGCCGGACATCCGATAGGTCCTTGAGGCCTTGAGTTGACCATGACCCCGGGATTTTGCAGTCTATTGTAAGGTTTATAGAAGTCGCAAACCAGGATTTTCCTGATTGTTCGTCATTTTGCAATCTCGTATACTTCCCCTTACTATTAACTCTGTAATTTTAAAAAGGGCGATACCGTTTACCTATTGATGAATTTTGAAAGTAAGGAGGGCATTATGGCAGAGGTTGTTCACACGTCGCGTATCAAAATTGTTCGGGAAAAGGGACCAACGCGAAGAGCCATTATTGAAGGGTTTTCTGAGCCGGTTTATTATGGTGTTCATGGCGGCATCAAGCGTTTTTATAAAGTTGAGCCGGAAAAGGAGCATGCCGCAACACTTGATCATATAGTGGCGGCAACTGCCGCCTGAATGATGGGAACACTAGCCACGGGGTTGGCTGGAAAAAAAATTCGCACTTTTGAAGATCTTTTTTGGGCAGATGTTGAAGGCGATATCGAGAACGTCAATGATGTTCTAAAAATCACACAGATTCGTGTCAAATATCACCTTAAGGCACCTCAAGACAAGGTTTCCGAGGCCAGAGAATCATTTTCTTCCTATCTGGCAAAATGTCCTGCGGCTCAGAGTGTGATTGGCTGCATAAATATAAAGGATGATCTGATAATAGAAGAGGCATCAGTTTAAATTCTATTTTGAATAAAAATAGGGCGAGATGTTTTAAATCTCGCCCTTCGAATTAATCCGATATCCGGGTAAAGGCTTCATTTCTCAGTATTATATTTTCTCAAAATCAAAAATTTTTTTATTAAACCAAAAACCGGAAGTTGTTTAGTCTTCCATCCTATATCCCTTCTCGCAAAAGATTCTTAGACATGCATCCACCACCTCCTTGTCATAAAGGATGCCTCTGTTTCGAGAATTTTCTTCAAGTGCTATATCGATACTGTTAGCAGGCCTATATGGACGATTTGATGAAATGGCCTCCAGCACATCGGCTACCGCCAGGATTCGTGCCTCTGCAAGAATCTCCTCACCGGCTAATCCATTGGGATATCCGGAACCATCCATCCTCTCATGATGCTGGAGAACTATCTGGGCAACAGGCCATGGGAACTCTATTTCCTTCAATATTTCATAACAAACCTGAGGGTGGGTTTTTATTATGATAAATTCCGCCTCTGTCAGTTTTGTCGGCTTGCTGAGAATCGCCTCAGAAACGACTATCTTCCCCATGTCATGGATCATACCCGCCATGGAAATTCCATTGATTCGTCGGCTTGAAAGACTCATTTCCGTAGCGATAGCACAAGCGAGGTTTGTTACACGCCGCTGGTGACCAACCATATAATGATCCCTTGCCTCTACCGCTGCTGCCATAGTCTGAAGAGTCATTCTCATTGCCTTCCGTAATTGTTCAATGCTCTGCATACGTTCCTCCTCAATATGGTTCCTCAAAGCGACGGTTGGAATGAAACTACCTGGCGAATTTTAAGTTTGCCTTTTTATAATATATAATCAGATATTTCCAGCAGAAATAATTAATTTTCTTTATGAAATGATATGAAACCGGCAAAAAAGAAGAATGATCTTGTTTAATAATTCCTGCTATATGCCAAAAGTTATGATTGATAGTTTAGAGCCTGACGACAGATAATCCCCCGATATCAATATTACCATTAACTGTTTTGGTACATTGACATCTATGTTTTTTGTTTCTATAATTATATTAATTCGATTCACTACTAGATTGTTTATCTCAATTTGAATTTCTTGCCGGGTTTAACTCCTGTTCTCCGGAGATATTGGCTCCATCTCAGACTTCTTAACTGAAACGATGGATTTATTTCGTCGGCCATTACAGTAATTAGCTTATCTAAAAAACTCATGGAGCAACTATTAACTAAGGGAAAATGGTCCTTCAAATTACCTGCATAGAGTTCCTCTGGAAGGAGTTGACCTTCCAGGGGAGACTGTGTCAAGGCTTAACCTTATCCTTAATGAATGTTAGGAGGTGAGAGTATGTACTTCATGATGATCTGTACATGGGAGCCGGAAGATGAAAGAGCAGTCAGGTCAAAGATGGCAAACTGGGAATGGCCAAAGGAAGTGAAAAAGGTCCTTTTCGGATTTCAGGACCTTCAGGGGCGCAGATCCATTTGGGTTATTGAGAGCGACGAGATCGGGTTGATTGCTACACGAGCTGCATGGATCGATCTCCTCAAATTCGAGATATTCCCCGTCTATCCAATTGGCGCAACCAAAGCATTACTAAGGAAGTAAAAGGAAGATCGGGATATGGGCATTAGTTAATATATGGAAAGGAGGTAATGCCATGTCAAAGCTTGAGTTGGCACCTGATGAGGAAAAAGAACTTCTGGCGATTCTTGAGAGATATATCTATGACCTCCGAGTTGAAATAGTGAATACTGATGACAGGGAGTTTAGAAAATTTCTCCGGAAGAGAGAAGAGTTCATGAGGGGGTTAATCGAACGCTTGAAGGTATAGAAAGAAAAGTAATTGCATCACGGGGTTAGAGATCGGCTCTAACCCCTTTTTCGTCCTTTATTTTTGACTCATCCCTTTACAATTCAAATTACTTATTTCTTAATATTATTTATAAATATTTTAATATTGTTTTTCTCGTATTGTTCCCATATAAAAATAAGCAAAATCAAGAATGTCTGAAAGTATCTTGTAGAAGTTCAAAAACGAAAAGGCAGTTTTGATTTGGAAGTCCTTGTTCTTTGGGGTATCAATAGAGCGCAATTTCGTTTTATAGGGAATTGATGGCAGTTTAGAAGGAATTTCATATAACGACAGAGAATTGAGAGAATATTTATAGGGTTACGAATATGAATTTACATCAATACCGAAAATTAAATTATATATCTGTCAAACAAGCATCGGAAGAGCTTGGGGTTTCTCGCCAGCATATTTACGACATTGAAAAAAGGAAGTCATTCCCGAGCAGAAAATTATCTGTAAAAATTTATGAGTGGTCTCACGGGTTGGTATCCCAGGTAGAGCTTTTATTTCCTGATATGACTAAATCGATAAGTGATTATCTTGTTAAAGTTGAAAATTGGGAAGGAAATGAAAGTCAAAGCAGAAAGCATAAAATGCAAAATACGCAGATCAGGAAAGATGAGGCATTCATAAATATCTGATACAGTGGTCGGAAACCCATAGCAACTGAGGCTTTAGGATTTTTATTAGTCGATCATCAATAATCTGCCGATAAGACTTGTACCTCTTTAGTACACCGGGACCTTTTCATTTTGGAAGTTTTCCAGAAGCTTTACCAGTTGGGTAGTTAGCTTTCCAGTCTTAAATGCCCCCCAAAAAATAGCATTGGCAAAATAAGTCACATCATGGCTTCAATGAATGATATGAGGATATCTTTGATGATCAGCAGTAGAATGACAGGCTGAAATAATCATAAAAACAGATGAAGTGTTATTTATATTGAAAACATATAAATTCTAACTTAATATGCAACAGTTGATAGCAGTTCAAATACCTTTAAATTTACTAAAACCAGAAAAGCAAGTTCCTGTCTCGTGATGAATAAATTGAACAGAAAAAAAGCAATTGCTTGTTGCCGTATACTTTTTATTTCCATCTTTACTATTTTCCTTATGTCGTGCCTAAGCTGGATCGTGGAGAAGCCATCCTTCGTACTTCGCGGGATCGTCCTCAGTCCGCGCTCCTTCACAGAAATGGATCTTGTCCTTGGTCTCGAGGTACAAAATCCGAATCGTTTTGATCTAACTCTTAAGTCTTTCGAATACACATTTTACCTAAAAAATGAGGAAATCGGAAACGGCCACCTGGAAAAGGAAGTTCTGATCCCCTCGTCATCAACAACACAGATACAGATTCCTGTTGCTGCAAAGTTCAAAGACCTGGGTGGAAGCATGAAGGCCATTTTTACCGGAGAAGACCTGCCTTATAAGATCGAGGGAAAGGCCGATCTTAAGACGGCATTCGGAAGCTTCAATTTTCCTTTCTCTAAAGAGGGACGAATCAATTTGAAAAATTAGTGAAGCTAAAGTTCCATCCTTTTCCTAATTAAGGAGGCAGCGTGAAATTTTCATTTTTCAGGTCCATCAGAGCTCAGTTGCTAGTATTGGTTTTAGTATCGGTGCTGCCTGCGCTCGGAATAGTTATCTATTCTGGAGTAACACGACTACAGAATGATATAGAGGCAGCGCAGAATGATGCCATGAGAGTGCTGCAAAGTCTGGCGTATGACCATGAACACACCGTGGAAGGCACACGGCAATTCCTTATGACCCTCGCCAAATTACCGGACGTGAGGAATCAAAACGCTGCCGCCTGCAACAAGCTTTTTCGTGAATTGCTTAAGGA